>DATLIA010000090.1:0-24462 GCA_035540215.1 Actinokineospora sp. | reverse complement strand
TCACCAGGGTCGACGTCGAGGGTGTCGTGGCCGAACCCGCGGCCGGGACCGGGCCGAACGGCAGGCCGCTGCTGCCGATCAGCTCGGTGACCGCGCCCGCGCCGCCCCCGCCGCGCTGGCTCGACGCCGACGGACTCGACTCGATCGCCCCTGGCGCGGTGCACCCGGCCACGGTCGGCGGCGCGGACACCGTCGTGTGCAATGTGGACGGTCAGCTCTACGCCTACCGCGACCGCTGCCCGACCTGCTCGGCCACCCTGGCAGGTGCGACGCTGACGGGCAGCCTGCTGCGCTGTCCCGGCTGCGGCAGCGACTACGACGTCGCGCTGGCCGGGCGCGGCAGCAGCGCCCACCTCGATCCGCTGCCCCTGCTCGCCGGGGAACGCGGAGTGCGGATCGCGGTGCCGACATGACCCAAGGCCTTCGGCGGTTCCGCGCGCCCCGGCAGCCGGTGGCCAGGGTCGAGCGGTGCGAGATGTGCGGGGAGATGATCGGCGAGGAGCACGGCCACGTGACCAATGTGGAGACCCGTGCCCTGCTGTGCACCTGCCGCGGGTGCTATCTGCTGTTCACCCCGCGCGGGGCGGGCGGCAGCAAGTTCCGCGCCGTGCCCGACCGCTACCAGTACATCTCGTCGCTGCCGGAGGGCGGCCCGCTGTGGGACACGGCGGGGATTCCGGTGAAGATGGCGTTCTTCTTCGCCAACTCGGACATGGAGCGCACGGTCGCGTTCTACCCGAGCCCGGCGGGCGCCACCGAGTCGCTGCTGTCATTGGACGCGTGGTCCGACCTGGTCGCGGCCAACGACTGGCTCACCGACATGGTGCCGGACGTCGAGGCGCTGCTGATCGTCAAGCAGGACGAGCGGTTCGAAGGTTTCCTGGTGCCGATCGACGCGTGCTACCAGCTCGTCGGTCTCGTCCGGACGCACTGGCGCGGGTTCGACGGCGGGACCGACGCGTGGCGGCACATCGACGGGTTCTTCGACAGCCTGCGGGCCAAGTCCACCCCGGTCGGAGGCGGGGAATGACCGAACTCGCCTTCGACTGCATCGACGTCAAGCCGGAACGGTATGGCGCGAGCCCCACGCTGCTGTTCCGGCTGCGGATCGCCGAGGTCAACGCGGCCACCGTGCACGCCATCGCGTTGCGCGTGCAGATCCGGATCGAGCCGCAGCGCAGGCGCTACACCGAAGGGGAGAAGGAGCTGCTCGTCGCGCTGTTCGGCGAGCCGTCGCGCTGGGGCGAGACGCTCAAGCCGATGCAGTTCAGCAACGTGTCGATCATGGTGCCCACATTCACCGGGTCGACCGAGATCGATGTCCCGGTGCCGTGCAGCTACGACCTGGAAGTGGCCGCGGGCAAGTACTTCCACGCGCTGGAGGAGGGCGAGGTGCCGATGGTGCTGCTGTTCAGCGGCACCGTGTTCGGCAAGGGCGAGGAAGGGTTCTGGGTCAACCAGGTGCCGTGGCACAAGGAGTCCTCCTACCGGGTCCCTGTCGCGGTGTGGAAGTCGATGATGGACACCTACTTCCCCAACCAGGCGTGGGTCCGGGTGCACAAGGAGACCATGGACGCGTTGCTCAAGTACAAGGCCGCGCACGCGCTGCCGACCTGGGACGCGGCCTTCGCCGCCCTGCTCGCCCGCGCGGAGGCGTCATGACTGGTTACCTTGACCCGGTCGACAGGGTGCTGCTCTCTTGCGCGGAGGCGTCATGACCGACTCCCTCGATCCGTTCGACAGCTTCGACGCCGCCCGCGCGGTCGCCGACGCCGTCCTCTACGAGGGCTACCTGCTCTACCCGTACCGCGCGTCATCGGCGAAGAACCAGCTGCGCTGGCAGTGGGGCGTGCTCATGCCACCCGCGTTCGCCGCGGGCGGTTCCGGCGAACATGCCGACAACCGCACCGAGTGCCTGGTCGAGCCCGACGGGCAGGCGACCCTCTACCTGCGCCTGCGGTTCCTGCAGGTGCAGTCCCGCACGGTCGAGGTGTCCGGGGCGCCGGTCGAGTCGGTGACCGTCGACGGGACCGAGTACACGACCTGGGACGAGGCCGTCGAGCGCGAGGTCGACGCGGTGCTGCGCTTCGCCGACCTGCTGGCGGGGGACAACGAGGTGCCGTTCAGCATCGACGGCGGCACCGATGTCGAGGAGCTGACCGACGAGGTCCGGATCGTGCGGCGCCGCGAGTCGCTGTCCGGGCGGCTCACGTTGCGCGCCGACGCGCTGGTCGGCCCGTTCGGCGGGGCCCGGCTGCGGGTCGACCTGGCCAACACCTCCGACGCGACCGCCGACGAGCGGACTCAGGCGCTGCGGCACGCGCTGGTCGCCGCGCACACGCTGCTGCACGTCCGGCCGGGCAAGTTCCTGTCGATGGTCGAACCGCCCGAGTGGGCCACGCCCGCCGCGCAGGAGTGTGAGAACAAGCGGACCTGGCCGGTCCTGGTCGGCGACGTGATCCTGTCCTCGCCGATCATCCTCTACGACCACGCGTCGATCGCGCCGGAGAGCGCGGGGAACCTGTTCGACGGCACCGAGATCGACGAGATCCTGACCCTGCGCACGATGGCCCTCACCGACGAGGAGAAGCGGCAGGCGCGGGTCACCGACGAGAAGGCGGCCGAGCTGGTCGACCGGGTCGACGGCCTGCCCGGCGAACTGCTGGAACGCCTGCACGGCACCGTTCGCTACCTGCGCGCGGTGACCGGCGAACCGGAGCCGACGCGCCCGGACGTGCCCTGGTGGGACCCGGGCGCTGACGCGTCCGTCTCGCCCGAGACCGATCACGTGGTGGTCAATGGGATCCCGGTGGCGAAGGGCAGCCGGGTGCGGCTACAGCCGGGCAGCCGCCGGTCCGACGCGCAGGACATGTTCCTCGCCGGCCGCACCGCGACCGTCGCCGCGGTGCTGTCCGATGTGGACGACAAGTGGCATGTGGCGGTCACCGTGGACGACGACCCGGCCGCAGAACTCCAGTTGGCGCACGGGCGATTCCGCTATTTCGCCCCGGACGAGATCGAACCGCTCCCATGAAGATCCTGGTGGCCGGTATCGGCAACATCTTCCTCGGCGACGACGGGTTCGGCGTCGAGGTGGCCACGCGCCTGGCCGCCGAGCCGGTGCCAGATGGTGTCAGCGTGGGGGAGTACGGCATCCGCGGGATGCACCTGGCCTATGAGCTGATGTCCGGCTACGACGTCACCATCCTGATCGACGCCACCGCGCGCGGCGAGGTGCCGGGCACGGTCACGGTCCTGGAACTGGACACCACCGCACCCGCTGAACCGCCCCCGGTGTCGGCGCACGAGATGACGCCGGACAGCGTGCTCGATTTCGTGCACCTGCTCGGCGGGACCCCCGGCCGGGTGCTGCTCGTCGGCTGTGAACCAGCGTCCCTCGACCCCGGGATCGGGCTGTCGGAGCCAGTGGCCGCCGCCGTCACACCCGCCGCCGCCGAAGTGCACGCACTTGTGGCGGAACTGCTTGTCCCAGCAGGAAAGGGGGTGTGACATGCGCCGAATCCTGATTCTGCTCACCGTCGTCGGACTCGGTGTGGCCATCGCCAAACTGGTCGCTCCTGACATCAAGCGCTACATCGACATCAGCCGGATGTGACAACCAGGCAAGGAGGAACGCCATGTGCCTCGGCATCCCCGGTGAGGTCATCGAGATCATGACCGACCGCCCCGACCTGGCCAAAGTGGACGTGAGCGGGGTGAAGCGCGCCATCAACATCGGCCTGCTGACCGACGACCCACCGGTCCCCGGCGAGTGGGTGCTCATCCATGTCGGCTTCGCGCTGTCCAAGATCGACGAGGCCGAGGCGGCCGCGGCGCTGGAGTTCCTGGAGAGCATCGGCAAGGCATACGAGGACGAGATGGCCGCGTTCCTGGAGTCGCGGATCGAGTAGAACGGAAGGACGCCATGCGGTTCGTCGACGAGTTCCGGGACGCGGAGAAGGCGCGCGCCCTCTCGGCCAAGATCACCAGCCTGTGTGAGCCCGGCAGGCACTACAAGTTCATGGAGGTCTGCGGCGGCCATACCCACACCATCTACAAGCACGGGCTTGAGGACTACCTGCCGGAAAGCATCACCCTGGTGCACGGCCCCGGCTGCCCGGTCTGCGTGATCCCGATGGGCCGGGTCGACGACGCCATCCACATCGCGCGCCAACCAGGCGTGCTGATGACATCGTTCGGCGACATGATGCGGGTGCCCGGATCCGGCGGGAACTTCTTCGACTCCAACGCCGAGGGCACCAACATCCGCATGGTCTACTCGCCGCTGGACTCCCTCAAGATCGCCAGGCAGAACCCGGATTTGCAGGTCGTGTTCATGGCCATCGGGTTCGAGACGACCGCGCCGTCGACGGCGATGACGGTCCTGCGCGCGGCGAAGGAGGGCATCGAGAACTTCTCGGTGTTCGCCAACCACGTCACGATCATCCCCGCGATCAAGGCCATCCTCGACTCGCCGGACCTGCGCCTCGACGGGTTCATCGGGCCGGGACACGTGTCCACGGTCATCGGTTGCAGGCCGTACGAGTTCATCGCGGCCGAATACGGCAAACCCGTTGTGGTAGCCGGATTCGAGCCGCTGGACATCCTGCAGTCGATCTACATGCTAATGGAGCAGCTGCACGAGGGCCGCTCCGAGGTGGAGAACCAGTACTCCCGAGTGGTGCCGTGGGACGGCAACCCGGTCGCGCTGCGGGTCATCGCCGAGACCATGGAGCTGCGGCCGTACTTCGAGTGGCGCGGGCTCGGCTTCATCTCGCACTCGGCGCTGCGGATGCGCGAGGAGTACGCCGCCTTCGACGCCGAGCGCCAGTACTCGGTGCCAGGGGTTCGGGTCGCCGACCCCAAGGCGTGCCAATGCGGTGAAGTGCTCAAGGGTGTGTTGAAACCGTGGGAGTGCAAGGTGTTCGGCACCGCGTGCACCCCTGAGACACCGATCGGCACGTGCATGGTGTCGCCGGAGGGCGCGTGCGCGGCCTACTACAACTTCGGGCGGTTCACCCGGCAGCGGGTGCGGGAAGCGAGCACCACGTGACCAATCGGGAACAGCAGGTCCTCGACCGGATCGACAAGGCGAGGCGCAGGCGGGCCAAGGTCCGCGAGGAACGGATCACGCTGTCCCACGGCTCCGGCGGCAAAGCCACCCAGACCCTGGTGGAGGCGGTGTTCCTCGACGCCTTCCGCAACCCGATGCTCGAACAGCTCGAAGACGCCGCGGAGTTCACTGTGGACGGTGCGCGGCTGGCGCTGACGACTGACTCGTTCGTGGTGTCACCGCTGTTCTTCCCTGGCGGCGACATCGGCGACCTCGCGGTCAACGGGACGGTCAACGACCTCGCGGTGTCCGGCGCCCGGCCGCTCTACCTGACGGCCGGGTTCATCCTGGAGGAAGGGTTCCCGGTCGCCGATCTGACCCGGATCGTCGACTCCATGGCCGCGGCCGCCGCGGTCGCGGGCGTGAAGATCGTCACCGGCGACACCAAGGTCGTCCAGCGCGGCAAGGCCGACGGCTGCTACATCAACACCGCCGGGGTTGGTGTGCTCGACGCGGACACACGGCTCGGTGTGGCCACGGTGCGTCCCGGCGACGTGATCCTGGTGTCCGGGCCGATCGGCGAGCACGGCATCACGATCATGCTGGCCCGCGGCGAACTGGACATCGACGCCGACCTGGAGTCCGACACCGCGCCCGTGCACGGGCTGGTGTCCGCGCTGCTCGCGGCGTGTCCCGGCGTGCGGGCCATGCGCGACGCGACCCGCGGCGGGGTCGCGACGATCCTCAACGAGATCGCCAAGGCCGCCGACGTGGCGGTCGTGGTGGACGAGGCCGCGATCCCGGTGAAGACCGAGGTGCGCGGCGCGTCCGAACTGCTGGGCATCGACCCGCTGTACGTGGCGTGCGAGGGCCGGATCGTCGTCGTGGTGGACGGCGCGCACGTCGACAGCGCGCTGGCGGCCTTGCGGGCGCACCCGCTCGGCGCTGAAGCCGCGGTCATCGGGCGGGTCAAGGACGACCCGCCGGGGCTGGTCCTGCTCAACACCACGTTCGGCGGCACCCGGATCGTCGACTTGCTGGTTGGCGACCCGTTGCCCAGGATCTGTTGACATGCACGAACTGGCCATCACCCAGAGCGTCGTCGAGGCCATCACCGAACGGCTCGGCGACGCTCGGGTGACGGCCGTGCGGCTGGAGGTCGGGCAGCTCGCCGGGGTGGTCAGCGACTCGCTGCGGTTCTGCTTCGACGTCGCGGCCCAGGGCACCACCGTCGAGGGCGCCCGGCTGGAGATCGACGAGCCGCCCGGCCGCGGCCGGTGTCGCGACTGCGGTGCCGAACGGGCTTTCCACGACCTGATCCTGCTGTGCGACTGCGGCAGCGCCGACATCGAGATCCTGGCCGGGCGCGAGCTGCGCATCCGGTCGGTGGAGGTGGCTTGAATGTGTGCGACGTGCGGCTGCGGCGAGTCCGAGGTCCGGATCACTGATCCCGGCCACGGACACGGTCATGGGCACAACGGTGACGGGCATGGTCACGAGCACGGTGGCGGGCACACGGTGTCGATGGAAGTGGACGTGCTGGCCAAGAACGACGGGCTCGCCGGGACGAACCGGGCGTGGCTGGCCGAGCGCGGGATCACCGCGGTCAACCTGATGAGTTCCCCCGGATCCGGCAAGACGACCTTGCTGGAACGGACCGTGCGCGGCCTGTCCGACGACTTCCCGGTCTCAGTGGTCGAGGGCGACCAGGAGACCCTGCTCGACGCGGAACGCATCCGGGCGACCGGGTGCCGGGCGATCCAGATCAACACCGGCGCCGGGTGCCACCTCGACGCCGACATGCTCGCCGGAGCGCTGCGGGCGCTGGACCCGGAGCCGGGCGGGATCGTGTTCGTGGAGAACGTCGGCAACCTGGTGTGCCCGGCCCTGTTCGACCTGGGGGAGACCGCGCGGGTCGTGGTCATGTCGGTCACCGAAGGCGCGGACAAACCGCTCAAGTACCCGCACATGTTCGCGACCGCGGATCTTGTTTTGCTCAACAAGGTCGACCTGCTGCCGTACGTGGACTTCGATGTCGAGCGGTTCACCAACGACGCGCGGCTGATCCGGCCGGACGTGGCGATCTTGCCGGTGTCGGCGACTCTCGGCGCCGGGCTGGTCGACTGGTATGGCTGGCTGCGCGCCCTCAGCCGTGCGCGCGGTCTCGCGCAGCCGCGACCGCGACCTGTCCGAGGCTGATCCCGCCGTCGTTGGTCGGCACGCGGGAGTGGGTCAGTACGTCGAACCCGCGCGCGGTGAGCTGGTCCACGACCCGGCCTAGGAGCAGGACGTTCTGGAACACGCCGCCGGACAGCGCGACCGTGTCCAGGCCCCGGCTCGTCCGCAGCCAGTCGCAGGTGCGGGTGATCGCGTCGGCGACGCCGTTGTGGAACCGGCCCGCGACGGTGTGGGCCGGGACCCCGGCCCGGAGATCGGCGACGACGGCGGCCACGAGGTCGACGCCCGACAGCAGGCCGTCCTGGCTCAGGGGCGCCGGATAGGTGCCGGTCTCCGAAGGGTCGGCGCACTGCTCCAGCTCGATGGCGGCCTGGCCCTCGTAGGTGACCTCGGCGCGCAGGCCGACCAACGCGGAGACCGCGTCGAACAGGCGGCCCGCGCTGGAGGTGAGCGGCGCGTTGACGCCCCGGCGAGCCATTTCCGTCACCTGGTCCCACTGGGGCCGCCGCCGTACCGGAAGGTCGGTGTCCAGGCCCGCCGCGTCCACATAGGACGCGGCCATTCGCCACGGCTGCCGGATCGCCGCGGCGCCGCCTGGCATCGGCACGGCGGCAAGATGCGCGGCCCGCTCGAAGTCCACCAGGTCGGCGATGAGAAACTCGCCGCCCCACAGGGTGCCGTCCGTGCCGTAGCCGAGTCCGTCGAACGCGACCCCGATCACCGGGCCGTCCACCCCGTTGTCGGCCAGACACGACGCGATGTGCGCGTGGTGGTGCTGCACGCCGACCAAGTCGACGTCGGCCAGGTCGAAGGCGAACTTCGTGGACAGGTATTCGGGGTGCAGGTCGTGGGCGACGACCTCCGGGGCGATGTCGAACACGCGGCCGAAGTGCTCGATGCCCTCGGTGAACGACCGCAGCGTCGGGTAGTTCTCCAGGTCGCCGATGTGGTGGGAGACGAACGCGTGCCGGTCCTTGGCGAGGCAGAAGGTGTTCTTCAGCTCGGCGCCGCAGGCCAGCACTGGGCGTGGGCACTCCTGGTGCAGCGGAACGGGTTCCGGCGCGTACCCACGGGAGCGGCGCAGGACTGAGGGGCGTCCGCGGGAGGGGCGGACGACCGAGTCGTCGGTCCGCACGTGGATGGGCCGGTCGTGGGTGAGGAACGCGTCCGCGATCTCGCTCAGCCGGGCGAACGCGTCGGCGTCGACGTGCGCGATCGGCTCGTCGGAGACGTTCCCGCTGGTCAGCACGATCGGCTCGCCGACCGCGTGGATCAGCAGATGGTGGGCTGGGGTGTAGGGGAGCATCAGGCCCAGTTCGCGGTTGCCAGGCGCCACCGAAGCTGCGACCGGGGCGTCGGGCAGGTGGGGGAGCAGCACGATCGGCCGCTGTCGTCCGGTCAGCAGAGCCTGACCGACATCGTCCATATGGCACAGCTTCCGCGCACTGTCCAGATCGGACACCAGGACGGCGAATGGCTTGTCCTCGCGGTGTTTGCGGGACCGGAGATCGGCGTTCGCGCGCTCGCTGGAGGCGAGTGTCGCCAGGTGGTAGCCGCCGAGTCCCTTGACCGCGACGACCCGCCCGGCGTGCAGCAGCGCGGCGGACTCGGCGATCGGGTCGCCCGGCAGGTGGGTGCCCGCGCGGTCGGTCAGCTCCAGGGTGGGGCCGCAGTCGGGGCAGCAGGTGGGCTGGGCGTGGAAGCGGCGGTCGCCGGGATCGTGGTACTCCGCGTCGCACGGCGCGCACATCGGAAACCCGGACATCGTGGTGAACGGCCGGTCGTAGGGGACGTCGCGCACGATGGTGAAGCGGGGGCCGCAGTTCGTGCAGTTGATGAACGGGTAGCCGAACCGCCGGTCCTCCGGGTCGCCCAGCTCCCGCAGGCAGTCGTCGCAGGTGGCGCTGTCCGCGGACACCAGCGTGCGCCGCTCCCCGCCCGGCTCGCTCGCCACGATCTGGAAGCCGTGCGCCCCGGCCGGGTCACGCGGTTCCGTAGTGATCCGCTCGATGGCGGCCAGCGGTGGGGGGTGGTCGGCCAGTTCGGCGAGGAAGGCATCGACCGACTCGGTCGATCCCTCGACATCGATGAACACGCCGTCGACGTCGTTGCCGACCAGGCCCGCGAGCCCGAACCGGTTGGCCAGCGCGTAGACGAACGGGCGGAACCCCACGCCCTGCACCACGCCCTCGACCCGAACCCCGACCCTCGACGGTCCGCTCACCGCCCCAGTGTGACCCGTCCTGATCACCGCCGCCACGCGGGCGGACGGGACTTTCGGCCTCTCGCACCGGCGGCGCGGCGGGTGGACAGTGGGATCGGGCCATCGGACGGGAGTCGCGCATGGGCACCTATCGGGATATCGGCGGGCATTCGACCTGGGTCGACGACCGGGGCGGCACGGGCGAGCCGCTGTTGCTGCTGCATGGCGGTATCAGCAACAGCGATTCCCTCGACGGCGTGGCAAGCGCGCTCAGCGATCGGTTCCGGGTGGTCGCGTTCGACCGCCGCGGCCACGGCTACACCGCCGACACCGACGCCGACTTCCACTACGCCGACATGGCCGACGAGACAGTGGCTGTGCTGAGCGAGGTTATCGGTGGGCCCGCGCACCTGGTCGGTTGGAGTGACGGCGGGAATGTCGCACTGCTGGTCGCCTTGGCGCGGCCCGACCTGGTCAGCCGCGCGGTCGTGATCGGTGCGAACTTCCACCACGACGGCGTCCTGCCCTTGGAACTGGACGCGGACTCACCGCTGGCCCAGGAACTCGCCGCCGGATACACGGAGCGTTCGCCGGACGGCGCGGAACACCTTGAGGCCATGTTCGGCAAGGCGATGACGATGATGTCGACCGAGCCCACGCTTACCGTGGCGGATATTGCCCGCATCACCAGCCCGGTACTGGTCCTGGTCGGTGACGACGACCTGATCCGCCTCGACCACACCTGCGCGCTCTATGAGGCGCTCCCGCAGGGGCAGCTCGCGGTCGTACCCGGCACGTCGCACGCGCTGCCGCTTGAGCGGCCGGACGTCGTGGTCGGGCTGATCGCCGACTTCCTGACCGCCGACCTGCCGCCGACCACCGCCATTCCGATTCGACGGGCACAGCCCAGCTCCTGAGCGGTTACCCAAAGTGACCCCGCGTCTGGACGGCGAAGTCGGTCCGGATGCCCCCTTGCGCGTCCGAAGCCGGTTGGACCGGACGGATTCAGGTGGTTCGACCCTGTCCGCCAGCTCGGCACCGGCCCGCACGGCCGACGGTCAGCCCGACCAGTACTACGACTTCAACGAGAACATGGCGGTCACGTCGGCGACGCACTACCCCGCCGGGTACACCTACCCGACGGCGCGCGACGGCGTGGGAGGCAAGCACGCCAGCGCGTACAGCGCCGACGCCCCCGTGTTCCCGACCACCGGCTACCGCGGCAGCGGTGCCAGGTTCACCGCCGCGGCGACGGACAAGCTCAATATCGGCGGGTCCGACCTCGCTCCACCTTGGACAGTGGCCGCCTGGGCGCGCCGGGAGACCAACGGCACCGACACGCAGCTGATGCAGGGCTGGAACACCGCGATCAAGCTGGAGCAGAACGGCACCACCAACCGGGTCGGCGTCACCACCTACGGCGTCGGGGACTACTCCTTCGCCTACACGGTGCCGCTGAACCAGTGGACCCACCTGGCGATCGTGGCCACGCCGAGTGGCACGTCGCTCTACGCCAACGGCGCGTTGGTCCAGACGATCGCGCAGACGGTCGCGCTGCCGCGCGGCGCGGTTGGTGGCAACCGGGCCTTCGGTGGCACTGTCGACGAGCTCCGGCTCTACGACGAGGCACTGAGCGCCACCCAGGTCTCGAACCTCTACGCCGCTTACCAGGACGATCTCGCCCTGGGTGTTCCGGCAACGGCGTCCAGCGTCGAGACCGCCGCGTTCCCGGCGTCGGCCGCGGTGGACGGCGTCACCACCAGCCGGTGGTCGAGCCTGCGGTCGGATCCACAGTGGATCCGCGTCGACCTCGGTTCGGTGAAGTCGGTCGACCAGGTGAAGCTGACCTGGGAGGCCGCGTACGGCCGCGACTACCTGGTCCAGGTGTCGAACGACGGCACGAACTTCACCACGATCCACACCCATGTCAACGGTGACGGGGGAGTGGACGACCTGACCGGACTGTCCGGTTCAGGGCGGTATGTCCGGATCTACGGCACCGCAAGGGGAACCACCTACGGCTACTCGCTCTGGTCGCTGGAAGTGGGCGGCGCGTAGGCAACGGGTGGCCCGTGCGGGACTCCAACTCCGCACGCGCCACCCTCCGCTCCGCGAGAGGAGACAGGTCCGTGGAGACCAAGTACCAGCACGTGGCCGACCAGCTGATCGCCGCCATCGACCGCGGCGAGTACCCGGTCGGCAGCGTGCTTCCACCGCTGCGGGACCT
Source organism: Actinokineospora sp. (assembly GCA_035540215.1). Lineage (GTDB taxonomy): Bacteria > Actinomycetota > Actinomycetes > Mycobacteriales > Pseudonocardiaceae > Actinokineospora. Next base: position 12,801 of record DATLIA010000090.1, on the reverse strand, counting down.
GACGATGCGATTCGGCGTGGCCCGCGGCACCGCCCGCGCGGCCGTCGCCGTGCTGGTCGGCGAAGGGCTCGCGGTCGTCAAGCAGGGCGTCGGGACCCTGGTGTGCGGCACGGCCCGACCCACTCGCCCGGTCGAGCCGCCCACCTGGGTCGTCCGCCCGCAGCTCGAGGTGGTGCTCAGCGGGTGGACCGGGGTGGGCGCCGAGGTCGCCGCCCGCCTCGGCCTCGCGTCCGGCAGCCTCGCGGTGCACCGGGTCCGGCACCACCGGCAGGGCACCCGGGTCGTGCAGATCGACCAGCAGTGGGTGCCCGCCGGGGTGGCGGGCCGCATCGAACGCAACACCGGTCAGGACATCGCCGACCGGCAGGCGACGCCGCACACCCACCTGACCGTCCTGATGCGCCGGGCGGGCCTGAACCCGGTGGTCGCGGCCGTGACCATGGCCGCCCGGATGCCCGAACGCGGGGAGTGCGTGACGATGGGCATTCCGCCCAGCCGACCCGTTCTTGTGGCGCACCACGTGGTCCACGACTCGACGGGCAAACCAGTGGAGGCCACGACGACCGTCGCCTCGGCCGAACGGGCCACGCCGATGTTCACGATCCCGATGAACTGAGCCCGCTCACGGCCACGGCGCGAGGGAGTCGGCGGCGATGAACTTCTCCTGATCGCTGCCGACCAAGGCGACCAGAACGTGGTCAGGGCAGATGGAGCTGTCCAGCGGCCAAAGCATGACCACGCCGTAGTCGCCCTCGTGGAAACCGCGGACCACCTCGACGAAATCCCCCGCCCTGAACGCTCTCGTCGTCCCACGTTGGCCAGACATGCGCGAATTCTAAGCCGCACGAACAAATACGTGCGCCGAGAGGCCGGATTCCCGCCTATACAGGGGTGATTTCAGGGGTTAGCCGACAGTTGCCAGCGGCCGGGACGCGAACTTGCTGGCGGGGTGGTCGAGACCGTAGTGCCCACGCAGGTCCTTCGCCTCGTACTCCGAACGGAACAACCCGCGTGACCGCAGCAGCGGTACGACCGTCTCGACGAACTCCTCCAGACCGGATGGCAGCAGCGGCGCCATCACGTTGAACCCGTCCGCCGCGCCGTTGGTGAACCAGTGCTCGATGTGGTCGGCGATCTGCTCCGGCGTCCCGGCGACGACCTGGTGGCCGCGGCCGCCGCCGAGCCGCGCCAGCAGCTGGCGCAGCGTCAGGCGCTCGCGCTCGGCGAGGTCGCGGACCAGCTCGAAGCGGCTCTTGGCGCCGTTGATCCGGCTGACCGGCGGCAGTGTCGGCAGCGGCTCGTCGAGCGGGTGCTCGGTCAGGTCGATCCCGATCATCTCGGTGAGCTGGCGGACCGCGCGCACGGGGATGATCAGGTCGTCCAGCTCGGTGGCCAGTGCCTTCGCCTCAGCCTCGGTGCCGCCCAGGACCGGGACGATGCCGGGGAGCACCTTCACACCGTCCGGCGTGCGGCCCGCCTTGACGACCAGCCGCTTGAGGTCGGCGTAGAACGCGGTCGCGTCGTCGAAGGTCTGCTGCGCGGTGAAGACCGCCTCGGCCCACTGGGCGGCGAACGCCTTGCCGTCATCGCTGGACCCGGCCTGCACGAGCAGCGGTCGGCCCTGCGGGCTGCGGGTCGCGTTGAGCGGGCCACGCACCGAGAACCATTCGCCGCGGTGGTTGATCTCGTGCACCTTCGTCTCGTCGGCGTACACGCCGGACGCGGGGTCGACGACCAGCGCGTCGTCCTCCCACGAGTCCCAGAGCGAGGTGGCGACCTCCAGGAACTCCGCGGCCCGCTCGTAGCGGCGCGCGTGCTCGACGTTGGTGTCGCGGTTGAAGTTCTGCGCCGCGCGGTCACCCGCGGTGGTGACGATGTTCCACCCCGCCCGGCCGCCGCTGATGTGGTCGAGGGAGGCGAACAGCCTGGCCAGGTTGTACGGCTCGCTGAACCCGGTCGACGCGGTCGCGATCAGTCCGATGTGGTCGGTCACGGCGGCCAGCGCGGTGAGTAGGGTGACCGGCTCGAAGCGGTTGGCGATGCTGTGCCGCACGTCGCCCCACACCTGCACGCCGTCGGCGAGGAACACCGAGTCGAACGTGCCGCGCTCGGCGATCCTGGCCAGGTTCTGGAAGTGTCTGACGTCGTCTACGGCGGACAGGTCGGTCCTCGGGTGCCGCCACGCCGCCTCGTGGTGGCCGACGCCCATGAGGAAGGCGTTGAGGTGCAGTTTCCGCTCAGCCATTGCGGTTCTCCCACGGCAGTCAGTGAAATGGTCTTCACCGACTATCGCCGCGGCGGACTGAGCCGGGCAACATTGCGCGGCGTGAAATTAAGTCCGTCCAGTCAGTGGAACGCCATGTCCGAAAGGGACAGTGGGTCGGCGTAGACCTCGTTGAGCAGAGCCGCGCCCGCCGCGACGGCCAGCACGGAATCGGCGTCGAAGCTGCTGGCGAGCACGTCGCGACCGGGGTCGGCGCAGACCCGCGACCAGCGGCCCACCTCGGCGCGCACGGTGGCCAGGTACTCGGGCAGCATGATCGCGCCGCAGTCGGTGACCACCAGCACGTCTGGATTGACGATGTCGAACAGCGTCGCCGCCGCACGGCCGACCATGCGGGCGCGCTGGGCCAATGAGGTCTGCGCGGCGGGCACCCCGGCCACCGCCGCGCTGACCAAGTCCATGATGGACGGACGGTCGATCAGTCCGGCGTCGACCGCGCGCGCCGCCCACGCGCGGTCGGACACGGTCGCCTCCAGGCAGGCGCGCCTGCCGCAGAGGCACTCGACCTCCGGGTCGCCGAGGGGAAGATGAGCCACGTCACCCGCGCCGGAACGCGGGCCGCGATGGGGTTCGCCGCCGGTCACGATCGCCGCGTCGACCACGTTGCCGATGAACAGGTGCACCACCGATTCACCGCGCGTGGTGCCGAAGAGCTGTTCTGCTCCCGCGAGCGCGCGGGCGTGGCTGTCCACCCGGACCGGGAGCCCGGTGCGGGCGGCGAGCAGCGCGCGGACCGGGACGTCGCTCCAGCCGAGGGAGGCGTGCTCGACGAGCACGCCCGCGTCCGGGTCGACCCAGCCGCCGGTCGCCACGCCGAGTCCCAACGGGATCCGGCCGGGCGCCCGCAGCGCGGCGAGGCCATCCGCCGCGGCCGACAGTGTCCGTTCCGGGTCGGTGTGTCGGTGCGGGAGTTGGGTGCTGACCTGGACTCGGCCGCGCAGGTCCAGTGCGGCCAGCGTGCAGAAGTCGTGGGCGATGTGGATCCCCAGGACCACATGCTTGTCGACGTCGATGTCGACGGGCACGTGCGGCCTGCCGACGCCGCTGTACGCCACGCCGTCCGACACCTCGGTGATGAGGCCCAGGTCTGCCAGGACGGTGAACTGCCTGGTGACCGCGGCCGGGCTCAACCCCGTCGTCCGCGCGACCGTGCTGCGGGCGGTCGGACCGTGTTCGAGGACCGCACGCAGCATGACCGCCGCCGCGCTGGGGGCGCGGCGGCGATCGGTGGCGCTGACGGGCCGCATGCGGTCGATCGTGACACCTCGTCCGGTGGCTGAGCCGAGGCGACCACGATGTGGAACCGCGCTGCTCAAGGACCCCGCGGTGTCTCGATCCCACGGAGGAAATCGACGATCGCGGTGTTCGTGGGTTCGGGTTGTTGTTCAGCGGGGTAGTGGCCTGCGCCGTTGATCTGGATGTGTCGAACGCTGTCGGCGACGGCGCTGAGACTGTCGCGAACCGCTGTTCCCATCCCGAACTCGCCACCGATGGTGAGCACGGGTTGTGACAGCGGTCGTTTCGATCGCTCGCCCACCGCGCGACGGTCGGTGGCACCTGTGCGGTAGTACTCGAGGCCCGCGGTGAACTTGTCCTGATGGGTGTACGCCGTCGCGTAGACCTGCTCGGCTTCGGCGGCGAGACCAGTCGGGCCCGCGCTCTGCCGGAGAAACGCCAAATGGTAGGCGTCCGCGCGTTCGGACAACAACGACTCGGCCAGGCCGGACTCCCGATTGAACGCCCCATGCCAGGACGGATAGTGGGTGTCGCCCGGCGGCGGGATGACCGCATCGGTGCCGGGCAGGAGTTCCTCCTCCACGGTCAGCGATCGCACTCGGTCGGGATTGTCCGCGCTCACAAGGTAGGCCACGGTCGCGCCCCAGTCGTGCCCGATGAGATGGAACGTCGAGATGTCCAGCGTGTTCGCCACCGCGAGAAGGTCGCGAGCCAGCGACTCCTTGTCGTATCCGCCCGCCGTCGCCATGGACTCGCCCAACCCGCGCGAGTCCATGGCGATCGCTTGGAATCCCGCACGCACCAGCGCGGGAACGGTGTGCCTCCAGTGAAAGGACGTCACTGGCCAACCGTGCAGGAGCAGCACAGCGGGGCCCCGCCCGGAGACCCACGTGGCGATCCGGACACCGGATTCCGTCTCGATGGTTCGCACAGGCCCACTGTCCCACAAGGACACGACGATCGGCTGCCGGAGCTACGCCCCGACGGGGACCCGCCACGAGGTGAACCTGCGCTCCAAGGCGACCAGGATCTGGTTGAAGGTCACGCCGATCGCCGAGATCGTGATGATCCCGGCGTACATCTGCGGGATGGCGAAGTTGTACTGCGACGCGTTGATCAGATACCCGAGGCCCGCCTTTGCGCCGACCATCTCCGCGGCCACCAGCACCAGGATCGACACCGCGCCCGCGAGCCGGACGCCGGTGAACACCGTGGGGACCGACGCGGGCAGGATCACCTTCTGGAACAACCGGAACCCGGTCACGTCCATCGACCGCGCCAGCCGCAGCAGGGTCGGGTCGACGGTGCGCACGGCGGTGATCGTGTTGAGCAGGATCGGCCAGGTGCACGCGTAGAGCACGATGGTGATCTTGGATGTCTCGCCGATGCCCAGCAGCAGCACGAACACCGGGAGCAGCGCGAGCGCGGCGGTGTTGCGGAAGACCTCCAGCAGCGGCCCGAGCAGGTTGGCCACCGGCCGGTACCAGCCGATCAGCAGCCCAAGCGGCACCGCGATGAGCACCGCGAGCCCGAACCCGCTGAACGAGCGCACCAGGCTGGCCTCGGCGTTGGACAGCAACTGGCCGTTGCCGACCAACTCCAGCCACGCGGCGCCGACCTCGGAGAACGGCGGCAGGAAGGTGGCGTCCACCAGCCCCAGCCGCGGCGCGGTCTCCCACACCGCCAACAGGACCAGGATGGCGGCGACCTTGGTCGAGACAGTGGCCAACGCGGCGCCGACCTGGCGCGACAAACGTCCGGCCCGGCCTGTGGCTTGCCCCCTTTGATCTTCTCGCTTCCGGGTGGTCGTCGCCGCCATGCTGACGCTGTTCGCGCTGGGCTGCGTGGGTATGGCCCTCGCCGGGTCATTGGTCGTGTTCTGCGCCGCCGCCGCCGCGATCGCGGGCTGCGGCTTCTCGCCTTCGGCCGCGACGGTTCCCGTACTCAGTGGACCCGTTTGTCCACATCCCTCCGAACCATCCACAACCGGCCGCACGTCATGGCCCGCCGCCGCTTCCGCCGATAGACTGGCCAAGGGGACGCCCCCCGGGAAGGGTGGGGGCTGCTCGCTTGGGGTTTCGCGGCGAGTTCCGGGGTTGGTGCTCGGCGGGGCCGTGGTTGTGCTGGTTCCGGCGGATGTGGTGGTCCTGGTTGGGGCGCTCATGCTCCGACTACCTCCTTCTCCTGTTGCTGGGCGCGGGAGACCTCGTCGCGCAGGAGGTCCCAGATCTGGTGTCGGTACCGGGCGAAGTCGGGGCTGGAGCGCAGATCCGGCTGTCCGGCGCGGTCGCCGAGGTCGATCCGGACGATCTGCTTGATCCGGCCAGGGCGGGAGGTCAACACGGCGACGCGCTGTCCCAAGTAGACGGCCTCGTCGATGGAGTGGGTGATGAACACGATGGTCTTGCCGGTGCGTTCCCAGATGCGCAGCAACTCGTCCTGCAGCGACTCGCGGGTCTGCGCGTCGAGTGCGGCGAACGGTTCGTCCATCAGCAGGACCGCCGGGTCGTAGGCGAGGCTGCGGGCGATCGCGACGCGCTGGCGCATGCCGCCGGACAGTTCGTGTGGGTGCCGCTGCTCGAAACCGGTCAGGCCGACCAAGTCCAGGAACTCCTGCGCCCGCTCGGTCCGCTCGCGGCGTGGCACGCCGGTGGCTTCCAGACCGAACTCGACGTTGCCGAGGGCCGTGCGCCAGGGAAGCAGTGCGTACTGCTGGAACACGATGCCGCGATCCAGGCCCGGCCCGGTGACGGGCGTGCCGTCGAGGACTATCTCGCCGTCGCTCGGGGCGGTCAGACCGCCGAGCAGGTCCAGCAGCGTCGACTTGCCGCATCCGCTGGGGCCGACCAGCACGACGAACTCGCCGCGGTCGATGTCGAGGTCGATGGCCTCGACCGCGGTGAAGTCGCTGCGGGAGCGGCCGTCCTTGACCGGAAACCGTTTGGTGATGCCGCGGAAGCTGATGTGCTCGCTCATGTCAGCCCTTCGCCAAGTCGTTGAAGTCGTTGGTGTAGAGGTCGGTGAGCTTGACCTGGCCCGGCTTGATCTCGCCGCGGTCGGTCAGCCAGTCGATCCACACGGACAGCTCCTTGTCGAGGATCTTGCCGCCCTTCTCCGCGACCCCGGTCGACTTCCAGTGCTTGAGCGCGCCCGGGTCCTCGTTGCGGCCACGCTTGCCCACGATGGCGACCTTGCGTTCGATGACCTGCTCGCGCGGCGTCGTGCGGCTCCACTCGATCGCCTTGCCGACACCGGTGACGAAGGTGCGCACGGTGTCCGGGTTGTCCGTGATGAATTTCTCGGTGAACACATACGTGCCCGCCGTGAACCCGCCGAGCAGTTCGAAATCTGAGAAGAGCTTGCGCAAGCCGCCGCGCTCGGTCGCCTTGTCGCGCAGGATGCCGCCGAGCACGCCGACCTCGATCTGCTTCTGCCGCAACGACTGCTCGGTGTTGACCGGGGGCACCACGATCGGCTCGACCTTCTTGATGTCCTCCGCCGACAGGCCGTTGCGCTTGAGGTAGATGCCGAGCATCGCCTCGTGGTGCGCGCCCAGGGTGTTCATCCCGACCTTCTTGCCGATCAGGTCCCGCGGCTGGGTGATCGGGCTGTCGTCGAGCACGAAGAACCCGCTGTAGGCGTCCTTGTCGGAGCCGTAGTACCCGACCACCGACTTGATCGGGGCGCCCGCGGCCTTGAGCTTGACGACCGCGCCGTTGAACGCGCCGCCGAAGTCGACCTGGCCGGTGGCCGCCGACTGGATGTCCTGCGGGCCGCTGATGGTGTTGCCGACCCACTCCAGCTTCAGGTCGCCGAGGTAGCCGAGGTCCGCCGCCAGCTCGGGCAGCGTCACGTCGCCCGCCGCGCCCTGGTAGCGCAGCGTCTTGGTCTGGGCGCCCGTGCCGCCCGCCGCGGTACCGCAGCCCGCGGCCGCCGCGACGCCGAACATGGCCAGGCCGAGGAAGTTCCGTCGGGAGGTAGTCACGGTCGATCCTTATCTGTTGTGAAATGCCGAAAGGCGGCGTCGACTAATCGGTTGAATCCGATTGAATGGGGACACGGTGGACACTGTCAGCGGGAAATGTCCTGGTCAACCAGTTCCGCACGCTGAGACGACTTAATTTCACGCCGCCGAAACTTGTCCGGCCGAGTTCGCGCTGCCTAGCTTGGGATCACCAGCGCGAAAGGAATACACCAATGAGCACGGAATTGGAAATCCCGACGGCAAGGCAGGCGTCGATCGGTGTCGTCAAGCTCGGCGCGAGCATCGGCGCGCGGATCGACGGTGTCCGGCTCGGCCCCGATCTCGACGCCAAGACGGTCGCCGAGATCCGCGCCGCGCTGCTCGCGGCGAAGGTCGTCTTCTTCCGCGGCCAGGACCACCTCGACGACGCGGGTCAACTCGGCTTCGCCCGCCTGCTCGGCGAGCCGACCCTGGCCCACCCGACGGTGCGCGGCAAGGACAACCCGAACGTCCTGCCCATCGACTCCGACTACGGCAAGGCCAACTCCTGGCACACCGACGTGACCTTCGTCGACCGCGTCCCCGCGATCAGCATCCTGCGTGCGGTCGTGCTGCCCCCGTACGGCGGCAGCACGGTCTGGGCGAACACAGCCAAGGCGTATGAGGAACTTCCCGCCGCGCTCAAGGCGCTGGTGGACCGGCTGTGGGCCGTGCACACCAACGTCTACGACTACGCCGCCGAGGTCGACTCCACCCGCATCGGCGGCGTCGACGTCAAGGTGCGCGAGTATCGCGACGAGTTCACCGCCGACCGGTACGAGACCGAGCACCCCGTCGTGCGCGTCCACCCGGAGACGGGGGAGCGGTCGCTGCTGCTGGGGCACTTCGTCAAGCAGATCGTCGGCCTGTCCGGCACCGAGTCGAAGGCGGTGTTCCAGCTGCTGCAGAACCGGGTGACCCGGCTGGAGAACACGGTCCGCTGGCAGTGGCAGGACGGCGACGTCGCCATCTGGGACAACCGCGCCACCCAGCACTATGGCGTCGCCGACTACGACGACGAATACCGCCGCCTGCACCGGATCACCCTCGCGGGCACCGTCCCGGTCAGCGTCGACGGCGTGCCCAGCTCCCCGGCCATCGGCGACGCCTCGGCGTTCTCAGCTGTCGCGACGGTGTCCTGATGCCGTCGATCATCGTGTTGTCGGGCAGCCCGTCGCCGACGTCGAAGACCGCCGCGCTGTCGGGTCACGTGGCGAATCGGCTGCGCGCGCAGGGGCATGTGGTCCGCGAGTTCAGGGTCCGCGATCTGCCGCCGGTACCGCTGCTGTCGGCGGACGCGGCTGAGCCCGCGATCGCCGAGGTCGTCTCCGCGGTCGCCGGTGCGGACGCGATCGTGGTGGCGTCCCCGGTCTACAAGGCCGCGTACTCGGGGCTGCTCAAGTCGTTGCTGGACTTGCTGCCGCAGTTCGCGTTGGCGGACAAGGCGGTGCTTCCACTGGTGACCGGGGGAAGTCCGGCCCACGTGCTCGCCATCGACTACGCGCTACGGCCCGTGCTGACCGCGCTGGGCGCCGACCATGTCGTGCAGGGATGGTTCGTGCTGGACAAGCACATCACGGTCGGAGCGGACGAGGTCACACTGGACCCGGCCGCCGAAGGTCCATTGCGGACAGTGGTCGACGGCTTCTCCGAGGCGGTGCACGCGCGGCGGCCCCTCGCGGTCGCGCTCTGATCAGACCGACGCGAGGGCGCGCAGCCGCCAGCCGAACCAGGCGATCGTGAGGCCGCGGACCAACAGGGCGACACCCAGCCACACGGCCAGGGTGAGGACGGTGAGGTCGGGCCAGGCCAGCGCGATCAGCCCGACGATGAGGGTCAGCAGGCCAAGGGTGAGCCAGAGACCCCACGCGGGGAGCTCGCGGCGCCACGTCAGCGCCGCGCCCGCCTGGATGGCGCCGGTGGCGACGAACGAGATGCCGACGGTCAGGGCGAGCGCCAGCAGGGTGATGCCTGGCCAGAACAGCGTGATCAGTCCGAACGCGATCCAGATGGCGCCAAGGAGATAGGAGGGCCAGCGGGTGCGGTAGCGGTCGGCGCCGACGACGTCATCGATGCCCGCGATCAACATGGCGATCGCGACGAAGACGGTGAGCGTCGCGAGCGCGGCGACGAGGTTGGCCAGCAGCACGATCCCGAGCACGGCGATGGCCGCGCCCAAAAGGACGACCAACCACCACTTGCGACCCACCGCGCTGATCGACTCGGTCATGTCCGCTCCTCTCGCTCCGGCGAGGTGAACGTAGCGCTGAGTCACCGGGGTCGCGAGTCGAGCGATCGGGCTCGACGCGGCTCGAGTCAGACTCCAGGAAGTCTGCGAGATCAGGGGCGACCCTACGTACCGGTTTAGGTATTTCTCGCGAGGCGAGACCGTCCTACGGGGGAGCAGTCTCGAATCAGACTTCGGGAGGTGTGCGATGAACGCCACGGAACTACAGGCCCTGCGCCACTGTGCGGAGGGCACGGTGCTGTTCCACAACGGACTGTGGGGCGCGCCGATGGGATATCTGTGGGCGGGGACCGACGGGCTCGCCGCGGGCCACGTGCCGCAGTGGGAGGCCGAGGCCCTGTCCCTGCTGGAGCGGCGCGGCCTGGTGACGGTGCGGCCCGGCCCCGGCACCCGGGACACGCCGGTCGTGGTCACCGACAGCGGCAGCAGGTTCCTGGACGCGACCGTCGCCGCGTAGCTAGTGGTAACGGGCGTGACCACTAGGCCCTGAGCTGCTGCGTGTGTTCCCGGTCCTGTGCCATGGCGGAGTAGTGCGCGATGGCGATAGCGCCACCGATGGCCAGCACGAACCCGGTGACCGCGGCGGTGACAAGCCCCGGACGAACCTGGTCGCCGAGGTAGGTGAGGCCGATGAACGAGGCCAGGGTCGTGTTCGTGGTGAACATGATGGCCGTCGCCGAGGTCGGGCCACCCTTCTGCAGCGCCATGGCGAACACGACAGCCGCCGCGAGCCCGCTCGGCACGAGCGTCCAGACCGCGGGGTCGATGAAGATCCGCCAGAGCGGGTCCGGGAGCCGCAGTCCACGTGCCGTGATGCCGACGACACTGAACGCGAGCCCGGAGGCAAAGGCCAACGCGGGCGCGCTCCACCGGCCGTCCAGCCGGTGAGCGGCCCAGGCGATCAGCGCGACCAACGCGACCGAGCCCAGCAGCCCCCAGCGCCACCCAATGGGCAGGACGCTGGCGACGCTCGGCTCGGCGGAGACCCCGAGCAGAGCCAGCCCGGTCGCGCCGACACCCACAGCCGTCCACCCCGTCGCCCCAAGCCTGGTGCCAAGGAACGCCGAGATAGTGGCCGTCACCCCAACACTGAACGCGAGCGCTGACTGCACCAGAAACAGCGGCAACCGATGCAACGCGATGGCAGCGGCCGCGAACCCAGCAAGGTCCACAGCGATGCCGAGGAAGTACATCGGCTGATGCCGAAGCGCGACGAGGTCGACCGGGTGACCGCCGTAGGCGCCGGAGCGCCGTACACCGATGGACTCCAGGATCGAGCCGGTGCCCTGCGCCACCGCCGCCAGGACCGCTAGGACGTAGCCAAGGAGCACGTCTCCAGCTTGCCGGCGGTTACCCGCCCACCGCACTTCGATTTCGGTGGGGCCGGTCACCAAGGACCCCTAACCTTGACGAACCCGCCATAAGGAACCTCGACCTCCGCCCAAGCAGGATCGGTGGAGGTGGGTGTGCAGGGGGAGGTGGGTGAGGTGGTGACTTCTCGCCCAAGCCGCCCCGCGCGCAAGCAGGATCGGCGGAGGTAGATATAGATGTAGAGGCGCAGGTGAGGGTGGGTTGGAGGCGGGCGCGGGGTGAGGCGGTGATCACCCACCTTCACCCGATGGTGCGGACGCAACCAGCCCCCGCAGCAACCTGATCAAGAACCCGCAGGCACCGAGGCAACCTCCGGAAAGTGGCAAGCCACCTGATGCCCCGGCTCGACATCCACAAGCGCAGGCTCATCCATCTGACACAAAGTAGTCGCCTTCCAACAGCGAGTATTGAACCGACACCCCGACGGCGGATCCAGCGGACTCGGCACATCCCCGCTCAGCCGAATGCGGTCAGCACGCCGCCGCGGATCCGGGATTGGGACCGCCGACAGCAGCGCGGTCGTATAGGGATGCCGAGGCCGCTCATACAACTCGGTCCGATCCGCTAGCTCGACGATCTTCCCCAGGTACATCACCGCCACCCGGTCCGACACATGCCGAACCACCGACAGATCATGGGCGATCAGCACATACGTCAACCCAAACTGGTCCTGCAGATCCTCCATCAAATTAACCACCTGAGCCTGGATCGACACATCCAGTGCCGCCACCGGCTCATCGGCGATGATCAGTTTGGGCCGCAGAGCCAGGGTCCGAGCGATGCCCACACGCTGCCGCTGCCCGCCAGAGAACTCGTGCGGGTACCGGTTGTAGTGCTCGGGATTGAGCCCGACAACCTCCAACAGATCCTGCACCGCCCGCTTGACCCCGTGTTCCGTCGCGACCTTCTGCAGACGGAACGGCGCGCCGACGATGGTGCCGACGGTATGGCGCGGGTTCAGCGACGAATACGGGTCCTGGAAGATCATCTGAATGTCCCGACGGACCGGGCGCAGCGCACGGGGCGACAGGTGGGTGATGTCACGGCCCGCGAAGGTGACCGTGCCGTCGCTGGGCTCCAGGAGACGGGTCAGCAGCCTGCCGGTCGTCGTCTTGCCGCAGCCGGACTCGCCGACCAGCGACAGCGTCTCGCCGGTGCGGACCGCGAAGTCCAGCCCGTCGACCGCCTTCACGGTGCCGCCCCGCGTCGGGAAGTGCTTGCGCAGCGCGGAGACTGCCAGGAGTTCGTCAGCCACTGGTCTGTCCTTCGTTGTCATTCCACAGTCGGGCCCGGTCGGCTGCCGACAGGTGGCAGGCCGCGCGGTGGCCGTGGCCCAGGTCGCGTAGCACCGGCACCTCTGAATGGCTTGCGCCGCCGGTCAGTGCCGTGTGCGGGCAGCGCGGGTTGAACGGGCACCCGTCCGGGACGTTGATGAGGCTGGGCGGCGTGCCCTTGATCGGCACGAGCCGCGCGGTGCGCTCCCGGTCGAGCCGGGGCATCGACCGCAGCAGACCCCATGTGTACGGGTGCTGCGGGGAATTGAAGATTTCAGACGCGGTGCTGTACTCCACCGCGCGACCCGCGTACATGACCATGATGTCGTCGGCCAACTCGGCGACGACGCCGAGGTCGTGGGTGATGATGATGACCGCGGAGTTG
>DATLIA010000089.1:0-6847 GCA_035540215.1 Actinokineospora sp. | reverse complement strand
GGGGGATTCTTCGCGCGGCGACCGGCCGGGACGCCGGGGCTCGCGCCGTTCCTCAACGCGGGGGACCCGCCGCTCGACGTGCTCGCCGACCTCGTCGCCATGCTCGACGAGTCCGGTGTGGACTGTCTGGAGCTGGCGGTTCCCTTCCCCGGTTCGGTGACCGACGGGCTCACCGTCCGCCAGTCCGCCAACCGGGCGCTCGCCCAAGGTGTCGACCTGGACACCACGCTGGAGTTCATCTCCAAGACCAGCACCAAGCGGCTCAAGATCGCGCTGCTGGTCGACTGGAGTCACTCCCTCAAGCGCCGTCCACTGTCCACAGTGGCCGACGAGGCCGCCGCCGCCGGGGTCGACGGTCTGCTCGTGCACGGCCTGCCGCCGCGGCTCAAGGCCGAGTACCACCTGGCCACGGATGCGGCGGCGCTGCCCATCGTGACCACCTGCTACCACCGGAAGTCCCCTCCGGAGGTGCTTGCCGAGGCCGCCGCGAAGGCGACGGCCTATGTGTACCTGGTGGCTCACTACGGGCGCAGCGGTTCCGCGCCCGCGGCGGGCTACGCCGATCTGGCTGGCACGGTCGCCCGCCTGCGCGAGACGGCCACCGCGCCGATCGCGGTCGGCTTCGGCGTTCGTACGCGGCACGACGTCGAGGCGATCCACGGGGTGGGGGCCGACGCGGTCATCGTCGGCTCCGCCGGGGTCGCCGTGGTGGAGCGCGCCCTGGCGCACGGCAGGGACGTGGTCGCGGACTTCCACGACTTCGTCCGGTCACTCCACCCCGTCCACCACCCACTGCACACAGGGAGTACATCATGATCATCCGTGAGCTCGCTGAGGTCCGTACCGTCGAGTGGGGCAACGGCCTGAGCAGGCGGTTCCTGGTCGCGGCCGACGGCATGGGCTACAGCCTGACCGACACCACCGTCAGCGCGGGCACCAAGTCGCTGCTGGAGTACCGCAACCACCTCGAGGCCTGCTACTGCATCGAGGGCTCGGGCGAGGTCGTCGACATGGACGGCAACTCCTTCCCGATCACCCCCGGGACGATGTACGCGCTGGACAAGCACGACGCGCACTTCCTGATCGCGAGCCCGAACGAGGACCTGCGCCTGGTGTGCGTGTTCTCCCCGGCGCTGCGCGGCGACGAGGTGCACAGCCTCGACGAGGCCGGTTCCTCGCACTACTAAACCTTAAGGGCGGTGTGTCGCGGTGATCGAGTGGAACGCCGATCAGATCGAGCTGCGCGCGGGAATCGCGCAGTGGTGCGAGGCGCTCAGCGCCAACCACGTCGAACGGGACGAGGAAGGTACTTTCTCCTGGGACAAATGGAAACTGGTGCGCGAGTCGGGCATCCTCGGGCTGCCGTTCGACGAACGGTTCGGCGGGCTCGGCCTCGACCTGGTCACCACGATGGGCGTGCTGGAGGCCTTCGGCGAAGGCAATCGTGACGCGGGCGTGAGCTTCTCGGTCACCACCAGCATGTGCAGCACCGGCGTCCCGCTGGAGGCCTTCGGCTCACCTGAGCTGAAGCAGCGCTACCTGCCCCGGATCCTCTCCGGCGAGCTGATCGGCGCCCACGCGATCACCGAGTCCGAGGGCGGCTCTGACGCGCTGAAGATGCTCACCACCGCCGAGCGTGACGGTGACGACTTCGTTCTGCGCGGCAGCAAGACCTTCGTCAGCAACGCGCCCATCGCCGACGTGTTCGTCGTCTACGCCAAGACCCACCCGTCGGGCGGCGCGCTCGGTGTGACGGCGCTGCTGGTCGACAAGTCCACGCCCGGCCTCACCGTCGGCAAGCCCATGAAGAAGATGGGCCTGCGCACGTCGCCACTCAGTGAGGTCTTCTTCGACGACTGCCGGATCCCCGCCACCCAGGTCATCGGCCGGGTGGGTGGCGGGTTCCTGGTGCTCGACCACGTGATGAAGCGGGAGATCCTGTTCTCCTTCATCATCAACGTCGGGGAGATGCAGCACCGGCTCGACCGCTGCCTCGCCTACGCCAAGCAGCGCATGCAGTTCGGCAAGCCCATCGGCTCCTACCAGGCGATCGCGAACAAGCTGGTGGACATGCGCATCGGTGTGGAGAACTCGCGCCGCTGGCTGTATGACACCGCGGAGCGGCTGGCCAAGGGCTACAAGGTCACCACCGAGATGGCCATCGCGAAGCTGATCACCAGCGAGGCGAACCTGGCCTCCAGCCTGGCCGCGGTGCAGATCTTCGGCGGCCACGGCTACATGGCCGAGACCGGCTTGGAGAAGGACGTCCGCAACGCCGTCGCGGGCACCATCTACTCCGGCACCACGGAGATCCAGTACAACCGAGTCGCATCGATGATGGGCTTATGAGCGCCCCGGCGGGCAGGGATCAGAACCTGCTCAAGACGTGTGGCGCGACCTCGGTCGCCGACATCGAGCTGCTCGCCGCCGCGGGCGCGGACCTGGTCGGCCTATGGCACGGCGTGCCGGGCGGACCAGCCGAACTGGAACTGGACCGGCTGGCCGAACTCGCCGACGCGGCCCGCGCGACCGGCGTGCTCCAGCCGGTCCTGGTCACCTTCCTCAGCGACGTCGACCGGCTGCGCGACGTGCTGGCCCGCACCAGGATCGACTGGGTGCAGCTGCACGCCTACCAGTCGCCGCTGGTGGTCAAGGGCCTGCGCGCCAAAGGCCACAGTGGACTCAAGGTGGTCAAGGTGCTGCACGTCGCCGACGGCGACTGCGTCGAGCGCAGGCTGATCCCGGCCTACGAGCGCGCCGGGACCGACATCTTCCTGCTCGACCGCGTCGGCCATGGCGGACAGGTCGGCAGCACCGGGCAGCAGCTCAGCGAGTCGGCTGTCGCCGACCTGGTGCCCAGTCTGACCCTGCCATTCCTGCTCGCGGGCGGGATCAACGCCGACAACCGCGGCGACTATCCCTGGCTGGCAAGCCATCCCGGCTACCTCGGCATCGACGTCGACACCGCCGCCCGTGACCACAGTGGACAGTTCGCGGAGAGCAATGTGGCCGCTATCGCCCTGGAGTGGAGCACGGCCCGAGCGCGAGAGGTAGTGGGATGAGCGTTTTCATCGACACGCTGCTGGCCGCGGACCGGCCGCTGATCATGGAGGTCAAACGGCGCGACCCGCACGGCAACGACCTGATGGGCGGCCGGACCGTCGCCGAGGTCGTCGCCCACTACGAGGCCGCGGGCGCCGCGTGCGTCTCGGTGGTGACCGGACGCTGGTTCGGCGGCACCCCCGAACTACTCCGCGAGGTCGCCGACCGCACCGGGAAACCGGTGCTGCAAAAGGATTTCATCACCCGCCGCGACCACATCCAGCAGGCGCGCCGGTCCGGCGCCTCCGCCGTCCTGCTCACCGCGGGGCTGCTCACCCGCTCCAGCCTGGCCAACCTGATCGACGCGGCGCTGTCGCTGGAGCTGACGCCGTTCGTGGAGATCACCTCCGAGGACGAGATCGCCGGGATCACCGCCGCGTCGCGGTGCGTCATCGCGGTCAACAACAAGGACATCAAGACCGGCGAACGCGACGACGGCGACCTGACCCGCAGTGAGCGGATGCTCCCGTACCTGCGGGCCGCCGGGACCCGCGCGCCGGTGAGCGCCAGCGGGATCGACACCCCTGAGACCGCCGCCCGGCTGGTCGGCCTTGGCTACGCGGGACTGCTCGTCGGCACCGCGCTGCTGCGCGCGCCCAGCGTCGGGGACTGGCTCGAAGCCTTCGACACCGCCCGTGCCACCGCAACTGACACCGCCTTCGCCCGGAAAGGGGCCTGATCCATGAACAGCCGCCTGTTCACCTCCGAGTCGGTCACCGAGGGACACCCGGACAAGATCTGCGACGCGATCAGCGACTCGATCCTCGACGCGCTGCTGGAGAAGGATCCCCGCTCACGGGTCGCCGTGGAGACCATGGTGACCACCGGCCAGGTGCACGTCGCCGGTGAGGTCACCACCGAGGCCTACGCCGACATCCCCAACATCGTGCGGGACCGGGTGCTCGAGATCGGCTACGACTCGTCGGCCAAGGGCTTCGACGGCCGCTCCTGCGGGGTCAACGTCGCCATCGGCGCGCAGTCCCCGGACATCGCCCAGGGTGTCTACGACGGATACGAGCACCGGGTGCTGCACGACCACGACCACGAGGACGCCATCGCCAAGCAGGGCGCCGGCGACCAGGGCCTGATGTTCGGCTACGCCTGCACCGACACCCCCGAGCTGATGCCGCTGCCGATCGCGCTGGCCCACCGCCTCGCGCGCAGGCTGACGGCGGTCCGCAAGTCCGGCGTGATGCCGTACCTGCGTCCGGACGGCAAGACCCAGGTCACCATCGAGTACGCGGGCGACCAGCCGGTCCGCCTCGACACCGTGGTCGTGTCCTCGCAGCACGCCGAGGGCGTCAGCCTGGACAGCCTGCTCGCCCCCGACGTCAGCGAGTACGTCGTGGCGCCGGAACTCGCCGAGCTCGGCCTCGACAGCGCGGGCGCGCGGCTGCTCGTCAACCCGACCGGCCGCTTCGTCGTCGGCGGCCCGATGGGCGACGCGGGCCTCACCGGCCGCAAGATCATCGTCGATACCTACGGCGGCATGGCCAGGCACGGCGGGGGAGCGTTCTCCGGCAAGGACCCGTCGAAGGTCGACCGCTCCGCGGCGTACGCGATGCGCTGGGTCGCCAAGAACGCCGTCGCCGCCGGACTGGCCACCCGCATCGAGGTGCAGGTCGCCTACGCCATCGGCAAGGCCGCGCCCGTCGGCCTGTTCGTGGAGACCTTCGGCACCGAGACGGTCGACCCGAGCAAGATCCAGGAGGCCGTGCGCGCGGTGTTCGACCTGCGTCCCGGCGCGATCATCCGTGACCTGGACCTCTTGCGTCCCCTGTACGCGCCCACGGCCGCATACGGTCACTTCGGCAGGCCCGACCTCGACCTGCCATGGGAGCGCACCAACCGCGTCGACGCGCTGCGCGACTTCCTCGACCTCTGACCCACGCGGAAGGCGGCCCGGACCCATGACAACCAACCAGACGCGACTGGTGTGCTTCGCCCCGGCGGGCGGCTCGTCGGCGCTGTTCAAGTCATGGGTCGCGGGCCTGCCCGCGGAGTTCACCGTCGAACCGGTGGACCTCCCTGGCCGAGGCACCCGCCGCCGCGAACCACACGCGACATCCTTGGTGGACTTGGCGGCTGACCTGGCGTCCACTGTGTCCAGTCCAGGCCGGTACGCGCTCTTCGGCCACAGCCTGGGCGGACTGCTCGCGTTCGAGATCGGCAAGCGGATCGTGGCCGACGGCCTGCCTAGGCCGGAGTTCGTCGTGCTGGCGGGTTCCCGCCCGCCACACCGCTCGTCGGCCCGGCTGTTCGCCCCGCTGCTCGACCTCGACGACGACGCCCTGATCGACGCACTCGCCGAGATGGGCGCGGTCAACCCGATCCTGCGCACCTCGCCGCTGCGCGCCCTGTTCATGCCCGCGCTGCGCTCCGACCTCGCCCTGATCGTCGGCTACCACCCAGACGCCACCCCGCTGGCTCTGGACCTGATGGCCTGGCACGCGGACAGCGACCCACTGGCCACCCCCGACCTCGGCCTCGAATGGTCCCGCTACACCACAGGCTCCTTCACCCACACAGCACTGCGCGGCGACCACTACTTCCCCTTCGACCGCCTCCCCGTCGTCACCGAACTCCTCCGGGCCGCCCGAGGACGACCGATGAGCGAGGCGGCTTAGTGGCACGACACAGAACCTTGATGGGTCTCGACCGGCCCACGACACGCTGACCGCGTTGCAGGAACAGCCACGTACAACCAGTACGCGACTGTCCCTGCGCCTTGTCAGCGGCGCCGTGGACCGGCCGATACCCCACCAACGTTCTGTATCGCACCACTAACGCTCCCGGCGGTGAGGCCTCGGTTCAGACCGACTAGCCACTGGTCCCTAGGAGTTCCCCAAGGCGGAACTCATGGTCTGATTCGGGGCCTCGCCGCCGGGCACTGCTTGTCCGATCAGCCGGTCAGCGGCGCGGTGCGGATGACGCGGTGAGATACCAGTGCTCGCCCGCGGCCCAGCCCAGGAAGCGGCGGCCGACGCGGGTGGTGCCGTCGTCGTTGAAGCCGCCGCCCGCGGCGATGTGGGCCAGGCCCTCGACCGCCGGGCCGAACCGGCGCGTCAAGCCTGCCTCCGCGACCTCGGCGCGCAGGCGGTCTACCTGATCCGCCACCGCCCGCGGCGGGCAGAAGCTCAGCAGGAAGATCGCCTGCCGCCACGCGTAGGCCGCGTTCTTCACCTGGATGAGGGCCGAGTACCAGTCTGGCGCGGGGCGGGCCAGCTTGCGCACCGTCCAGTTGAACGTCTCGGCCGCCAGGTCCGGCGCGCGCTCGGTGACCGAGTCCGTCAGGTCGAGCGCGGTGATCAGCGCGGCCAGGTTGTGGGTGGTGAGGATCTGGCTCTGTTCCAGGACGGTGCCGTTGCGGGCGACGTGCCCGCCGCCGCTGCCCGCCTCGGCCGAACGGCGTGCGCACAGGTCGGCGAAGTCCTGGGCGGTCTCGCGGCCCCAGCGCAGCGGCGACCGGCGTCGGGGGTTCCAGTCGCGCGGCAGGTCGTAGTAGCGGGCGTACAGGGTGCCCGCCATGGTGCGACTCGCAAGTGCCGCCGCGTCGCGCCACTTGGTGGTGAAGGTGCCCATGAAGATGTCCGCGGCCACCTCGTCGACCAGCGGCACCCGGATCCCCGCGGCGCCGGTGAGGGTCCGCAGTTCCCGGACCAGCGGGTTCGGCAGCAGCGCGTACGGGAACGCGGTGAGCGTCAGCGTCGCGACTTCGCGGGCGGCCAGGTACGCCGCGGGGATC
>DATLIA010000088.1:0-12738 GCA_035540215.1 Actinokineospora sp. | reverse complement strand
GTCGTCGCACCGTGAGCTGGTCCTTGAGTACTACCGGCTGATCGAGAGCGACCCGAGCCACGCCTACGAGCTGCTCGCGGGCTTCGAGACCACGCTCGGCCAGTTCCTCGGTTCGTGGTCCTCGGTGCGCAAGGTCGACGTCCTCACCGTCGAGGAACGGGCCGACGGCGTGGTCGCGGTGGTCAGGATGCACCTCGTCGGCGGGGCCCAGCTCCGCATCAAACAGCTGCTCACGGTGGCTGACTCCGTCCCGCAGCGGATCGTCGGCGCGGTGTTGTTGTCGGCGCAAATCAACTAGTTTTCCCGAACGGCCCAACCCGGCCCCCGCTTGTGACACTATGTAGCCGCTGTCGGGGTGGGACCTGGGGGATACGGGGCTATGTGCCGTGCGCATAGCGTGAACGCCTAGCCTGGAACAGCGCATAGACGTGGGCCCGCGAGGCGCTTCGCGGGCGAGGGAGGTTCCGGTCGGGATGAGCGACGAGGGCCGGCTGGTCGCCGGGCGCTACCGGCTGGCCGAACGCATTGGCAGCGGCGCCATGGGCGTCGTCTGGAAGGCCGTCGACGAGCGTCTCAACCGGATCGTGGCGATCAAGAAGCTGCTTCTTCCGCCGGGCTTACCCCCGGATGAGGCCGACGAGGCCGTGGCGCGCTGCCTGCGCGAGGGCCGCATCGCCGCCCGGCTGCACCACCCCAACGCGATCGCGGTCTTCGACGTGGTCGACGAGGACGGCGTGCCCTGCCTGATCATGGAGTACCTGCCGTCGGTCAGCCTCGCGATCGCGCTGTCGGACAACGGCCCGATGGACCCGGTCGAGGTCGCCAGGATCGGCAGCCAGGTCGCCGCCGCGCTGGCCGCGGCGCACGCGGCCGGGATCGTGCACCGCGACATCAAGCCGGGCAACATCCTGCTCGGCGACGATGGCACGGTGAAGATCACCGACTTCGGCATCTCCCGGGCCACCGACGACGTCACCGTCACCAAGACCGGCCTGATCGCGGGCACCCCGGCCTACCTGGCGCCCGAGGTGGCGATCGGCCGTGAGCCGTCCACCGCCTCCGACGTGTTCTCCCTGGGCTCCACGCTCTACGCCGCCACTGAGGGCGAGCCGCCGTTCGGGCTGTCGGAGAACACCCTTGGCCTGCTGCACGCGGTCGCCTCCGGCAAGATCAACCCGCCGACCAAGTCGGGCGCGCTGACCTCGGTGCTGATCGCGCTACTCGACACCGAGCCCGCCGAGCGCCCGTCAGCGGGCCGGGCCCGCGACCTGCTCGCCACGGTGTCGCGCGGCGAGGAGCCGAACCTGCCGCTGCTGGCCGAGCCGGACGAGGCCACCCGGCTCGTGATCGCCACCGACCCGTCGGTCGCGCGAGTGAGCGAGCCGCCCGTGAAGTCGGCCAAGCCGCTGGTGTTCGCCAGCGCCGCGGTCACCGTGGCCATGGCCGCGGGCGCGTGGATGCTGCTCGGCGGCAACGGCCCGGGCGACAAGATCGACAACCCGACCACGAAGGTGAACAACGTGCCGTCGTTGACCATCACGGTCACGGAGTCGAACTCCGAGACGCCCACGGCGAAGACCTCCACGCGGACCGTGCAGCCGACCAGGTCAAGCGCGGTGACGACTACCGCGACGCCAAGCAAGTCGACCTCGGCCACAGAGCCGAGCGCCACAACCACCTCGCCGACGACTACGGTTAACTCGAGCACGACAGCCCCACCGTCGAGTTCGGGTACCGAGGACCCGACGGCGACGCGGGTGACCACGACCACTGGGTGACTCAGGAGCCGCGATGACCGACGAGCCGACGCTTGTCGCTGGGCGCTACCGGCTCGGCGCTCGCATCGGCAGCGGCGCGATGGGCGTGGTCTGGCAGGCGCACGACGAGCGTCTGCACCGCACCGTCGCGGTCAAGCAGCTCCTCTCCCAGCCCGGCCTGAGCGCCGACCAAGCCGAGGAGGCCCGGCAGCGGGCCATGCGCGAGGGCCGCATCGCCGCCCGCCTGGCGCACCCGAACGCGATCACCGTCTACGACGTGGCCGAGCACGACGGCGAACCGTGGCTGATCATGGAGTACCTCCCGTCGAAGAGCCTGGCGGGAGTGCTGAGCGAACGCGAGTTCTTAGCCCCGACCGAGGCCGCCCGGATCGGCGCGCAGATCGCCGCCGCGCTGGTCGCCGCGCACGCGGCCGGGATCGTGCACCGCGACGTCAAGCCCGCGAACGTCCTGCTCGGCGAGGACGGCACGGTCAAGATCACCGACTTCGGCATCTCCCGGGCCACCGGTGACGTCACGGTCACCGCCACCGGCATGCTCGCGGGCACCCCCGCCTACCTGGCGCCGGAAGTGGCCAAGGGCGAGCAGCCGACCTCGGCCGCCGACGTGTTCTCCCTCGGCTCGACGCTCTACACCGCCGTCGAGGGCCACTCCCCGTTCGGGCTCAGCGAGAACACCCTGGCCCTGCTGTACGCGGTGGCCGCGGGCAAGGTCCAGCCGCCGCGGCAGGCGGGCCCGCTGACCGCGCTGCTGATGCAGCTGCTGCGGGCCGACCCGAACGAGCGGCCCACGATGCCCGCCGCACGGGAGGCCTTGGCCGCGGTGGCGGCGGGCAAGCCGCTGCCGTCGATCGCCCTGGCCAACCAGCGCACCGATCCGTACCCGAAGCCGCAGGGCCCGGTCGGCACCCCGCCGCCGGGTGTGCCGATGCCGGGCGGGCAGTCCAACCCGATGTTGGGCCAGCGGATGAACACCCCGCCGCCCGGCTTCCCGCTGCCCAACCCGATGGGCGGCCCGCCGCAGAGCCCGCCGTACGGCACCCGCCTCGACGCGCGGCCGTTCACCGACCCGCGGCCGTCCGGCCCGATCCCGCAGCAGCAGCCGCCCCAACAGCAGCGACCGCAGCAGCGGCCCGCGCAGCAGGTCCGGTCCGGTCCGCCCCGCACGCCGCCTGGTGGCCGCAAGCCCGCCGCGTCGGCGTCGGGGGGCAAGAAGGACGCGCGGTCGATCATCCTCACGGTGCTGGCCATCATCGGCGCCGCGCTGGTCGGCATCCTGGTCGCAAGCCTGTTGACCAGCAACAACGCGCCCAAGGCGTCGGGCAACACGACGACCACGGTGACGACGCCGCCCAAGAAGACGACCACGACGGTCAAGACCACGACCGAAGAGCCGACCACCACCACGACCACCACAACAACAACCGCAGCGGACAAGCCGACCGACGCGGAGTACCAGCAGGCGCTGAAGGACTACTACGCGCGCCTGCCGAAGGACGCCGACGGCGCGTGGGCGCTGCTGACCGAGCGCGCGCAACGCAAGTCGGGTGGGTTCGAGGCGTTCAAGAAGTTCTACGCGGGCCTCGACAAGGTCGAGCTGACGGCCCTCGGCGGCAAGGACAACCACCTCGAAGGCAACGTCAAGTTCACCAAGGGCGCCAATTCGGTGACCGAGCGCTACTCGTGGACCCTGATCGAGGCCGACGGCAAGATAAAGATCGACAACTTCGACCGGCGCGGCCGGGTCCAGGGCTGACCTACTTCCGCGCCGCCGCGACGGCGCGGAACGCCTCGATCAGGTCGAGCAGCGCGGGCTGGTCCATCGATGACTCCCGCACTGCGACATGGATGACCCTCGTCGGCTCCGGATGACGCAGTTTGCGCACCACGACGCCGGGATGCCGGTTTCCCAGCCCCATCTCCGGGATCACGCTGACCCCGAGACCGGCGGCCACGAAGCCCTGCGCGGTGGCGTAGTCCTCGCTCTCCACCACGAAGTTCGGGCTGAACCCGGCGGCCGCGCAGGCGTCGAGCATGACCCGCAGGCACAGGCCGCCCGGCCACTCGTTGCCGACCCATGGCTCGTCGGCGAGGTCGGCCAGGTCGAGGACGCGCTTGGCGGCGAGCCGGTGTCCGCGCGGGAGGACGGCCCGGTACGGGTCGTCGAGCAGGTGGATGAGCCGGACCCCGCCGCGCAGCGGGCCCTGGCGGGGGTGCACGACCAGGGCCAGGTCGGCCTGGCCGGACTCCACCTCGGGGATCGGGTCCTCTGGGTCGATCAGCTTGAGGTCGACCTGGATGCCGGGGTGGTCGCGGCGCAGCGCGGCCAGGGCGGGCGGGACCAGCGCGGCGCCCGCCGTGGCGAAGTAGCGGATAGCGAGCCTGCCGGTGCGGCCCGCGCGCAGGTCGGCCAGCGCGGTCTCGGCCTCGGCGAGGTTCTTGCTGATGACGGCGGCGTGCTCGGTGAGCAGCCTGCCCGCCGCGGTCGGCCGGACACCGCGACCGACGCGTTCGAGCAGGGCGATGCCCGCCTGCTTCTCCAGGGCGGCCACCTGCTGGCTGACCGCGGAGGGCGTGTAGCCCAGGTTCGTTGCCGCGGCGGTCACCGATCCGCTGGTGACGACCGCGCGCAGCACCTGCATCCGACGCACATCGAGCATGCAGCACAGCTTAACGGTCTATGCACAACATTTCACTTGTGCTGCTAAGTCCACTCAGGCACCGTACACATGGGACGAATACTTGGGGAGGAAACCGGTGATCAGCGGCGGACGGGCCACGTTGGTGCGGATGGGCCTGTTGGCCGTGCTGTGGGGATCCAGCTTCCTGTGGATCAAGCTCGCGCTGACAGGTTTATCGCCGCTGCAGATAGCCGTGACGCGGTGCGCGCTGGGCGCTGCCGTGGTCGTCGTCCTCTGCTACACCTCCCGCAACACCCTTCCGCGCGACCGGGCCGTGTGGGGGCACCTGGCGGTCGCGGCGTTCTTCGGCAACGCGCTGCCGTTCGTGCTGTTCGCCGTCGGTGAGAAGACCGTCGACACCGGAGTCGCGGGCGTGCTGAACGCCACCACCCCGCTGTGGGCCCTGCTGCTCGGCATCATCATCGGCACCGACCGCGAGCTGCGGCCGGTCCGGGTCGGCGGCCTGCTGCTCGGCTTCGGCGGCACCCTGCTGATCTTCGCGCCGTGGGAGAAGGCGGGCATGGCGAGCTGGGACGCGCTGGCGATCCTCGCCGCCGCTGTCTGCTACGCGGTGAGCTACGCCTACATCGGCCGCAAGCTCTCCGGCCGCGGCACCGCGCCGATCGCGCTGTCGGCGGCGCAGCTGCTCACCGCCACCGGCCTGACCGCGGTCGCGGTGCCGGTCGGCGGCCTGCAGCCGGTGCACCTGAACCTGACCGCGATCATCGCGGTCACCATCCTCGGTGTCTTCGGCACCGGCTTCGCCTTCGCGCTGAACTACCGGCTGATCGCCGACGAGGGCGCGACCCAGGCGACCACGGTCGGCTACCTGCTCCCGGTCGTCTCGGTCCTGCTGGGCGCGGTGGCGCTGGGCGAGGAGATCACGTTCCGGATCGTCGCGGGCATGGTCGTGGTGCTGATCGGCGTCGGGATGACCCGCTGGCAGCGCAAGCCGTCGGCGCCCGTGGTCGAGGCCGAGGTCGCGCTGCCCGCGAAGGTCTAGACGAGGCGGCGGTCGGATGCCCAGCGCGACAGTTCGTAGCGGTTGGACAGCTGGGTCTTGCGCAGGACGCTGGACACGTGGGTCTCGACCGTCTTCACCGAGATGAACAGCTCGGCCGCGATCTCCTTGTAGGCGTAACCGCGGGCCAGCAAACGCAGCACGTCCCGCTCGCGGGGCGTCAGCAGGTCGAGTTCCGGGTCGCTGATCGGCGCGGCGCCAGGGCGGTCGGCGAACGCGTCGAGCACGAAACCGGCCAGGCGCGGCGAGAAGACCGCGTCGCCCTCGGACACCCGGACCACGGCCGTGGCGAGTTCCTGGCTGGAGATCGTCTTGGTGACGTAGCCGCGGGCACCCGCGCGGATCACGGCGATGACATCCTCCGCCGCGTCGGACACCGAGAGGGCAAGGAAGACGACCTCCGGGTGCGACTTGCGGGCCTGGCGCAGTACCTCGGCGCCGCCGCCGTCTGGCATGTGCACGTCGAGCAGGACGACGTCGGGGTTGAGGTGGCCGATCCCGGCGACCGCCTCGCCGACCGTGCCCGCCTCGCCGACCACCTCGATGTCGTCGGTGATCGTGTCCAGCTCGGCGCGCACGCCCGCGCGGAACATGCTGTGGTCGTCGACCAGGAAGACCCGCACGGGCCGCTTGGATCCGGTCACTGGTGTGTCGTCGGTCATGTGGTCACCTTCGCACGCGGCATGTGGAGCTGGACCTCGGTGCCCTCCCCCGGCGCGGTGCGCAGCCGGATCTCCCCACCGTTGCGCTCCATCCTGCCCCTGATGGAGTCGGCGAGGCCATGCCGGTCGTCCGGCACGGTGTCTGGGTTGAAGCCCTTGCCCCGGTCGCGGACGAAGATCGCCACGGTGTCCGCTTCGACCTCGGCGTACACCGACACCTCGGCGACGCCCGCGTGCTTGGCCGCGTTGACCATCGCCTCACGCGCGGCCATGACCGAGGCGACGAGCCGCTCGTCGATCTCGCAGTCGCCGACGACGACGTGCTGGACCTTGATCGCGAAGGTGTCCTCGACCTCGCCCGCCGCCCGCGCCACCGCGTCGGACAGGGTGCCGCGGGTCATGCTCTCGGCCGCGGGCCTGCCGTAGCCGGACGGGCCGTAGAGCCAGCTGCGCAGCTGCCGCTCCTGGCCGCGGGCCAGCCGCAGCACCTCGCGCGGCGCCTCGGCCTGCTTCTGGATCAGCGCGAGCGTCTGCAGCACGGAGTCGTGCAGGTGGGCGGCGATCTCGGCGCGCTCCTCGGTGCGGATGCGCGCGCGGCGCTCCTCGCCGAGGTCGCGGACCAGCCGCAGCCACCATGGGACAGTCAGCACCGCGACGCCGACGAGGGTGGCGACCACGGCGAGCAGGGCGAACTGCACCTGGTCGAGCCCGATGCTGCGCAGCAGGAAGACCACGATGCCGGTGATCACCAGTCCGGCACCGGTCAGCACGCGCAGCACCGCCGCGCGACCGCCACCGCCGCCGAGCAGGGCGCCCTTGACCTTGCGCCGCTGCGTCTGGTCGGCCTCGCGCCAGACGACCGCCGCGCCGACCAGGGCGACGCCGAGGCCACCGGCCACCCAGCCGCTCAGGGCGCCGGAGACCGTGCCCGCGCCGACCGTCAGCCCGGCGCCGAGGGCGATCAGCCCGAAGGCCTGCTGCCGCTCCTTGTTCGCCATGCCCTTCTGCGGGTCGTCGGCGGGCAGCTGCGGCGCGAAGATCCACAGCAGGCCGTAGGCCACGACTCCCGCGCCGCCGAGCGCGGCGAGCAGGGAGAACGCGATGCGGACCCAGAGGACGTCGACCCCGAGATGGTCGGCGAGACCGCCCGCGACGCCCGCGACGGCACGGCCGGACCGGCGGCGGTACAGCCGGGTCTGCCCCGGTACCGCCACCTCGGTCGTGCCCGCCCGCTGCTGCTCCGCGTCGACCACCGGCCTCTCTTCCAACGTTGCTTCCACACCAAGAATGCTCACACGCGCAAGTGCCTGTCACATCGGGGCTGGACCCTGAAGCCGAAGTCAGGGTCGGTCCCGGATGTGCGCGGCCCGCGCGACGGCAATGCTCATCATCGTGAGTGGGACATCAGGCAACATCGGCGTGGAGGACACGCTCAAGGACTTCTGGGCGACCCGCCCTCGGCGGCCACGACGTGGCCGCAAGATCGCGGGCGTCGCCGCGGCCCTCGGGGACCGATACGGCATCGATCCGGTCATCGTCCGGGTCGCGTTCGTCGTGGCCACCTTCTATGGCGGCGCGGGCATCCTGTTCTACCTGCTCGGCTGGCTGATGCTGGCCGAACAGGACGACGAGGTCTCACCGATCGAGGCGCTGCACGGCAAGGGGCGCAGCTCCAGCTCCGGCCCGTTCACCATCCTGCTGGCCGCGGCGCTGATCCCGGCGTTCTGGTGGTTCTTCGACAGCGACTACTCCGGCGTGCTGAGCATCTTCGTCGTCTTCGGGCTGGTGTTCCTGCTGCACAAGAGCAGGGCGCACCTGGGCAGCCCCGGTGTGCCGCCGTCAGTGGGCGAGGCGACCACCACCTACGCCACCTACGGCGCTGAGCCGACGGCACAGCCGACGGTGGTGTGGGACCCGATCCAGCCCGCGCCGTATGGCACCGAGCCGCAGCAGCCGCCCGCCTGGGACCCGCTGGGCGCGGCCCCGTTCGCCTGGGACCTGCCCGAGCCGAGCGGCCAGGAGCCGGAGCCCCTGCCGCCCGCGCCGCGGCACCGCAAGTCCAAGATCGGGCTGGTCACGGTGGCCTTCGCGTTCCTCGCGGTCGGGGCGGCCGTGGTGGCCGCGCCGTCGGCGGGCTGGCTGACCGTGCCGCACATGATCGGCGTGGTCCTGGGCATCCTGGGCCTCGGCCTGGTCGCCTCGGCCTTCTCCGGTGGTGCCCGCGGCCTGATCGGGCTGGTCGTGCCGCTGGCGTTCGTCGGTGTCGCGATGACCACGGTCTGGCCGGACGGCTTCAGCCGCGACCGCCTCGGGGACATCAGCGTCACGCCCACGTCGATCGCCGAGGTGCAGGACAGCTACGAGCGGGACATCGGTTCGGTGACCCTGGACCTCAGGCAGCTGCCGAACTCGGGTGAGATCTCGACCAGGGCGGAGGTGGACGCGGGCGACGTGACGGTGATCGTGCCGGAGAACGCCGATGTCACCGTGAAATGCGAGGTCGGCGTAGGCGACGTGGACTGCCTCGGCGAGACCCACGACGGCTTCGGCGACGCGATCAAGGTCGAGGACAGCAACGGTCCGGATGGCGAGGGTGGCTTGAAGATCGAACTTGACGCCGAGGTGTCGGGTCCTGGCTCAGTGGTGGTGCGTCGTGGCTGAGCGCGATGACACGAACCGACGGTTCGACCCGGTCTCCCTGATCTTCGGCCTGCTGACCCTGTTCGGCTCGGCCTACGTGCTGACCGACGGCCAGGCCTGGCTGCCGATCCCCGACTTCCGCTGGGTCGTCGCGGGCGGTGCCGTGGTGATCGGGCTGCTGCTCCTGCTCGGGTCGACGGTCAAGAGCAAGCGCAGGTAGTCGACAGCCACTCACGCGAACGGCCCGACCAGATCCTGGTCGGGCCGTTCGGCGTTCACTCCCACTCGATGGTGCCCGGCGGCTTGCTCGTCACGTCGAGCACGACCCGGTTGACCTCGGCCACCTCGTTGGTGATCCGGGTGGAGACGCGCTCCAGGACGTCGTAGGGCAGCCGCGTCCAGTCGGCGGTCATCGCGTCCTCGCTGGACACCGGGCGCAGCACGACCGGGTGGCCGTAGGTGCGGCCGTCGCCCTGCACGCCGACGCTGCGGACGTCGGCGAGCAGCACGACCGGGCACTGCCAGATGTCACGGTCCAGGCCTGCCGCGGTGAGCTCCTCGCGGGCGATGGCGTCGGCCGCGCGCAGGATGTCGAGGTTGTGCGCGTTGACCTCGCCGATGATCCGGATGCCCAGGCCGGGGCCGGGGAAGGGCTGGCGGTGCACGATCGTCTCGGGCAGGCCCAGTTCCAGGCCGACGCGGCGCACCTCGTCCTTGAACAGCGCGCGCAGCGGCTCGACCAGCTCGAACTCCAGGTCCTCCGGCAGGCCGCCGACGTTGTGGTGGCTCTTGATGTTCGCCGCGCCCGCGCCGCCGCCGGACTCGACGACGTCGGGGTAGAGGGTGCCCTGGACCAGGAAGCGGAACTTGTCGCCGCCCGCCTCGGCCTGCAGGTCCAGCTCGGCCTGCTCGAAGACCCGGATGAACTCGCGGCCGATGATCTTGCGCTTCTCCTCGGGGTCGGTGACCCCGGCGAGCGCGTCGAGGAAGCGGTCGCGCGCGTCGACGGTGATCAGCCGGACACCGGTCGCCGAGACGTAGTCCCGCTCGACCTGGGTGCGCTCGCCCGCTCGCAGCAGCCCGTGGTCGACGAACACGCAGGTCAGCCGGTCGCCGATGGCGCGGTGCACCAGGGCCGCCGCGACGGCGGAGTCGACGCCGCCGGACAGCCCGCAGATCGCCTTGCCGTCGCCGACCTGGGCCTTGATCCGCGCGACCTGCTCGTCCACGATCGACGATGTGGTCCACTGTGGACGGACACCGGCGACGTCGTGCAGGAACCGGCGCAGCACCTCCTGGCCGTGCGGGGAATGCGCGACCTCCGGGTGGTACTGCACGCCCGCGAAGCGGCGCTCTACGTTCTCGAAGGCCGCGACCGGCGCGCCCTCGGACGTCGCGGTGACAGTGAAGCCCTCGGGGGCCTTGGTCACGCAGTCGCCGTGGCTCATCCAGACCGGGTGCCTGCCGGGCAGGTCCTCGTGCAGCTCGCCACCGTCGACGCTCAGGTCGGTGCGGCCGAACTCGCGGGTGCCGGTGTGCTCGACGGTGCCGCCGAGCGCCTGAGCCATGGCCTGGAAGCCATAGCAGATCCCGAAAACCGGGATCCCGGCGGCGAACAGGGCCGGGTCGATGCTCGGGGCGTCGTCGGCGTAGACGCTCGACGGGCCGCCGGACAGGACGATGGCGGCGGGGTCCTTGGCGAGCAGCTCGGCGACGGTCGCGGTGTGCGGGACGACCTCGGAGTAGACCTGCGCCTCGCGCACGCGGCGGGCGATGAGTTGGGCGTACTGCGCCCCGAAGTCCACTACGAGGACCGGACGGGCATCAGTCATTGGCTTACCTTCCGTCAGTTGCCGGAAGCCGGGAAGGGCTGGGACCTTCTCGGCACACAGCAGGCAGCACTGTGCGCCGACCGGTCCCTCCCTGGGTTTCTCTCCCAGAGGTGCCTGCCCGCGCACCGTGCCGCGCGGGTTTTCCGTGACGCTCGAACCAGACCCGTCCCTGGTCAGGGACGGCGGAACCCTAGTCACCATCTTCGGTCAGCCACGGCCATCCTATCTTGGCGAGCCTCCCGACGGCCTCGGGCCTACGGTTGACCTATGACTGACGACGATGAGGACGCGGTCGTCGCCAAGCCGCGCCCGTTCTGGGTGGCGGGCCGCGCGGAGACCAGCGACGAGACCCTCGACGTGCACCACCCGTACGACGGAACCGACTTCGCCACCGTCTGCGTGCCGACCCCTTCGCAGGTCGAGGCGGCCGTGGCCGCCGCCGCGGCGGTGGCAAAGGAGTTCCGGTCCTCCCCCGCGCACCTGCGGGCCGCCGCGCTCGACCAGGTGTCGCGCACGCTCGCGGAGCGGGCGGAGGAGATCGCCGAGACGATCACCGCCGAGAACGGCAAGCCGCTGAAGTGGGCCGAGATCGAGGTGGCGCGCGCGGTCTCGACGTTCCGCTTCGCCGCCGAGGAGGCCCGCCGCTTCGTCGGCGACCTGCAGCGCCTGGACACCGACGCCAACGGCGAGGGCCGGATCGGACTCATCCGACGCAGGCCACGCGGGCCGGTGCTGGCGGTGGCGCCGTTCAACTTCCCGCTGAACCTGGTGGCGCACAAGGTCGCGCCCGCCATCGCGGTCGGCGCGCCGGTGATCATCAAGCCCGCGTCGGCGACACCGCTGTCGGCGCTGCTCCTCGGCGAGATCATGGCCGAGACCGACCTGCCCGCGGGCGCGTTCTCCGTGCTGCCGGTGCGCGGCTCGGCGATGTCGTCGCTGGTGGGCGATCCGCGACTGCCGGTGATCTCGTTCACCGGGTCGACCAAGGTCGGCTGGGGAATCATGGAATCGGCCCCGCGCAAGCATGTGGTGATGGAGCTGGGCAGCAACAGCGCGGCCATCGTCTGTCCTGATTGGACGGACTTGGACCGCGCGGCGCAGCGGATCGCCCTGTTCGGCAACTACCAGGGTGGGCAGTCGTGCATCGCGGTGCAGCGGGTGATCGTGCACCGGGCGGTGGCCGACGAGTTCGTCCCGAAGCTGGTCGAGGCGGTCGCCGCGCTGCGCACGGGCGACCCGTTCGACCCCGAGGTCGAGGTCGGCCCGGTGATCGACGAGGACAACGCGGCCAGGGTCGAGGACTGGATCACCGAGGCGAGCGCCGCGGGCGCGCGGGTGCTGACCGGCGGCGGGCGCAAGGGGACGACCATCGAGCCGACCGTGCTGGCCGACGTGCCGCCGACGGCGAAGGTGAGCTGTGAGGAGGTGTTCGGGCCGGTGCTCGTGGTGTCGGTCGTGGACACCGTGGACGAGGCGTTCGAACTGGCCAACTCCACCGAGTACGGCCTGCAGGCCGGGGTGTTCACCACGGACCTGCGGGTCGCGTTCCGGGCGGCGGCCGCGCTGGAGGTCGGCGGCGTAGTTATCGGCGACGTGCCGTCCTACCGCGCCGACCAGATGCCGTACGGCGGCGTCAAGGGCTCGGGGACGGGCCGCGAGGGCGTGCTGTCGGCGATGAACGACTACACGGAGGACCAGGTGATGGTGCTGTCCGGCATCGACCTCTAGGCGCGGTGGACGGACTGAGGGAAGTTGAAGACGCGGTCCGGGTCGTACTCGCGGGCGACGTCGCGCAGACGGCCGAGGTTGGCGCCGTAGTAGGTCACGCCCCAGTCGGGCATGGCGGCTTCGATGTAGTTGACGTAGCCGCCGGTCGCGCCGAGGCGGGCCAGCCCGTCGCGTACCTCCGCGACGCTCTGCGCGGCGTCGGCCTCGGTCTCCGGGGTGGCCGACCGGTAGATCTGGGCGCTGGCGAGCGCGGTCCGGTGCGGGAACGCGGTGTCGGCGGGCTTGAGTTTGCTGACCGCGCCACCCAGGGAGTCGAGCAGGATGTCCATGCCGGTGCGGCCGGTGAGCAGCTGGTCGAGGCCGTCGGGGTCCTTGAGCGGCTCGCCCAGGATTCGGGAC
>DATLIA010000087.1:0-6537 GCA_035540215.1 Actinokineospora sp. | reverse complement strand
TCGGAACACCCCGCACCCCAACCGGAGACCGCAGCCCCCGCACCAGCGCCGCAGCCACCCGCGCCGACTTCGGAACGGCCGCAACCGGAGTCACCCGCGCCGCCGAGCCCCGCGCCGGAAGTGCCGGTACCGCAGCAGGTTCCGCGGGCGCCGGAGCCGCACGCGGGTATCGGGGTGCCGCCGGTACCCGGTGGGCCGGTCGATCCGGGTGGGCAGCCGGGGGTGACCGGGCCGATCCCGGAGACAGCCGGCCCACAGCCGCAGCCCATGACGCCGCCGCCCGCACCACCGCTGGATCTGGATCAGCCGGGCGTCATTCCGCCGCGGCGGTAGTCGCGGCGGGGTGGCCGCCGATGCCACCGCACAGCCACGATCGCGACGGGGGCGGGACCGGGCCGCTCGGTGCCACCCGCCTCCGTGACCCGCGAGTGAGCCTTCCCGGCTGTTACCCGCACCTGGGTCGGGTCGGGCTGCTCGCCCACGCCTGGCAGTGCGGGAGGACGAGTTCGGCCCGAAGGGGGTCGGGTAACTCGCCCGCTACGGACGAACCGCCGCGTCGTCGTGGAGCGCGGCGGCTGGTAGCGGGTGCGAACCCGGAGCGCCTCGACCTCGGGTCGCGAAAGGTCTACCCGTGGCGGTGTTTCCGGTGCCGGCGTCCGGGATCAGACCTTGACCAGGTCGTCGGCGTGGATGACCGGGCGCTGCATGGTGTCGGGGAGTTCGGTGGTGGAGCGGCCGAGCATGGTGGTCAGTTCGGTGCTGTCGTATTCGACGACGCCGCGGGCGACCACCCGGTTGTCGGGGCTGACCAGGTCGACGACATCGCCGCCGAAGAAGCGGCCGCGGACGCCGGTGATGCCCGCCGCGAGCAGGGAGCGGCGCTCGGCGACGGCTTCGACGGCGCCCGCGTCGATGAGGACCGAGCCACGGGTATCGGCGGCGTGCCGGACCCAGAACTTGCGGCCGGACAGACGGACCGGGCGGGCGGCGAAGGCGGTGCCGACGGTGCCGTCGGCCAGCGCGGTCGCGGCGTCGGCGGCCGAGGCGAGCAGGACGGGGATGCCCGCGTCGGCGGCGAGGCGGGCGGCGGACAGCTTGGAGGCCATGCCGCCGGTGCCGAGCGCGCCCCCGCTGCCGGCGATCACGCCGTCGAGGTCGGCGCTGCTGCGCACCTCGGGGATGAAGTTCGCGGCGCCCTTGCGCGGGTCACCGTCGTAGAGGCCGGACACGTCCGAGAGCAGGATCAGCGCGTCGGCGCCGACCAGGTGCGCCACCAGGGCGGCGAGGCGGTCGTTGTCGCCGAAGCGGATCTCCTCCGTGGCGACGGTGTCGTTCTCGTTGACCACGGCGATCGCGCCGAGCGAGCGTAGTCGGTCCAGGGTGCGCTGGGCATTGCGGTGGTGCTCGCGGCGGGCGAAGTCGTCGGCGGAGAGCAGCACCTGGCCGACGGTGCGGTCGTAGCGGGCGAACGAGGTGCCCCAGGCGTGGGCGAGGGCCAGCTGGCCCACACTCGCCGCGGCCTGCTTGGTGGCCAGGTCCTTGGGCCTGCGCGACAGGCCAAGCGGCGCGATGCCCGCGCCGATCGCACCGGAGGACACCACGACCACGTCCGAACCGGCCCGCATCCGCGCCTCCACGGCGTCGGCCAGCCGATCGAGCCGGTCGGTGTCCAGACCGCCCTCGAGGCTGGTCAGCGCCGACGAACCGATCTTCACCACCACCGCGCGCGCCGACACGATGGCCTGGCGCGCCGCACTCAGCTCCGAACTCACCTGCATAGCCTTACTCCCTGCACCGCGATCACCGTCGTCGACGGTCCCAGCTCATGCCGGTGACCCACCGCAGTATGCCGATCGAACGACCGCGTCCGACACCGGTTTTCGACCGGCGCCGACGCGGCCGGACCCCTACTTCCCGTCTTCGTCGAGCAAGCCACGACGCGCACGCGAGGCGAGCTTGCGCTCGGCCGCGCCGATGCGGTCGTTGTTCTCCAGCCGGATGTCGGTACCGCGGCCGGTCGGCACGATGTCGACACCGGCGGATACCTGCGGCTCCCACTCGAACGACACATCGCCGATCGTCACCGAACACCCCGGCTCAGCACCCTGCTTGACCAGCTCGGCCTCGACGCCGAGGCGGGCCAGCCGGTCGGCCAGATAGCCGACGGCTTCGTCGTTGTCGAACTGGGTCTGGCGCACCCAGCGCTCCGGCCGGGTACCGCGCACGATGAAGCCACCCGGCTCCTGCGGATCCGCGATCACGCTGAACCCGGACTCGTCGGTCGCGATCGGACGGATCACCGTGCGCTTCGGCGCGGCCTTCGGGTGATCTTCGCGATACTGGCGGACCATATCGGCCAGCGCGAAGGTCAGCGGACGCAGGCCGGCGCGGCTCACCGCGGAGATCTCGAACACCGGCCAGCCGCGTTCGGTGAACTCCGGCGTCACCATCTCGGCCAGTTCGGCGGCGTCGGGAACGTCGGTCTTGTTCAGGATGACCACGCGGGGCCGGTCGGCCAGGTCGCCGAGGCTCGCGTCACCGGCCAGGGCCGGTTTGTACGCGGCCAGTTCGGCCTCGAGCGCGTCGACGTCGGAGACCGGGTCGCGGCCCGGTTCCAGGGTCGCGCAGTCGACGACGTGGGCCAGTACCGCGCAGCGCTCCAGATGGCGCAGGAAGTCCAGGCCGAGGCCACGACCGTCGCTGGCGCCGGGAATCAGACCCGGCACGTCGGCGACGGTGAAGGTGGTGTCGCCGCTGGCGACCACGCCCAGGTTCGGGACCAGCGTGGTGAACGGGTAGTCGGCGATCTTGGGCTTGGCGGCCGAGAGCACCGAGACCAGCGAGGACTTGCCCGCCGACGGGAACCCGACCAGGCCGACGTCGGCGACCGACTTCAGCTCCAGGACCAGGTCGAGCTCTTCGCCCTCTTCCCCGAGCAGCGCGAAACCGGGCGCCTTGCGTGCCTTGGACGCCAGCGAGGCGTTGCCGAGACCGCCGCGGCCGCCCTTGGCGACCACGAACTTGTTGCCGACGCCGACCAGGTCGACGACGACCTCGCCGTCGGCATCGACGACCACGGTGCCGTCGGGCACCTTGAGCACCAGGTCGGTGCCCATCTTGCCGTCGCGGTTGCCGCCCTCGCCGGGCTTGCCGTTGCCGGCCTTGGCGTGCGGATGGAAATGGAAGTCGAGCAGGGTGTGGACGTTCGGGTCGACCTCGAGGATCACATCCCCGCCGTTGCCGCCGTTGCCACCGTCGGGACCACCGAGCGGCTTGAACTTCTCACGATGCACCGAGGCGCAACCGTGTCCACCTCTACCGGCACGAACATGCAGCACGACGCGGTCGATGAATTTGGACATGGGTTGATCCTCCTCCTTCTGACTGGTCGATTGCGGTAAGGGTGAGCGAACACGACGGAGCGGGTCAGGGAAACAACCCTGACCCGCTCCGGTGTCCGTGGGGAGCTGACGCTCCAGGCGGTCAGGCCTGGGCCGGCTCCGGGACGACGATGTTGACAGTCTTGCGGCCACGCTTGGTGCCGAACTCGACCGCGCCCGCCGCGAGGGCGAACAGGGTGTCGTCGCCGCCACGACCGACGTTCACGCCGGGGTGGAAGTGGGTTCCGCGCTGACGGACGAGGATCTCGCCCGCGCTGACCTTCTGGCCACCGAAGCGCTTCACGCCGAGGCGCTGGGCGTTCGAATCACGACCGTTCCGGGAGCTGGATGCACCCTTCTTATGTGCCATTGCTTCGTCTCCTCGGGATGTCTTACTTGATGCCGGTGACCTTGATGACCGTCAGCGGCTGACGGTGACCCTGGCGCTTGTGGTAGCCGGTCTTGTTCTTGAACTTGTGGATCCGGATCTTCGGGCCCTTGGTCTGATCGACGACCTCGGCCGCCACGGAGACCTTGGCCAGCGCGGCCGCATCCGTGGTCAGCTCGGCGCCGTCGACGAGGAGAACCGGGGACAGCGCCACGGACGAACCGGGAGCCCCCTCGATCTTCTCGACCTTCACCAGGTCACCGACCGCGACCTTGTACTGCTTTCCGCCGGTCTTGACGATTGCGTACGTTGCCATCGGTCGGCTTCCTCCACTCGATGTTCACTCGTGCTTAGTCACGTCGCAGGAGGCGACGTGACCGTGTCTTGGCTGGTTGCTGCACAGGGGGCGTGACGGAACTCCACCACGTAATGCCCATCGCCAGGCAGCGACCGTCCAAGGCTACCAGACCCATGTCCTACAACCAATTCGGCCTCTGGCAACCGTAGAGCGACCGCGGGGCGAACCCCGCAGACCCTCGAGAACCCCGCGAAATCCGAAGGGATTACGGTCGGCTCGGCGTTCACCGGTTATCCGGCGAGCGCCGCGCCCTGCGAGACGGGTGAATTCGTGAGATCCGCCACTACATGGCAAACAGCCACGGAGAGACCGGAAATCGTCACCCCCCGTCCCGCGCGTTACGGCCGGCCGCCGATCGGCGGCCGACCGTAACGCCGGTGCTCACGCGTCGACGGGAGGCCCCGCCGGACGTCCGACGGCCCGGCGACGCGGTTTACGCGCCACCACTTCCTCGGGAACGTCCTCGGCGAAATCGATGACGGGAGCGGCGGGCTGGTCGTTGCCCGACACCACGAACACCGCGCCACTGCTGTCGGCGGCGGGCGCCGCGGCGGACCGCGCGACCCGCCTGCGACGCGCGGGACGCGCCGCCGGTTCGTGCGAACCGTTGGTCTCGGCGGGAGCGGTGGCCCGCGCCGCCTCGACCGGTTCCGGCTGTTCGATCACGACCGCGTCCGCGCCGTCGCGCAACGCGTTCGCCGCCACCTCGGCCACTTCCGCGGCCTCGGTCTCGGCCGCGGTTTCCACCACGGCGATCACCTCGGGCTGCTCGACCTCGGCGACCTCGGCGGCCGCGTCGACCGCTTCGACGACCTCGGCCGGGGACTCGACGGTTTCGGCCACCTCGGCCGTAGAGGCCGCGGACTCGACGCCGCCGGTCGACGACTCGGCGAATTCGGCCGACTCGTCGTCCTCGTCCTCGCCGTGATGGGCCGCCATCGCCAGGGCGACCGGATGCGCCCGCTTGACGGCGGCGTCCTCCTCGACCGGTTCGGCGGTGGTATCGGCGGCGGCGGGGGTCGCGGGCGCCGGAGCGCTCTTGTCCCGGCCCCGACGCCTGCGGGAACCCGTTTCCTTACGACCCGCGTTGTCCTCGGCCGTCGACGGCTCCACCGGATAGGTGTGCACGAGGATGCCGCGCCCGTGGCAGTGTTCACAGGTCGTCGAGAAGGCTTCGACCAGTCCGGTGCCCAGTTTCTTCCTGGTCATCTGGACCAGGCCGAGCGAGGTCACTTCGGAGACCTGGTGCCTGGTGCGGTCACGGCCGAGCGCCTCGGTGAGACGGCGCAGCACGAGATCCCGGTTGGATTCGAGCACCATGTCGATGAAGTCGACGACGATCATGCCGCCGATATCGCGCAGCCGCATCTGGCGCACGATCTCCTCGGCCGCCTCCAGGTTGTTCCTGGTGACCGTCTCCTCCAGATTGCTGCCGCCGGAACCGGTGAATTTGCCGGTGTTGACGTCGATGACCGTCATCGCCTCGGTGCGGTCGATCACCAGGGTGCCGCCCGAGGGCAGCCACACCTTGCGATCGAGCCCCTTGGCCAACTGCTCATCGATGCGGTAGGTCTCGAAGACGTCGAGGTTGCCGCCGTCGTGGCGCGACACCCGCGCGAGCAGATCCGGCGCGACGGTGCCGATGTACTTCTCGACCGTGCTCCAGGCGCGATCACCCTCGATGACCAGCCTGGAGAAATCCTCGTTGAACAGATCCCTGATGACCTTGACCAGGAGATCGGGCTCCTCGTACAGGGTCTTGGGCGCGCCGTTCTCCTTGGCCGCCTGCTCCTCGATGGTGCGCCAGGTGGCCTGCAACCGCTCGACGTCGCGGGCCAGTTCGGCCTCGGCGACGCCCTCGGAGGCGGTCCTGATGATCACGCCCGCGTCGGAGGGCACGATATCGCGCAGGATCTCCTTGAGACGTTTGCGCTCGGTGTCGGGCAGTTTGCGGCTGATACCGGTGGACGTGCCGCCCGGCACGTAGACCAGGAAACGTCCGGCGAGGCTGATCTGGGTGGTCAGGCGCGCGCCCTTGTGGCCTACCGGGTCCTTGGAGACCTGGACGAGCACCTGATCGCCGGGCCGAAGCGCCTGCTCGATCTTGCGTTCCTTACCGCCGAGACCGGCGGCCTCCCAGTTGACCTCACCGGCGTAGAGGACGCCGTTGCGGCCGCGGCCGATGTCGACGAACGCCGCTTCCATGCTCGGCAGCACGTTCTGCACCTTGCCGAGATAGACATTGCCCGCCATCGAGGCGGACCCGGTGCTGGTGACGAAATGCTCGACCAGGATGTTGTCCTCGAGCACCGCGACCTGGGTCGCGGTCGGGTGCTCCGGGAAGGTCTTCTCGCGCACGACCATGACCCGGTCCACCGCCTCGCGGCGGGCCAGGAACTCCGACCTGTCTC
>DATLIA010000086.1:0-18334 GCA_035540215.1 Actinokineospora sp. | reverse complement strand
AGTTGATCGCTGATGGGATGTCGTGCCCCGCTGTTGGTTGGCGTGAGCACTGCTTGATTAGGTCGCTGATGGTTCTCCCGCAGGGCTGCTGGGCTGGTGATCGGCATCGAGATCGGGAGGACCGTTGCGGCTGTTCGTAGGGGATGACTGGGCCGAGGCTCATCACGATGTGGAGGTGATGGACGGCTCCGGGCGCAGGCTGGCCAAGGCGCGGCTGCCTGAGGGGGTCGCGGGCATGGCCCGGTTGCACGCCATGATCGGCGGGTTGGTCGGCGATGCCGCCGACGAGGCGGAGGTGCTGGTCGGGATCGAGACCGACCGCGGCCCGTGGGTGCGGGCTCTGGTCGCCGCCGGATACACGGTGTTGGCGGTGAATCCGTTGCAGGCGGCCAGGTTCCGTGATCGGCTCGGGGTGTCGGGGGCCAAGAGCGACGCCGGTGACGCCCATGTGCTGGCCGACATGGCCCGGACCCACGCCCACGAGCTGCGGCCGGTCGCCGGGGACAGCCCGGCGGCGGAGGCGGTCAAGGTGGTGGCCCGCACCCACAAGACCCTGATCTGGGAACGGACCCGCCACACCCAGCGGCTGCGGCACGCGCTGCGCGACTACTTCCCCGCGGCGCTGGACGCGTTCGAGGACCTCGACGCCGCCGACACGCTGGAGTTGCTCGGCAAGGCCCCGACCCCGGCCCAGGCCGCCCGGCTGAGCATCGCGCAGATCAGCGCAGCGTTGAAGCGCGCGCGCCGCAAGAACATCGCGGAGAAGGCCGCTGTGGTCCAGGCCGCGTTGCGCGCCGAGCACCTGGGCCAACCGGAGGTCGTGGCCGCCGCCTACGCGGCCTCGGTCGGGGCGCTGATCGCGGTGCTGACCGTCCTGGACACTCAGGTCAAGGCCCTGCAGGGGCAGGTCGAGGCCCATTTTGGGCGGCACCCGGCCGCTGAGATCATCGCCTCCCAGCCCGGTCTGGGATCGGTCCTCGGCGCCCGGGTGCTCGCAGAGTTCGGCGACGACCCGCACCGTTACACCACCGCCAAGGCCCGCAAGAACTACGCGGGCACCTCCCCCATCACCCGCGCCTCCGGCAAGAGGAAAGTCGCCCTGGCCCGGTTCGTCCACAACGACCGGCTCATCGACGCCCTCATGACCCAGGCGTTCACCGCACTGCGCAACTCGCCCGGCGCACGCGCCTACTACGACCGGCAACGAGCCCGCGGCGCCAACCACAACGCCGCCCTGCGTCAACTCGCCAACCGACTCGTCGGCATCCTCCACGGATGCCTCAAAACCGACACCCACTACGACGAGACCACAGCCTGGTCGCATCACACCGAGAACGTTGCTGCTTGACATCTACGCTCCTGGGATGTCTTGCGGGTCAGCAATGGCACCACGGTCGCCGAGCCGGACGCCGGGTTCGCGTCACCTCCAGTTGCGGTATCGCGCAGCTGGTAGGTGTTGACCGTTTCCTTGTACGGCTTGCCGGCCCCGTCCGTCGTCAGCGTGCGGGTCAGCAGCCCCTTGGCGTAGTGGCCGTCGGTGCGGTACTCGTCGGTCACTGCCCGGTACAGCGCCCCACCAGCGGCGGGGTCGCGGACCTCGGCGGTGACCTTGCCGAAGCCGTTGAAGTCCCGCTCGTAGCGGTCGTACTTGCCGTTCTCGTACTTGAAGGTGGTCACCGAGGTGTCCGCGCCGTCGCCCGCGAGCCCGTCGAACACGGTGGTGCGCGACAGTGCCCACTTCGATTCCGGCTGGTCGTAGGTGTTGCCGGTGCGGGTGTAGTCGAGGTCGATCTTGGCGCCGAGCGGTCGGGACACGGACTTGAGCAGGTTGGTGCGGCCGGTCTTGTTGACGGCGACCAGCAGCTCGTTGTCCCTAGTGGACTTGACGTGGTCGGCGAAACCGTCGCCGTCGACGTCGCGGAGGGCGATCTCGGCGCGGCTGATGCCGATGGAGGTGTCGACGCCGGGGTTGAAGACGATGGAGCCGGGGATGAGGCCGATCGGGAAGCCGAAGGTGAAGTAGACCCCGGCGCCGAGGTTGGCGTTCTTGTCGGTGGCGATGTCCGGGAAACTGCCCTTCAACGGGACCCTGGCGGTGAACCCGCTGCCGGTGTTGATGGCGACCTTGACCGGGTTCGCGCCGTCGGTGAACACCCGGTCGGTGAGACCGTCACCGTTGACGTCCATCAGGCTGGCGTTGGTCTTCGATGACGCGAGGGTGGCCGACACACCGCCGGCGAAGCCGTAGGAGTCCAGGTTGAAGCCGAGGTTCACACCCACGTTGCGGGTCTGGGCGTCGTTCACCGGGCCGCCGGGCCAGGGTTCCTTGGCGGCGAAGCTGTAGCCGAGGTTGAGTTGGACGTCGCCGTTGGCGTAGACCTTGTCGGGCAGGTTGTCGCCGTTGATGTCGAGCAGGTCCATGCGGGTGTCGGACTCGCCACCGCCGAGGTTGCCGCCGATGCCGAGTGACGGCATGAGCGAGCCGGTGTGCGAAGCGTGGGCGCTGGCGGAGCCACTGGGCGCGTCGGTGCCCCGGCCGGTGGGGGTGGTGCCTGCCGGGCTGCCCGCGCTGTAGGAGACGTTGCCCGCCAGCGAGTCCGACTCGCGGACCAGCCCGTTGAGGTTTCCTCGGGTGGCGCCGAGTCCGCCGACCATGTCGGAGTACTGGATCTCCTTGGCGCCGACCACGTCGGGGAATCTGTCGCCGTTGAGGTCGAGGAAGTCGACCTCGCCCGCGGTGGTGCCGATGCCGGCGGTGCCGCCGAACGGTCCGGCGGCCAGTGTGCCGGAGATCTGCGTGGAGCGGCCGCGGCGCGGCACGCCCTTCTCCCCCACGATGTCGGCGTCGTTGATCACGTCGATGGTGTCCAGGCCAAGGCGGGAGCTGCCCGCGCCGGGACCTCCGACCCAGGTGGATTCGTCGGCGCCCGCCCACACGTTCTTCGCCGGGAGCGGGGCGAACACGGCGATCCGCGGCGTGTTGATCTTCGGGTTCGCGTTGAACCCGGGGACGTCGGCTTCCTTGGGCTGCGTGGCGGGCAGGCTGTTGCGGTAGGACTGGTCCACCACGAGTTCGGACTGGGTGATCGGGCGGGTGGCACGGTCGCCGTTGGCCTGGTAGCCGATCGCACCCCAGCCGCGGTAAGGCTGGGCGAAAGCGCCCTGCGCCGCGCTGGCGTGCAGCGCCGACGGCGTCGCCGCCCAGGTCGAACCGCCGTCGTAGCTGGCCCTGACGGTCTGCCCGCCAAGCTGGGCGGGCACCGTCGGGTCCACTGTGGAGAGATCGAAGAACAGTTCGTCGCCGGTAGTCACCGGCACGGTCACTCGCGACGACGACGCCGGGTAGCCGCCCCACCAGAACAGGTCGATGGCCTTCTTCGCCAGTACCTGTCCGCCGCGCTTCTTGACCGTGAACCAGATCCTGCGGTTGCCCTGGGTGTTGAACGCCAGGCTCGGCTCCACCAGCAGCTGACCGGTCTGCGTCGCCTTGTACGACTGCTGCGGCGCGCTCAGCGTGTTGACCGGATACATGTCCATGTCGTACGGCGGGTTGATCACGATCGTCGGCCTGCCGGAGTCGTCCACCACCGACTCCACCCCGTAGGCCTGGGTGTAGTGGGCCTTGGGCACCCACCGGATCGCGGCGGCGTCGATCGGCGAGTCGGCCTTCACCTTCCACGACAGCGTTTCCCGCGCGCCGACCGTGATGTTCAGGTTGATCGGCGTGGTACCCGTGGACGCGGCGGGCAGAACCTTCTTGAACTCCTCCCGGGTCACCGAGACCGGGTTGCCCTCGTAGTCGGTCTCGGTGGTCTCGTGGGTGATCAACACCGTGACGTCGTCAGAGGTCTTGTCCTTGACCACGTCCCCGGTCAGCTGGATCTTGCCGGACAGCGGCGCGGTCACCACCGACGGACGTCCGCCCAGGGTGAAGTCCCGCGACGCGGTGAACACCGTGTTGTCCAGCCCGTTGGCGTCCGTAGACAATGCCATCCCGACGTAGCTGATCCGCGGGTCCCAGCCGACCGCGTCGTACTTTCCGTCCAAAATGGACTGCGTGCGGAAGTAGATCGGCTCGCCCTTGCGCACCGCTATCGACGACACCCCGGTCGGGGCGAACTCCAGGTAGTCGTCTGGTCCGATGCGCTGCGCCCACAGCTCGGTGTCCTTGTGCTGGATCGTCAGCCGCACCCCGTCGGCCTTGTCGTAGGCCGCGCGCTCCGGGGAGGTGTCCTGAACGAGTCTCGCGCGGCCGTCGATCCGGATCGTGCCGTCATAGGGCGCGACCCAGCGACGCACACTGTCCAACAGCGGCGAGTTGTCCACCTGCCGCTGGAACTCCGCGGTCTGGTCGCCCACGATCGACCCGGACACTGGACCAGCACCCACCGGCGCGGGCGTGTTCGCACTGTTCGCGCTGTACGCGGGCTGACCGTTGGCGTCCAGGAACCCGAACAGCACACCGCCGTTGTTCACCAGGTCGGTGATCCCGTCACCGTTCACGTCGGTGAAGTAGCGATCCGAGATCGTCGTCGTCGACACGAAGTCCAGCTGCGCCGCGACTAACGCGTAACCCTCGACACCGACCGTGCCCGACAGCGTCTTGTCCGACGAGATGCCCGGCAGGCTCGACAGCCGGACCGGGGTGTCCCCGAACTTCAGCTGCCCGGTCGGACCGGACAGGTTCGGCCGGTAGTACACGTCGCCGTTCTTGCGGAACACCTTGTCCGGCAACGAGTCACCGTTCACGTCCGCCAGCGCCAGCAGGCCCTCCGACAACCCGATGTTGCCGCCGACCTTCACCCCGACCGACCCCTGCTTGGTCGGCAACCCCGGGTTGTAGCCGACGTACAGGTGCG
This sequence comes from Actinokineospora sp., assembly GCA_035540215.1. Taxonomy (GTDB): domain Bacteria; phylum Actinomycetota; class Actinomycetes; order Mycobacteriales; family Pseudonocardiaceae; genus Actinokineospora. Next base: position 13,475 of record DATLIA010000086.1, on the reverse strand, counting down.
CACCAGCACTCACCGAGGTGTTCGCCGACACCGCACTCGCTTCACCCTCGCGGATGTTCACACCCAGGTCGTCATCGGCGACGTTCCAACCCGCCGCGGCCGCGAACGCGTTGTAGTTGCCCGCGGTGTCGCGAATGTCGTCGAAATAGTCGAAGTTGTGCGTGTTGAACAGCTGGTTGGCCTCGCTGAACTGCGATACCGACGCCAGCAACGTCTTCGCGAACGCCCCGACCCGGTAGTTCAGCTCGTACGCCCGGATCAGCTGGCCGTCCAGCTTCACCTCGACCCGGCGCAGCAGATCCGCGGTGACCTTCTTGAACCCCGCACGGGCGTCGATCAGCACATCCCCACGACGCGCCTCACTACGCTCACGGTCCCGGATAAACGTCACCGAATACTTGCCATCAGTCGAACCGCGACCTGTGTAAAGAATCTTCTGCGGGTACAGATTGCTACCCGGAACGGTCGAGTTCGCCACTCCACCATCGGCCACCTTCGCATACAGGTAGCGCATGAAGTTGTCGTTCGTGTCCCGAGTCTCCCGCAGCGCCCAATGCGCGACATTCCCCGCGGTATCGGTCAACGTGGAATTGTCGCCACCGAAGAACATCCGGACGCCACGCTTGTCGGTGACCTCCCACCAGTAATTCTTCGGGCTGTCCCCATGCCGGACGATCCGGTCGAACCGACCCTCCACCCGACTGTGGAACACCTTCTCCGCCGACCGCGCCCGCAGCTCACCCCGGTGCGCGACCGGGGTCAACTGCTCGCCGTTCAACAGGTAGGTCTCGGTCTCCAGACCCGCGTGATACCGGGGCACACCCCACCGGGTGTCCAACGTGATCGCGGGCGTCGTCACATCCCACCCGGCACCGGTCCATCCGTTGCCACCGGCGGAGTTGTAGGCCAGCGCCACATCCGGCTGCAGGCCCGCGCGACCCTTCGGCACCTCGAACGGGTACGACAGCCGGGCGTCACCCTGGTTGTTAGCGCCCGGCGCGCCGATGAGGTTCACCCCGGCGCCCGGATCAGCGGCCTTGATGTCCTTGATCTCATTGGGGTTGAACGCCGTGCCCTCCGGGTGCTCCGGCGCCTTCACCGCCGAACCGGCGTCACCGGACGTCGGCGCCGCGTCGATCGACTTCGGCGGCGTCAACACCGACACCACCAACGCCGTGATCACCGCCAGCACGGTGACGTTTCGACGAGTACGCGAAGTACGCGAAGTACGCGAAGTACGGCGAGTCAAACCAAGGCCAGTCATTCCGAATGCCCCATTCCACTCCGGCACAGCTGAATCCGAGCACCGACCTCAGCATCATGAACATAGATGTTCACAGATCGACGGACAATGACTGGACCGCGGGTCTGGCCTGAACCTGCCAACATCAAGATCGACGAGCCGTGGAGTGGACAATGCAGGCATCGTCTAATCGGGTGAAAGCGAACCGCATCCGGCGCAACGACGCCTACTGCGAATGGAATCCGTCACACCGGTTCGACGGGCAGCCACAGCTCGCAGGTGGCGGTGCTGAAGTCGTCGGCGCGTTCGAGGATCGCCACGATCGAAGGGCCTGGCCGCAGCCGCCACGGGTTGCCCGGGAACCACTCGGTCGCGGTCGCGGCCCAGGTCTCCTGCAAGGTCCGCGGGTAAGGCCCGGCGGTGCGGAAGACCGCCCACCTGCCCGCGGGCACCTCGATGGCGTCGAGGTCGTCGGGGACCGGGGTGTCCTGGGCGACGGCGACCCCGTGCAGGTAGGTCAGTTCGCTGCCCTCGGTGCTGTCCGGGTCCAGGTCGTCGCTGACTTGCAGCAGGCCCGCCGGTTCAGCGTCGCCGAGGGCCTTCAGGCGCGGATGCGCCTCCGGGGGCAGGTCGGTGATGTGCCGCTGGATGTGCGGGTTGACGCCATGGTGGATGAGCGGGACCCGAGCCGCGTATCCGATGAGCCGGAACGCGGGGCGGTCGACGATGCGGGTGTCCATGGGGATAGTCCCTTCGACGGTCAGGCGGAACCTGATCTGCTGTTGTGTGCGAAGCGGGCCTCCGTCGCGGCGGACGTCACTCGGACCGGCGCCGTGGACCGCCCGGAACGCACGTCCGAACGCCTCGGTCGAGCCGTACCCATGCCGGACGGCGATGCTCAGCAAGTCGTCATCGCCCCGGACGACGTCGGCGGCGGCGACGGTCATGCGGCGCCTGCGCACGTACTCCGACAGCGGCATGCCCGCCAACGACGAGAACATCCGGCGCAGGTGGTACTCGGTCGTGCCGAGCGCCCTGGCCAGTCCGGCGACGTCGAGTTCTTCGCCGAGGTGCTCCTCGACCAGATCGACAAGCCGGTTGAGTGCCGAGATCATGCGGCCTCCTTTCGACGTCAACTCTGGCGGACGCATTCCGGCCGCGCCCGACCGCCGCGGTCCGATCCGATCAACCGAAAGCGATTGGACGGGGTCACGCTCGGGCTTGTAGCTTTCGGTGGACCGCGACACCGCCCGAGGAGGTGAGACCCATGAACGCAGTAGCGATGTGGGTGCTCCCCCTTGCCGTCACGGTCGGGCGATCGACGTAGGTGTCGCCGGGAGCGCCTCGATGACAAGGCACTCTCGAAAGGCAACACCTATGTTCGACGTGATCATTGTCGGCTGCGGGCCGACCGGCGCGATGCTGGCCGCCGAGCTGCGGCTGCACGATGTGCGGGTACTGGTTCTGGAGAAGGAAACCGAACCCGTGTCGTTCGTCCGAATCGTCGGTCTGCACATTCGCAGCATCGAACTGATGGCGATGCGTGGACTGCTGGACCGCGTTCTCGAACACGGTAGGCGGCGTCCGGCCGCCGGATTCTTCGCCGCCATCACCAAACCCGCGCCCAAGGGCTTGGACTCCGCGCACGCCTACCTGCTGGGTATCCCGCAGCCGGTCATCGTCGACCTCCTCGAAGGTCACGCGAGCCAATTGGGCGCGCGGGTCCGCCGCGGTTGCGCGGTGGCAGGCGTCGAGCAGGACGACGAAGGTGTGACCGTCGAACTGGCCGACGGCGAATGCCTGCGTTCGCGCTATCTCGTCGGCTGCGACGGCGCGCGCAGCACGGTGCGCAAGCTGCTCGGCGTCAGCTTCCCCGGCGAGCCCGCGCGGACCGAGACGCTGATGGGCGAGATGGAAGTCGGTGTGCCGCAGGAGGAGATCGCCGCCAAGGTGGCCGAACTCCACGAGCCCCGATTCTGGCTCCGGCCCTTCGGCGAAGGCGTCTACAGCGTCCTGGTCCCCGCCGCGGGAGTCAGCGACCGCGCGGAACCACCCACCATCGAGGACTTCAAACACCAGTTGCGCGCCATCGCCGGAACCGACTTCGGCGTGCACTCCCCACGCTGGCTGTCCCGCTTCGGAGACGCCACCCGGCTGGCCGAGCACTACCGGGTGGGGCGAGTGCTGCTGGCGGGCGACGCGGCACACATCCATCCGCCCATCGGCGGACAGGGCCTCAACCTGGGCATCCAGGACGCGGTCAACCTCGGCTGGAAACTGGCCGCCCAGATCCGCGGCTGGGCGCCGCAGACCCTGCTGGACACCTACCAGGCCGAACGCCATCCGGTCGCCGAGGACGTACTGGACAACACCCGCGCCCAGGTGGAACTGCAGTCCCCCGAACCAGGCCCGCGGGCCCTGCGCAGGCTGCTCACCGACCTGATGGACTTCGACGAGGTGAACCGCCACCTCATCGAGAAGATCACCGCGATCGGCATCCGCTACGACTTCGGCGAAGGCCCCGACCTGCTCGGACGGCGCCTGCCCGACATCGACGTGAAACAAGGCCGTCTCTACGATCTGCTGAGTCGAGGCCGCGGCCTGCTGCTCGACCGCACCGAACGCCTGACCGTCGGCCGTTGGTCAGACCGGGTCGACTACCTCGGCGATCCCACCGCGGCGCTGGATTTCCCGTGCGTCCTGCTGCGCCCCGACGGCCACGTCGCCTGGATCGGCGACGACCAGCGGGTCCTGGACGACCATCTCTCCCGCTGGTTCGGGGATGTACAGCCTCAGCAGGGATCCGGGCCGCGCCACCCGTGGTCGTAGCGGTTCCTCAACTCCTCGACGAAACGGGCCACCCGGGAGTCGTCGAACGTATCCGCCTGATCGACGCGACCCCAGGCCACGGCGGCGACTCCTGAGGGCAGCGCTGGATGCGGGGCGAGCACCACATCCCCCGCGAACCGCTTGGCCAGCGCGCGCAGCCGCGACACGGTGTCCGGCGGCGTCGACGGGGCGTACAGGACACCGACATGACCGTGTTCCAAGGCATGCACGAGCAATCCGTTCGAGATGGGACTGTCGTAGATACCCGGCGCCTGGGGGAACGACAGGTGCGGCCCGGAGGTCGGCGGCGTCGAGTTGTACGTGGTGGCGGCCACCTCGACCTCGGACACATGGGGGCTGTCCATCACCGGCACCGCGACCCCGGGCAGGCACGCGGCGGCGTGCGCGGTGTCATCGGAGCCGAACGCGCGCGCCGCCAGTTGGCGCGGCAAGTCGATCAGCGCGCCCGTCAGCAGGACGGCCAGGGCGCAGCCTGCCAGCAGTTGCCTGCGCCGGTATTTGCTCCACGTCATCGCAGTTGCCCCTTCCGGTGGAGTCGTCGTTCGCGGACCGCGAGCACCGGTGGCAGCGCGTACACCGCGAAGAGGTAGGCGCACACCCCCAAAGACACCCAGAACGGCCAGGTGCCGACGGCGAGCGAGTAAACATTGGCCGCCGCCCAGCCGACCACCGCGATCAGGTACGGGACCGCGACCGACAAGAACACGCCCGCCATGGCCAGATATCCGGCGATGTGGACGGGCGCGAACCACCGCGCCACCCGCCGGTCGCGCTCACTGGCCGCGACCAGCTCCGCGTGCCGCTCCCCGTCGAGTCCGAACAGGTAGTCCCTGAGCGTCAACCGCGTGACACGGTAAAGATTGTTGCAGCGCAACGCGTTCGCCACTATCGCGTAGCCGTCGCTGCGCAACGGGATCGCCGACCACTGCCACACGATGCCCAGCACCTGGTACAGCACGACGACACCGAGGAACCGGTCCAGGACCGCGGGAATCTCCAGCAGATCCTCCCGATAGGACAGTCGGATGCCAAGCGCGGCAGCCAGTACGGTGACGTCGAAGGCCATACCCGCCAGAAACGGGCCATAGCGCCGCCGACGCGGCAGCGTCACCAGCTGCGACAGATCGGTCTCGAACACGAGATAGACGCCGCGGTGGCTGACCCGGAATCGGCCGGACACACCGACCGCGCGCCCCGCCAGCCAGTGCCAGCCCTCATGCGAGGCTCCCAGCAGGATCCCCACGGGGACGTAGGCCAGCACCGACACCATGGGGTCGGCCAGGAACCACACGTCGTCGCTGTCCGGCCGCAGATCCGCGCGGACGACCAACATCACCGCCGCCGCGAGCGCCGCCACGGCGTACCCGATCCACGCGATCCGGCCGAACAACGCCCGCGCGATCCAGTCGATGGCCCGTGGGGCGTCCGGAGCCGCGGGCCGCGTGGCCTCGCGCACCAGGCCTGCCGAGGTCAGGCCCGCGAGGAACCCGACCCCGTCGACAAGCTCACCGGCCACCGCACTCGCCCTGCGGGTCGCCTCGGCGATCGAGTCCCCGCCTTGCAAGGCCCGCACGAACACCGCTCCCGGCTCCGGCACAGCCACGTAGCGACGCAGATCAGCCCGCCCCAGCACGAATCGGTCACCGACCTGGCTGACACTCACCGCGGCGATCCGATCGCGCAGGGCGGCCTCGTCACTCATCGTCTCTCCAACTGGAATGCTGGGCCAGTGTGGACACAGGCCCAGCATTGGACTCACTGATGACCCGAACGGGTCGTTCGGGCACCGACCGCTAGGGCCTGCAGCTGGGGCACTGGTCGCCGCCCGGGCAATAGAGCGACCCGTCGCAGCGATAGCAACACCAGCAACCGTCCCAGTAGGGCCACCCCGGCATCGGAGTGCACTCACAGTCCGGCGCCGCACAGGCACCAGCGGTGTCGTGCGGCAGCAGCGAATCGAGGACGCGGTCAAGCAGCTTCAGCACGTCCACTCCCTTCGGTCGACGAAGCCGCCGGGCCGGTGCGGCGCACCGGCCCGGCATGGCGTCACGGGCAGGTGTCCGGTGAGCAGTTGTGGGTAAGGCGCACGTCCTCGATCTCCTCGATGACGATGGTCATCAGCGATCACCTCCTTCCGTTATCGACGTCACGGCCCTGACGGGCCGAGGTCTCCATCGGCCGACCACGCCACCGACCACCCGGTCGCGCGGCACCGGCCCCCAGGTCCGCGAGTCCAGGCTTCGGTCGCTGTCGCCGAGCAGGTACAGGTGGCCCGCTGGGACCACCTCGCCGGGACGACCCGGCCACGGCAGGCCACCCGCGGCGACCACCCGCTTGACCATGAGGTCGACGCGGTCGTCGCCGAGATCGACGCGTTCGCCCTCAGGGAGCCCGGCCGTGCGCACCGCCACGATCGAACCCCTCCGTGCCAAGCGCTTGTAGCGGACGACCAGGAGCCGATCGCCGTCGTCGAGGGCGGGCAGCATCGACTCCCCGCGCACGGTGAGCACGATCAGCCGGGACCGGACCGCGAGCAGCACGGCGATCACGGCGACGGCGCCTCCGAGAAACCCGATCATGATCAGTGCGCGGTGGCGGCGGCCGTCGCGAGGACGCCGACGTCGACGCCGACCCCACGGATCACACCGTCCTCGATCGCCACGTACTGCGGCACCGACCGGACACCGAAAGCGGTGGCGAGCGGACTGGCGTTCGGTTCGGTCACGATGGTGCAGCGCGCCGCCGCCTGGTCGATCAGATCGGTGGCCTCTTCCACCTCGCCGAGCACCACGGCCAGCACACGATCACGCGGAAGGTCCGCCGTCGCCAGGAAGTCGGGAAGGTGCACACGGCATGTGCCACACGTCGCGGAGAAGACGCCGATGATCCACCGGCCCTCACTCAACGCGGAGCGGTTGAGCACGACGCCGTCCTCGGTGCGCGTGGTGAAGGCGGGCACCGGGTCGCCGGGAATCGGGGTGTCCCGGCGCCGCGGCGTGGCTTCCAGGACCCCCAGCCGCGCCGTGTGGTCGCGCAGCCTGCGCAGCACGGCGCCGCTCAACAGCGTCTTGAACAGCAGCAGCACGGCCCCGAAGACAACGGTCGCAATGGCGAGCGAACTCATGACCCATCTCACTTTCGGCAGGTTGACCGGGTGGCCCCGAGGCGTCGCCGCCCCGGGGCCACCACGAATCGCGGAACTAGCAGACGTAAGTTCCGGGGCAGTACAGCGACCCGTCGCAGCGGTAGCAGCACCAGCACTGGCCGCCTGAGCGACCGACGCTCGGCGCGGCGTAGTACTGGCAGTCCGGCGCCACACAGGCACCGGCGGTGTCCTGCGGCAGCAGCGATTCGAGGACGCGGTCAAGCAGCTTCAGCACGTCCACTCCTTTCGATGGTGAGAGGGGCAACGGAATACCCGGCCCCCTTACAGATCCGAGCTTGTTCGACGGTCCTATTCGGTCACTACGCGCCGACTACGCCAGTGCGCATAGGCCGCCGCACGCCCGTGTCAATCTCCTGTCAACAACATGTCGGCACACTTCACCGGAGTCAGTTCTCACGGGGGAGAAACAGCTTGGAAGCACGGTTCGGAATTCTCGGCGCGATCGAGGTGTCACGCGGCGCGTGCCGAGTGGACGGCCTCGCGCCACGACACCGCGCGGCACTCGCGTACCTGCTGGTCAACGCGGGCCGCGTCGTCTCGATGGACGGGCTGATAGAAGCGCTATGGGGCGGCGCGGCACCGAGCACGGCGAGAACCCAGGTGCACGCGATGGTGTCGACACTGCGCCGTGAACTGGCCGCGGTGGGAGCTGCCCCACACCTGCTCACCCATTCCGCGGGATACACGATGCGATTGGACGCCGAACAACTCGATCTCGACATGTTCAATCGCGCCGTCACCGCGGCCCGCGACCACGCCGACCCTGGCACAGCGGCGGGACTATTGCGCACCGCTCTCGGGCTGTGGCGCGGTCCCGCGCTGGCCGATGTCACCGCGGCCTTCGCCGACGGGGTGCGGGCCCGACTCGACCAGGAGCGCCTCGCCGCCGTGGAACAGGTCGTCGACCTCGACCTCACCCTGGGCAGGCACCGCGAGGTCGTGGCCGAACTGACCGAGGCTTTCGCCGCCGCGCCGCATCGGGAGCGACTGTGCACCCAGCTCATGCTGGCCATGTACCGCTGCGGGCAGCAGTCGGAGGCTTTGCGGGTCGCGCGCGAGTTTCGCGCCCGACTCGCCGACGAACAGGGCCTCGACCCCGGTCGGTCGGTCACTGATCTGGAGCTCGCCGTCCTGCGGTCCGACCCGCAGCTCGATCCACCAACCGCACCGGCCCCGCCCGCACCGATCGCCGTGGCGACGTGCGGCGGGCACAACCCGCTGCCGCGCCGCGTGCCCGACTTCACCGGGCGCCACGAGACACTGACCCAGGTGGCGGCGGCGTTGACCGCCCCACGCACCACGACCGCCGTCCACGTCGTCTCCGGGATGAGCGGCGTCGGCAAGTCGACCCTGTTGAACGAGGTCACCGCCAAGGCCGCGGCCGTGTTCCCGGACGGCACCCTGTACGCGGACCTGAACGGCACCCCCGCGGGCACCGTGCTCAAACGGTTCCTCGGGGTGCTCGGCGTCACCGACGTCCCGGACGGGAGCACCGAACGCGCCGCCCTCTTCCGCACCGCGCTGGCCGACAGGAAGGTGCTGATCGTCCTCGACGACCCGGACGACGAAGCACACGTACGCCCGCTGATCCCCGCCTCGGCCCACTGCGCCGTCCTGATCGCCAGTCGCGGCGGCCTGCCAGGGCTCGACGGTGCCACCCGCACCCAACTCGACGTGTTCGACAATGACACCGCGGTGGGCCTGCTGGCCAGTATCGCCGGGCACCGCCGCGTCGCCGCCGAACCCGAGGCGGCCCGCCAACTCGCCGTGCTCTGCGGCAGGCTGCCGCTGGCACTGCGGATAGCCGGGGCCAAACTGTCCACCCGCCCCTATTGGCCGGTGTCCACTCTGGTCGACCGGCTGTCCGACGAACGCAGGCGCCTTGACGAACTGCGGGTCGGCGACCTGTCGGTACGCGGACGCCTCAGGCAAGGCTGCGACCGCCTGGATGAGGGAACGCTCAAGGCGTTCCGACACATGGGCGGCCTGCGCGACTTCGACGTCGACGACCTGGCCCGCGCACTGGCGGTCTGTCCCCGCACCGCGGACACCGTCATCGAACGCCTGGTGGACGCCGAACTGGTCGAATACGTGGGCGTCGACAAGCGAGGAACACCCCGCCACCGGCTACCGGAACTGGTCCGGCTCTACGCCGCGGAACTCGCCGAGGCGGCCGATGAGCAAGCGCTAGCCGCTCGCCGAACCCAGCCCCTTCGGCGAGCGCACAGCCGGTGAAAGCACGAAACCGCGCCACAGCCAAAACCGTGGCGCGGTTTCGTCGCGGTGGTCAGCTCACACTGGTGGGAAGCTCGTGCTCGACGGCCGCCGCGGTGAGGGCGGCGTCGGCGATCACGCCATCGCGCAGCGCGACGAACATCGGCACCGCGGACAGCGCCAGCGGACCGGTCACCTGCGACGCCAGCGGATCGAGCACGACCTGGGCCGTCGCGCGGGCCGCGTCGACCAAGTCTTGACCGGCGTCCGGCGGGCCGACCACCAACACCAGCACCTTCGCTTTCGGCAGCCTGCGCGCCAGGTCGAGGAACTCCGGCAAGTGCACCCGGCACGACGCGCACTCGGCGCCGAAGATCCCCACCAGGGCGGCACCGGTGCCGAACTCCGTCCAGTCCACCGGCGAATCGTCCACAGTGGTCAACTCGGCGGTGGGGAACGAAGCGCCCCGCTGCGGCCCCGACCTGCGCTGGGTCGGGACATCCTCCAGCACCTCAAGCCGTTCGCCATGCACGCGCAGCCTGCGGGTCACCGCGAGCGACAGCGCCAAATCCACCACCAGCAGGGCCACGGCAACGGCGATCGCCGCCAGCACAACAGGATTCATGAGTCACCTCGGGAAGTTTTGACAGCGAACAGTTCGGTGAGGTCCTGGGCGAAGACGACGAACGCCGCAGCCGTGACCGCTACGGCGACCGTCAACGCGGTTGCCCGCGGGTCCAACGTCCCGACCACGGGATGGGTGAGCCCGCCGACCGCGACAGCGGCCAACACACCGTTGCGCACGAGCGTCGACACACCGATGTCGCCACCGGAGCCGAAGCAGTTGCACGGTTGCCGTGAACCCCCACGCAGTGCGACGGCTATCGCACCGGAGAACCCGAGCAGCAGCGCCAACCCCAGCATGAATCCGAAGGGGACAGTCGACTCGACCGCCAGGAGCGCCGCCGTGCCGATCTCGGTGGCGACCACCCCGCCCGCCACAAACCGGATCATGGGCAGCCGCCTCAGGCGGGTCAGACCCGCCACCGACTCCAATGTGGATCGCCACGCGACGGCACCGCGTGACTTCATGACCGCCGCGACGAGGAAGACCACGCCGATGAGCAGTCGAGCGCCCAGCACGAAATAGTCCATGGCGGCCACCTCTCCTGTCGTCCTACCGGAAACCTCGCCTCGACGGTGCCCGCCCGCGCTATGCGTTCGCCACTCGCGAACTATCCGCGGCCGGGTAGCCGCGGCGTAGTCCACCCATCGCGGCATCGGCCACCCTGGAGGGGTGCCAGAAGAGAAACTGACCCCCGCGGTCGTGTGGCGGGACGGCCGGACAGCGGTCGCGGGCTATTGGCGAGCGACACCCGCGGGCCTGGTGGTCCTGATAGTGGTGACCGGCCTCGCGTCAGTCGTTCCGGTCGGCGCCGCGTGGCTGACCAAGGTCGTCCTCGACCGACTGGCGGGCGCCGGGTTGGCGCAGGTCGCCACCCTTGCGATCTGGCTCGGCGTGGCGGGCCTGGCCACCGCCGTGCTGCCACTCGTGTCCCGTTTCGTCGCCGCCCGGTCCAGCCGCGCGGTCGTGGTCACCTGCCTGCGCGAGCTCTACACCGCCGTCAACTCCTTCGGCGGGCTCGCGAGATTCGAGGACCCTGTCTTCCAGGACCGACTGCGGCTGGCCCAAGGATCCGGGACGAACGCGTCAGCCGGGCTCGTCGACGGCGTATTGCGACTCACGGGCGGAGCGCTGACCGCCGTCGGGTTCGTCGGCTCTCTGCTGGTCATCAGCCCGACCATGACCGGAATCGTCGTGCTCGCCGCCATCCCCGCCCTGTTCGCCCAACTCGCGCTGTCGCGCCGACGCGCGCGGGGCATGTGGCGCATCGGCGCCGCGGGCCGCCGCGAGTTCTTCTACGAACGAATGCTCTCGGGCACCGACGCGGCCAAGGAGGTCCGCCTCTTCGGCCTCGGAGAGTTCCTCCGCGACCGCATGGTCGACGAACGACGCCGAGCCGACACCGAGCGCGACGCCCAAGACCGCCGTGAATTCCTGGTCCAGGGCGCCCTCTCGGTCCTGGCCGCGATCGTCGCGGGCGGAGGACTCGTGTGGGCGGTCATCCGAGCAGGCCGCGGCGACTCGTCCGTCGGCGACGTGTCGATGTTCGTGGCCGCGGTCGCCGGAGTCCAGGCCGCACTCGCCGGGCTGATCAGCTCCTTCGCCGATACCCACCAGCAACTGCTGATGTACGGCCACTACCGCGCGGTCGTCACCGCGGAGCCGGACCTGCCGGTCGCCGTCACTCCACGCGGGCTGCCCGCCCTGCGCAACGCGATCGAACTGCGCGACGTGTGGTTTCGCTACGCCGACGACCAACCGTGGATCCTGCGCGGGGTCGACCTGACCATCCCCCACGGCCACAGTATCGGCGTCGTCGGACACAACGGCGCGGGCAAGAGCACGCTGGTGAAACTCTTGTGCCGGTTCTACGACCCGCAGCGTGGAGCGATCCTCTGGGACGGTGTGGACATCCGCGACTTCGCGATCGCGGATCTCCGGGCGCGACTGGGCGCGGTGTTCCAGGACTTCGTGAGCTACGAGATGACCGTCGCGGACAACATCGGACTCGGCGACCTCTCGGCGATGAACGACCGCGGTCGCCTCGCCGCGGCCGCGCGGACCGCGGGCGTCCACGACACCCTCGACGCGCTGCCGCTGGGCTACGACACGATGCTCAGTCGCATGTTCTTCAGCAACAGCGACCGGGACGACCCGGAGACCGGCGTCGTCCTTTCCGGCGGCCAATGGCAGCGACTCGCGCTCGCACGGGCCTTCGTCGGCACCGACCGGGATCTGCTGATCCTCGACGAACCCAGTTCGGGCCTCGACGCGGAAGCCGAACACGACGTCCACACGCGACTGACGGCGCACCGCGCTGGGCACACGAGCCTGCTCATCTCGCATCGGCTGGGCACGCTGCGGGCCGCGGACCAGATCGTGGTGTTGTCCGACGGGCGGATCAGCGAGACCGGGTCCCACGACACCCTGATGGCGGCCAAGGGCACCTACTCCCGGCTGTTCACCATCCAGGCGCGCGGGTACGTCGGCGCCACGAGTTAGTCGGTGACAGGTCTGGTTGGTACCGCTGGTCAGGGGGCGCGTTGTGCCTGTTGGAACAGCTCGACCAGGTTACCCGCGGGGTCGGCGAGCAGGATCTGACGGCCTCCTGGTCCGGCGACCACCTCACCCAGGAACGACACGCCCTCGCCGCGGAGTCGGGTGATCTCGGCGTCCAGGTCGTCGGTGATGAGGTGGATGCGGTTGCGGCCCGGCGTCGCCGCGTCCGGTGGGGTGGCGCGGGCGCCGGAGCCGGCCGGGCCGGACAGCAGCAGCCGCAGGGGCCCGCGCAGGACGTCGGCGAAGGCGGGGGCGCTGAAGTTGAGGGTGAAGCCCAGGTGGGTGGTGTAGAAGTCGATGGCGGCCTGGACGTCATCGACGATGTAGCGGACGCTGGCGTGTTCGGACACGGCGGAACCTCCTGCGAGTCTCACCAGTACATACCCACTATCGCGCGAGACTCACCGGCTCAGGGTGGTCTCGCGGTCCATGTGGGACAGCTTCTCCGGGTTGCGCACGGCGTAGAGGCCGGTGACGAGGCCGTCGTCGATGCGGACGGCCACGACGCTGTCGAACACGCCGTTGAGGCGGAGGATCACGGCCGGGTAGCCGTTGACCTGCACCGGCTGCACCGTCGCGATGTCGCCGACCTTCTTCAGCCCGGCACCCAGCAGGCGGGCGACGCGGTCGGCTCCCACGATGGGCCGCAGGACGGCCTGGACGACTCCGCCGCCGTCGCCAAGCAGGACCACGTCGGGGGCGAGGATGTCGAGGAGGCCCTGCAGGTCGCCGGTCTCGACGGCCCGCTGGAACGCGTCGAGCGCGTCGCGGAGGATGTGGAGTTGGCCGACAGCGTCTCGATGGCGATGCTGCTGGTC
>DATLIA010000085.1:0-11083 GCA_035540215.1 Actinokineospora sp. | reverse complement strand
AGTGGGCGTGGCGGCAGGTCCGTCGCGAGACGGCGGCGGCGGGTGTCGCGCTGACGGAGTTGAGTGTCGGCTCGCGGTTGAGCTGGCCCGGCCTGGACATCGAAGTCTTGGCCGCCAACGGGAAGGAGAGATCTGACGACGACAGCGGGACGGCGATCAACAACGCGTCCCTCGTGCTTCGCGCGTTGACTCGGGCGGGTCGGGTGCTGTTGACCGGCGACATCGAGCTGGTGGCGCAGGCTGACCTGCTCGCGTCCACTGTGGACGTGTCGGCGGACGTGGTGAAGGTGCCGCATCACGGTTCGCGGACGACGTCGCCGCGGTTCCTGGACGCGGTGGGTGCCCGGATCGCGTTGGTGAGTGTGGGTGCGGGGAACCGCTACGGCCATCCAAGCCCACGGACGATCACCGCGCTGCGGGACAAGGGGACCCAGGTGGTTCGCACCGACACCGACGGCGACAGCGCGGTGTTGCCTGGGCCGACGGCTCGGTCGAGGGGTTCGCCGACGGGAGGCCGCTAGCGTCTCTTGTGGACGGAACGCGGGCAGGTGGCGTGGCCTTGGGGGATCGAGCGTGCCCGATCCCCCAAGGGGCCGCTACTTCTGCTTGCGGGCCAGCGCCTCGTGCACTGCGGCGGCCGTGGGCGGGACCGTGGCGAGGGGGCCGACGTGGTCCTGGACGGCGTCGAGGGTCTTGAGGCCGTCGCCGGTGATGAGCAGGACGGTCTCGGCGTCGCGGTCAAGCAGGCCCGACTCGAAGAGCTTCTTCGCCGTGGCGACGGTGACGCCGCCCGCGGTCTCGGCGAAGATGCCCTCGGTGCGGGCCAGCAGGCGGATGCCCTCGACGACCTCGGCGTCGGTGACGTCTTCGACCGCGCCGCCGGTGCGGCGGACGGCGTCGAGGACGTAGGGGCCGTCGGCGGGGGCGCCGATGGCCAGGGACCGCGCGATGGTGTCGGGCTTGACCGGGGCGATCACGTCGCTGCCCGCCTTGAAGGCGGCGGAGACGGGGGAGCAGCCGGTGGCCTGGGCGCCGAAGATGCGGTACGGGGTGGCCTCGACCAGGCCGAGTTCACCGAACTCGCGGAAGGCCTTGTCCACCTTGGTCAGCTGCGAGCCGGAGGCGACCGGGATGACGACCTGCTCCGGCAGGCGCCAGCCGAGCTGCTCGGCGACCTCGTAGCCCAGGGTCTTCGAGCCCTCGGCGTAGTACGGGCGGACGTTGACGTTGACGAACGCCCAGTCCTCGTGCTCGGCGGCGAGCTCGGTGGCGAGGCGGTTGACGTCGTCGTAGTTGCCGTCGATCGCGATCAGCGAGCCGTCGTAGACGGCGGACGTGAGGATCTTGGCTTTTTCGAGAGAGGAGGGGACCAGCACAACTGAATCCCAGCCCGCGCGGGCGGCCGCGGCGGCGACGGCGTTGGCCAGGTTGCCGGTGGAGGGGCAGGCCAGCACCTTGAAGCCGAGCTGGCGGGCGGCGGCGAGGGCCACGGCGACGACGCGGTCCTTGAAGGAGTGCGTCGGGTTGCCGGTGTCGTCCTTGACCCACAGCGAGCGCACGCCGAGCGCGGCGGCGAGGCGGTCGGCCTTGACCAGGCGGGTCAGGCCGGGGTCGGTGTTGGGGAAGGCGTCGACGTCCGACGGCACTGGGAGCAGGCCGCGGTAGCGCCAGATGGAACGGGGACCCGCTTCGATGTCTGCCCGAGTGATGTTGCCGAACTCGTAGGCGACTTCGAGCGGGCCGAAACACTCGGCGCAGGCGAATTCTGGGGCGAGTGGGGTCTGGTGGCCACATTCCCGACAGGACAGGGCGCGGGCCGGTCCGAGGTCGAGCGTGGTGGAACGCTGGGCGTCAAGTGCCGATGTCATCGCGAGGTATCTCCTCATCTGTCCCGCGAACGGGTCGGAATTGGCACCGTGATCGCGCACATGTGCCCAAGATGAGGACATGCGCTCACGCCGGTTGCCGGGGCTTCAACGGGCCGTTCCCTCTGCCCCTCTGGATGAGCGGTATGAAGTTGTGGCACCGACGCTACGGCACGGTGTCCGGCGCATGCCACCGCGTGTCCAGCATCCGAGAGGGCTTGCGCGCTCATGGACGTGGCAGGATCTCGGGACGTGAACTCGCCCGCGGTCACCCCGCCCCCGTTGCAGCTCGTGCTCGGGGAGGAGGAACTGCTGGTCGAACGCGCCGTCCGGGCCGCGCTCGACACGGCTCGGCTCGCCGACGCGAGCGCGGACCTGACCAGGGTCCGCGTGGCCGATCTCACAGGTCCTGAGCTGGCCGAACTGGTCTCCCCGTCGCTGTTCGCCGAGGCCAGGGTGATCGTTCTGGACGCCGCGCACGACGCGACGCAGGACATCGTCGGGCCGGTGGTCGCTTACATCAAGGCGCCTTCCGACGGGATCGTGCTCGTCGTCGTGCACAACGGTGGCGGGCGCAAGGCGGGCAAGGACATCGTCGCCGCGATGCGCAAGGGTGAAGCGGTCGTCACCGACTGCCCGAAGATCACCAAGCCCGCCGAGCGCGAGGCGTTCGTGCGCAACGAGATCCGGCGCGCGGGGGGCAAGACCGATCCGGCGGCCGTCGCCGCGCTCGTCGACTCGGTCGGATCGGATCTGCGCGAACTGGCCGCCGCGTCGGCGCAGCTCGTGGCGGACACCGGCGGGGCGGTGACCGAGGAGGCCGTCCGGCGTTATCACACGGGGCGGGCCGACGTGACCGGGTTCGCCGTCGCGGAGAAGGCCGTCACCGGGGATGTCGCCGGGGCGCTCGAGGCGCTGCGGTGGGCGATGCAGCTCGGTGTGCCGCATGTACTCGTCGCCGACGCATTGGCCGACGCCGTGCGCACGGTCGCGCGGGTGGCGGGGGCTGGGCGGGCCGACCCGTTCCGGCTGGCGGGCGAGTTGGGGATGCCCGCGTGGAAGGTCAAGAAGGCGCTGGCGCAGAGCCGCGGCTGGAAGGCGGCGGGGCTGGTCGAGGCCATGAAGGTGGTCGCCGACGTCAACGCCGACGTCAAGGGTGTGGCCGCCGATCCTGACTACGCCTTGGAGCGGGCGGTGCTAAAAATCGGGCGCGCACACCGCCGAGAGTGAGTGATTGACCACTCTCGCGACCCACCGCTAACCTACTCGCGAGTAGGCAAGCGTGAGGGAGCGTAGGTGTCCGTCGAAGACCAGTTCACGGCGAAGATCGAACACCGTGGCGACAAGAATTTCCTCAGTCGGATGATCTACCTCCTGACCCGCTTGTTCGTCTGGCCCACACTGCGGCTGTGGCCGCTGCGTGGGCCGTTGGCGCTCGCGATCCCGCTGGTCGACGTGTTCTGCAGGCTGATCCCACGCCCCAGGTACGTGACGATCGAGCGGGTCGCGACCGACACCGTGCGCGGGGAACTGATGCGCGGCAAGGGAAGTGAGCCGGGGCTGGGTGCGGTGATGTACCTGCACGGCGGCGCGTTCCTGTTCTGCGGACTCGCGAGCCACCGGCGGATCGCCGCGCGGATCGCGGCGCTGACCGGGCTCGCCGTGCTGTCCGTCGACTATCGCCACCTCCCCAAAGCCGTGCTGGCTGACTCGTTGGCCGACTGCATGGCCGCCTACAAGTGGCTGCACGCGCAGGGTTTCGAGTGGATAGTGCTGTCCGGGGACTCGGCCGGGGGACACCTCGCGTTCGCGACGGCACTCCAAGCCATGCGGGACGGGCTTCCCGCGCCGGTCGGGATCGCGGCGATCTCGCCCTGGTTGGACTTCGACGACACCGCGCGCCTGGCGCATCCCAATCGGTCCCGCGACCCGTTCATCCCCGCGGCCCGGCTGCGCAGGCTCACCGCGCTGTGCCTGCCAGGGGAGGTGCCGATCGACCCGCTGCGGTCGCCGATCAACGGGGCGCTCGCGGACCTCCCGCCGTGCCTGATCCAGGTAAGTGCCACGGAGGTCCTGCGCAGCGACGCCGAGCGGATGACCGAACTGCTCGCCGCGGCTGGGGTGCCGACCGAGTTGCAGGTCTGGGACGGCCAAGTCCATGCCTTCCCGGTGCTGGCGGGTTTCATGCCGCAGAGCACCGAGGCCGTGGCCGAGATCGTCGCGTTCACCCGGGAGATGGTGGAACGCTCCGCCGCCTGAGATCAGGCCTCGCGGCTGGCCATGATCTCGTCGCGGCGGGTGAGACGGTGGTGGCGGCGGATCTCGGCCTCACGGCCGCGGCGCTCGTCCTCCGGTGTCTCCGGGACGACCGGCGGGACGGGCCGGGGATTGCCGTCGCCGTCGACCGCGACGAAGACCAGGTAGGCGGTGGCGACGCGGGTCGGCGGCACGCCCGCGCGGTCCCACGGCTCGGCCACCACCCGGACTCCCACCTCCATCGACGACCGGCCCGCCCAGTTGACCTGCGCGTGCGCGTGGACCAGGTCGCCCACCCGGACCGGGTGCAGGAACGTCATCCCGTCCATCGCCGCGGTGACCGCGGGGCCGCCGGAGTGCCGCTGCGCGACCGCGCCCGCGACGTCGTCGACCAGCTTCATGATGACGCCGCCGTGGACGGTGCCAAGGAGGTTGGTGTCCAGGGCGGTCATGATGTGCGACAGCGACGTGCGTGCGGCGGACGTGGGCTTGGGATCCATGGGCGCAGTCTGCCGCACACGCCGAAGGGGCCGCCCACCACAGTGGACGGCCCCTTCGACAAAGGTGCTTGGGTCAGCCGATCTTGTTGACCGCCTGCGCCATGGCCGACTTCTTGTTGGCGGCCTGGTTCGGGTGGATGACGCCCTTGCCCGCGGCCTTGTCCAGCTTGCGGCTGGCGTCCTTGAGCAGCTCAGCGGCCTTGGCCTGGTCGCCTGCGTCAGCGGCCTCGCGGAACCTGCGGATCGCGGTCTTGAGCGAGGACTTGACGGACTTGTTGCGCAGTCGCGCCTTCTCGTTCGTCTTGATCCGCTTCATCTGGGACTTGATGTTCGCCATGCGTGTACTCCTCGATCGTCAACCGGATCGCGCGCCGCTTAGGTGCTGCGACCAGGTGGTGTGACCCTGTCGCGTGGCCCTGCGTGTGCAGGTCTCCTCCATGACGGAGTGCCGCACGACGCGCTCGGCAAGGTTAACAGGCGGGTGCGGGTGACTCCGAATCGCCTCCTTGAGTTGCGGGCGGGCGGGCGCCGGGGCGAAATGTCACCCAAAGGAATCGGAAGGAGACACACCGTGAAAGCGATGTGGAGTGAGTTCAAGGCATTCGCGCTCGGCGGCAACATGTTCGATCTTGCCCTCGGGTTCATCATCGGCACCGCGTTCGCGGCGCTGGTGGAGAGCCTGGCGGGCAACATCCTTATGCAGCTTGTCGCGGCGATCTTCGGGAAGCCGGACTTCAGCGGCCTGCTCTTCACGGTCAACGGGGCCGAACTCAGGTACGGAGCCTTCCTCACCGAGTTGCTGAACTTCCTGCTGCTGGGCGTGGTGCTGTTCGGGCTGGTCAAGCTCATGAAGAAGGCCGGGCTCGGCAACTTCCGGGCGCAGGGCAGCCGCGAGTGTCCCTACTGCAAGGAGTTCGTCGCGATCGACGCGCTCAAGTGCAAGTGGTGCACCGCCGACGTCGAGCCCGCGCAGCTGGAGGAGGAGGACGCCGCGATCGTCGCGTCGCGGTCGAAGGTCGCCGAGTAGGTCAGTCCGGGTCCTTGGGCGGGCGGCCGCGCTTGGGCGGGCCGCCGGTGCCGTCCGGCAGCCGTCCCGCGTCGGCCAGGGCCCGGCGGAGCATGAACTCGATCTGCGCGTTGGTGCTGCGCAGCTCGTCGTTCGCCCACCGGGCCACGGCGTCGTGGACGGCCGGGTCCAGGCGCAAGAGGACTTTCTTGCGTTCGGTCATCAGTGGTAGAGCGACCCCGTGTTGACCACGGGCTGGGCGTCGCGGTCACCGCACAGGACGACCAGCAGGTTGCTGACCATCGCGGCTTTGCGTTCCTCGTCGAGGTCGACCACGTTGTTCTCCGCCAGCCGCTCCAGTGCCATCTCGACCATGCCGACCGCGCCCTCGACGATGCGCTGCCGGGCGGCGACGACCGCGCCCGCCTGCTGGCGGCGCAGCATGGCCTGGGCGATCTCCGGGGCGTAGGCGAGGTGGGTGATGCGCGATTCGATCACGTTGACGCCCGCCGCCTCGACCCGGGCGGCGATCTCCGTCGACAGCTTGTGGGTGATCTCCTCGGCGTTGTCCCGCAGCGACATCTGGCCGTCGCCGTGGGCGTCGTAGGGGTAGGTGTTGGCGATGTGGCGCACCGCGGTCTCGGTCTGGATGCCGACGAAGGCGATGAAGTCGTCCACCTCGAACACCGCGCGGGCGGTGTCCTTGACCTGCCAGACGACGACGGCGGCGATCTCGATCGGGTTGCCGTCGGCGTCGTTGACCTTCATGACGGCGGTCTCGTGGTTGCGGATCCTGGTCGACACGCGGCGGCGGGTGGTGAACGGGTTGACCCAGCGCAGCCCGTCGAGCCGGACCGTGCCGATGTAGCGGCCGAGGAACTGCAGCACCCTGGCCTCGCCGGGGGAGACCATGGTCAGCCCGCCGCCCGCCACACCGGCCGCGAGGATCGCCAGGAAGCCCAGGATGATCGCCGCGACCGCGAGCCCCTGGGGCATGTCGATACCCTCGGCCAGCCCGCCGAGCCCGACGCCGATCAGCGCGATCCCCGACAGGAAAAGGATCACTGCGGCGCCCACCAGGGGCAGCCCGGCCATGCAGAACGCCTCGGTCTCGCGTACATGCGGTACGGGCAGCATCGGTCGGTCGAAGTCAGTGGAAGCCGTCGGTGTGGCCATGGTTCCTCCCCGGTTAGCACTTGCCTATCAAAGTGATATCACTTTTCCGGGGATGGCGTCCAGTCACCGCCAGCCGTAGCGCTCCCGCAGGGCGGCGGCGACCAGCGCGAAGCGGTCGGCGTCGAGGATCGCGCCCTCGCGGCGGATGTCGTGCTCACCGAGCTCGAACAGCCGGTCCATGCGCAGGAACGACTCGCGGCCGTCGCGGTCCCACGTCCCAGAACCGAGCGCGAGCCAGTCGTCGCGTTCGCGATCGTGCGGAGTCTTGCTGGACAGCATCAACGCGCGTAGGGCGGCTCCGTCGCGTCCGACGACCAGCAGCGGGCGGTCTTTGCCACGCTCCGGGTCGTCCTCGTAGGGCACCCAGGCCCACACGATCTCGCCCGGATCGGCGGCGCCGTCCAGGTCAGGGGCATAGGCGACGGTGGCGGGGCGGTCGGCGGTGGGCACCTGCCACACCGCGCCGCGCGCGGGGCGAGGGTCATCGGAGGATGCGTGCACGGCGAGCGAGCGTAGTCGCGCGGACGGCCGAAGGCCGGTAGGACTTGAAGGGTGGAGTTTCTCAGCAGTCGACTGATCATCCACCCGGTGGACCCGCCGCGGTCGCTGGCCTTCTATCGCGACGTCCTCGGCCTGGCGATCTACCGTGAGTTCCCCGGCGGGACGGTGTTCTTCGTCGGCAACGGCCACCTGGAGGTCTCCGCGCGCGGTGGCACCCGGGCGAGCCCCGACCTGGCGCTGTGGCTGCAGGTCCGCGACCTCGCCGAGAGCGTCGCCGAACTCCGCGACCGCGGCGCCGAGATCGTCCGTGAGCCGCGGCTGGAGCCATGGGGGTTGCACGAGGCGTGGCTGGCGGACCCGGACGGCATACCGATCGTGCTCGTCCAGGTCCCGCCGGACCACCCGATGCGATTGGACCCCCGAACCCCGTGACGCCTGGCAGGCGCCACGGCTTAGGTCAGCGCTTGCCGATCCAGGCCATCGGGGCGAGCGGAGCGATCCGCAGCTCATTGGTCACGCGGATGATGTCCTTGTCCGGTCCACCAAACACATACAGCCAACGCCTGTCCGACAAGCGCACGACGACGCCGCTCGCGGACGGGGGGGCGCCGCTGACGCTGAAGGAGGTCCCCGGGAGTCCGCGTACCGTGACCGGGACCTCGGTGCGCTTGATGGTTGGACCGTCGGACCAGGCAGGTGCATCGGGTGAGAGCATCGCGGTGATGCCCTCGTCGCCCACCAACGTGGCGGTGCGGAGCAGGGTGTAGTTGTCCGGCCGGTCGCCGGTGACCTGTGTCAGGTCGGAGACCATGCCCTCAGGCAGCCAGCCGAACGACAGCACCTCGGTAGGCACGGCCGCGACCGGGTCGGGCTTGACCGACCGGGCGATGCGCAGGACGGCCGCCTTGGCGTCGTTAACGCCGCTGAGACTCATCACCACGAGTTCACCCGACTGTGTCCAGGTGACCTCGGCATACCGGTTCGGACCGCTTGACGTCGCCCTTTCTATTAGGCGCCCTTGGACGCCGTTGACGTCGATGACCTCGCCCTGCTCGGTGTCTGGTGGCAGCGGGGAGTGCCTGAAGCCCAGGGTCGGGGCGCCGGGCGACGGCGACTGCGCCGGGTTCACCGTCCAACTCCGGGCCCATGGCGATTGGGCCCCGCCGCCAGACCGGCCGACCTCTACAAATCCGTCTGGCAGCCACTCCGGCCGGTAGGGGATAGCCAGGCCAGGCTCCCGGACCGGCGTCGCGGGGCGCACGGTTGCCGGGTTCGGTTCGGCGGCCGTCCCGGACGCGGCGGGGGTGTCGGATGGTCCACGTCCAGTCAGCACACTTGGGACGGTGATGGCGGTGACGGCCGCGGCCGCGGCGACCGCGAGACCGCCCCACCGGACCCACTGCCCGCGGGCGGGCGCCTCGGCCGCGCGCAGGTCGGCCTCGATCCCTCGGACATCGGGGGCTTGATCCGCCAGGCGCTGGAACGCGGCCTTGATCAGGTCTTCAGTGGTGTCGCTCATCGCGTGGTCCCTATCGGCGTGAGGGTGCGCAAGGTGGCCAATGCGCGTGACAGGTGGCCGCGCACGGTGCCGGGGCGGCAGCGCATCGTGTGGGCGATCTCCGCGTCGGAGAGGTCGCAGTAGTAGCGCAGGGCGAGGGCGGTGCGCTGGCGCGGCGGAAGCCCCCGGATTCGCGCGAGCATCTCGTCTCGTTCGTCGTAGGCGGCGGTGCCGTCGGCCACGCTCGGATCGTGGTCGGCCATCGAGTCCGGTGCGGTCCGCACCTCGTGGAACGACTTGCGCCTGCGCAGGGACAGGTACTCGTTGGTGATCATCCGCCGCACGTAGTGGTCCGGCGGGTCCATGGCCCCGATCCGTGTCCACTTCCGCTGGGCGCGCAGCAGCACCTCTTGGACTATGTCCTCGGCCAGGTGCGGGTCGCAGGTCAGAGTGGTGGCGTAGCGGAGCAGGCCGGGGACGCGCTGGGTGATGAACTCGTCCAACGTCACGGGCGCTCCCTTCGGCGTCTGGGTTGCACACCCCACACACGCACTCACGGGGGTGATCTGCTGCATCGCTTGATCACATGTCTAGTGCCAAGAAGTGTCCGGTAGGCGAAGATGCCTGGATGGAGCGCGCAACCAGGTCACGCCGGTCCGCTGGTCCCCAGCTGGGCGGGCTGTTCGACGGCTATCTCGATCCGCGGCGCCCGCATGCCGGGGCCTATGACGAGATGTTCGCCGACGACGCGGGGGTCCGTCAGGCCTATCGCAGGCTCCACGAGCAGCTGGCCGCGTCGCAGGCCGCCGACTTGCAGGCACGGTCGGAGGCGTTGGACCGCGCGCTGGTCGACCAGGGCATCACCTTCTCACTGTCCGGCCAGGAGCGGCCGTTCCCGCTGGACCTGGTGCCGCGGGTGATCACCGCGGCCGAGTGGGCCCGGCTGGAGAAGGGCATCGTGCAGCGCGTGCAGGCGCTGGAGGCCTTCCTCGCCGACATCTATGGCGATCAGCAGATCATCCGCGACGGTGTGCTGCCGAGAAGACTCATCACGTCCTGTGAGCACTTCCACCGCAACGCCGCGGGTCTGGTGCCGCCCAACGGGGTGCGCATCCACGTGTCCGGGATCGACGTGGTCCGCGACGAGGAGGGCACGTTCCGGGTTCTGGAGGACAACCTGCGCAACCCGTCCGGGGTGTCCTATGTGATGGAGAACCGCCGCACGATGGCGCGCGTGTTCCCGGACCTGTTCGCCAAGCACCGGGTGCGCGCGGTCGGCGACTACGCCGTGCACCTGCTGCGCTCGCTGCGCGCCGCCGCGGCGGCGAACGTGGCCGACCCGACCGTCGTCGTGCTGACCCCCGGCGTGCACAACGCCGCGTACTTCGAGCACTCGCTGCTGGCCAGGCAGATGGGCGTCGAGCTGGTCGAGGGTCGTGACCTGTTCTGCCGCGACAACGTCATCTACCTGCGCACCACCGAGGGCGAGCGGCAGGTCGACGTCATCTACCGGCGCATCGACGACGAATTCCTGGACCCGGTGCAGTTCCGGCCGGACTCGGTCCTCGGGGTCGCGGGTCTGCTCAACGCCGCCCGCGCGGGCAACGTGGTGATCGCGAACGCTGTCGGCAATGGTGTGGGCGACGACAAGCTCGTCTACACCTACCTTCCCGAGATCCTTAAGTACTACCTGGGCGAGACCCCGCTGCTGCCCAACGTCGACACCTTCCGCTGTTGGCTGCCCGACGAGCAGGAGCAGGTGCTCGACCGGATGTCCGAACTGGTCGTCAAGCCGGTCGAGGGTTCGGGCGGCTACGGGATCGTGTTCGGCCCCAACGCCTCGGCGAAGGAACTGGCGACGCTGCGGACGAAGGTGCGCGCGCACCCGCGCGGGTGGATCGCGCAGCCGGTGGTGCAGCTGTCGACGGTGCCGACCAAGGTGGGGCACCGGCTCAAGCCGCGCCACGTCGACCTGCGGCCGTTCGCGGTCAACGACGGCAAGTCCGTCTTCGTGCTGCCCGGCGGCCTGACCAGGGTCGCGCTGCCGGAGGGGTCGCTGGTGGTCAACTCGTCGCAGGGCGGCGGGTCCAAGGACACGTGGGTCCTCGCCGACCCGATCAGCGACCCGGCCGAGGTCGAGGAGACGGTCGGCCCCATCACCACGAGCATGCCGGCGATCTCGGTTCCCGGGGCGACGCAGACCCAGCACCTCGCCCAGCACCAGGCCGGCGGTGCCGGATGCTGAGCCGCATCGCCGAGTCGCTGTTCTGGGTGGGCCGGT
>DATLIA010000084.1:0-12498 GCA_035540215.1 Actinokineospora sp. | reverse complement strand
GCTCCGCGGAGGACTGAGCGGTGTACCGGCCCCGAGGAGCGCGAGAACCGCCACGACAGCTCGTTCTCCGGGGGCCGGTACACCGCTCAGTCCTCCGCGGAGCTGCCCTTCTCCAGCCCCTGGGAGATCAGGTCCATCACCGCCGAGTCGGCGAGCGTGGTGACGTCGCCGACCTCGCGGTGCTCGGCCACGTCGCGCAGCAACCGACGCATGATCTTGCCCGACCGGGTCTTGGGCAGCTCCTCGACGACCATGATCTGGCGCGGCTTGGCGATCGGGCCGATCTCCTTGGACACGTGGTCGCGTAGCGCCTTGATCGCCTCCTCGCCCTTGGACTCGTCGTCGGCGGCGCTGCCACGCAGGATGACGAAGGCGACGATCCCCTGGCCGGTGGTCTCATCCGACGCCCCGACGACCGCGGCCTCGGCCACCGTCGGATGGCTGACCAGCGCCGACTCCACCTCCGTGGTCGAAATGCGGTGCCCGGAGACGTTCATGACGTCATCAACGCGGCCCAGCAGCCAGATCGCGCCGTCGTCGTCGTACTTGGCGCCGTCGCCCGCGAAGTAGTAGCCCTGTTCCTCGAAGCGCGACCAGTACGTGTCGCGGTAGCGCTCCTCGTCGCCCCAGATGCCGCGCAGCATCGACGGCCACGGCTTGTCCAGGACCAGGTAGCCCGCCTCGCCCGCGGCGACCGGGGCCCCGGCGTCGTCCACGATGGTCGCGCTGATCCCGGGCAGCGGGCGCTGCGCGGAACCCGGCTTGGTCGACGCGTCGGGCAGCGGGCTGATCATCATGGCGCCGGTCTCGGTCTGCCACCACGTGTCGACGATCGGACAGCGGCCCGCGCCCACGTGCTTGTCGTACCAGAGCCACGCCTCGGGGTTGATCGGTTCGCCCACCGAGCCGAGCACCCGCAGCGACGTCAGGTCGTACCCGGCGGGGATCGACTCGCCCCACTTCATGAACGTGCGGATCAGCGTGGGGGCGGTGTAGTAGATGGAGACGCCGTACTTCTGGATGATCTCCCAGTGCCTGCCCTGGTGCGGGGTGTCGGGGGTGCCCTCGTAGATCACCTGGGTGGCGCCGTTGGCCAGCGGGCCGTAGACGATGTAGCTGTGCCCGGTCACCCAGCCGATGTCGGCGGTGCACCAGTACACATCGGACTCCGGCCTGAGGTCGAACACCGCGCTGTGGGTGTAGGCGGCCTGGGTGAGGTAGCCGCCGCTGGTGTGCAGGATGCCCTTGGGCTTCCCGGTGGTGCCCGACGTGTAGAGGATGAACAGGGGATGCTCGGCGTCGAACGGTTCCGCGGTGTGCGTGTCCGGCTGGGGGTCGACCAGGTCGTGCCACCACAGGTCGCGGCCCTCGGTCCACTCCACTGTGGACCCGGTGCGGCGGACGACGACGACGTGCTCGACCGTGGTGCCCGCGACGGCCTCGTCGGCGCCGGGCTTCATCGCGACCGCGCCGCCGCGGCGGTACTGGCCGTCGGCGGTGATCAGCAGCCGGGCCTGGGCGTCCTCGACGCGTGAGCGCAGCGCGGTGGGGGAGAAGCCGCCGAAGACGACCGAGTGGACCAGGCCCAGCCGGGCGCAGGCGAGCATGGCGAACACGGCCTCGGGGATCATCGGCAGCTGGATGGCCACCCGGTCGCCCGCGACCAGGCCCAGCGCGATGAGCGCGTTGGCGGTCTTGGACACCTCCCGCCGAAGGTCGGCGTAGGTGATGGTCCGCGTGTCGCCAGACTCGCCCTCCCAGTGGATGGCGATCCGATCGCCCAGACCGGCCTCGACGTGGCGGTCCACGCAGTTGTGGGCGACGTTGAGGGCGCCGCCGACGAACCACCGCGCGAACGGTGCGTCGGACCAGTCGAGCACCTGGGACCACTCGGTGGCCCAGCTCAGCCGCCGGGCCCGCCGCGCCCAGAACGCGTCTCGGTCGGTGTCCGCCTCGGTGTACAAGTCCATCGCTTCTCCCGCCACTCCGGTCAGTGGCCGCCAACGCTAGGAACCGGCGAGCATCGAGTGGGGTGGTCGGCGACGGATGGTGCGGGCCCCGGGACGAACGGTCGATGAGTGGTGGCGGACCGACAGGCGTCCTTAGAGCGCATCTGGGAACTGGCGCACGCGATAGCCGCGCCGAGGCGGCCCCTGGCGGCACGGCCGGATACGCCGACACACAACTCCGGTATGCCGACGATCCGGCCGCACCGCCAGGAACCACCTCGATCACGGCTCTCACGCACGCCAGTCCCTAGATACGCTCTAACATCGACCCATGTCCGTGCCAGCGCAGCCGCCGACCCGGTCCTGGGCGCCGTGGGCGTCCCGGGCCGACGCCGCCGCAGTGCTCGGCACCGCGAGGCAGATCGCCGACGACCTGTCCGACGGGCTGGCCGGGACCAGGGTCCGCTCCGTCGTGCGCGGTGTGCGAAGGCTGCTCGACGTCGACGGTGTCGCCCTGGCCGACCTGTCGGGCAACCCGATCTGGTCGGGGAAGGTGGCCGCGCCCGAGCGGGTCGCCACGCTGGTGCAGGAGGTCATGCACAGCGAGACCCGGGCCGGGCGCGCGCCGCTGATCGCGGTGCCGCTGCACGTCCACGACGAACTGGCGGGCGTGCTGGTCGTGCACGGCAACAGCCGGGCGGCCGCGGTGCGCGAGGTCGCCGAGTGGATCGTCGCCGCGCTGGAGCGGGCCCGGCTGGAAGCCTCGGCCGAGTACGCCGCGCAGGCCGAGCTGCGGGCGCTGCGCGCGGAGATCTCGCCGCACTTCGTCTACAACGCGCTGACGGTGATCGCCTCGCTGGTGCACTCCGACCCCGAGCGGTCCCACGAACTGATGCTGGACTTCGCCGACTACAACCGCTACAGCTTGGCCAGCCACGGCGAGTTCACCACGCTGGCCGACGAGTTCCACGCCATCGAGACCTACCTGGCGCTGCAGCGCGCGGTGCTCGGCGACCGGCTGCGCGTGCAGATCAGGGTCGCCCCGGAGGTCCTGGCGGTGACGATCCCGTACCTGGTTCTGCAGCCATTGGTGGAGAACGCGGTCCGGCACGGCATCGAGCCCCGGGCGGGGGACGGTGTGGTGCAGGTCCGCGGTGAAGCGGAGGGCAACGACTGCGTGATCAGCGTCGAGGACGACGGCGTCGGGATGGACCCGGCCGCCGCGGAGGCGATCCTGGCCGGGCACGGCCGGGCGGGCAGCATCGGGCTGGCCAATGTGGACCGTCGACTGAGGAATGTCTACGGAGCCTGGTATGGGCTCGTGGTGGAGACCGCGCCCGACGCGGGGACCCGGGTCGTGGTGCGGGTGCCGGTGTTCCAGCCGGGGGTGACGCCCTGATGCGGGTCCTCGCGGTCGACGATGTCAAGGCGGCGCTCGACGAGCTGTGCAGGCTGCTGCGCGCGGCCCCCGAGGTGGCCGACGTGGCGGCGGCGGGCGACGCGCTCACCGCGCTGCGGATGATCGAGGGCGGGCAGTTCGACGCGGTGTTCCTCGACATCTCCATGCCCGGCATGAATGGGTTGGAGCTGGCGTCGCTGCTGTCGAAGCTGAGCAAGCCGCCGGTGATCGTGTTCGTCACCGCCTACGACGGGCACGCGGTGTCGGCTTACGGCATCGGCGCGGTGGACTACCTGCTCAAGCCTGTCCGCGCGGAACGCCTCGCGGCCACGATGACGCGGGTCGCGCGGATGGTGGTCCCGGCCCCGGGCCAGACGTCGGGGCCGAGCGCGGCACCCGCCGCCGTCCCTGAGTCGGCCAAGCCGGACGCGATGCCGGTGCTGCCGGTGGAGGCCGACGGCCGCATCCGCTACGTGCGGCGCACCGACGTGGAGTTCGTGGAGGCGCAGGGCGACTACGTGCGGCTGCACACCCGCTCCGGGGTACACCTGGTGCGGATGCCGATCTCGCGGCTGCTGGAGTACTGGGAGAACGCCGGGTTCGCCCGCGTGCACCGCGGCTACCTGGTGGCCATCGACGCGGTCCGCGAGCTGCGCAGCGACTCCGTGGGCGGGATGCTGGCCCACACCGACCTCGGTGACGTGCCGGTGAGCCGCAGACACGCCCGTGAGCTGCGGGAACGGCTGCTGCACGCGGCCCAGCGCGGCGAACTCGGCGGGCGGGCCTGATGCCGTCGCGGCGGGTCACGGTGACCAGCCCCCAGACGCGGCTCGCGCACGCCCGCCGCCGGGTGCTCACCGCGTGGCGCCCACCTGTGCTCGACCCCGCCGACGTGCAGCACGCGATGCGCGTCTACACCGCGCAGCGCCGCCGCGCCGTGCTGCCGCTGGTCCTGCTCGTCGGGCTGCTGCTCGGGCTGCCCGCGCTGCTCGCCGCGTTCCCCGGGCTCGACCAGGTGCGGCTGCTGGGCATCCCCGTGTCCTGGCTGGCCATGGCCACGCTGCCCTACCCGCTGATGGTCGGCCTCGCGGCCTGGCAGCTGCGCCGGGCCGAGCACGCCGAAGCCGACGACCAGGCATGATCGCGTTCCTGTCGGTCGCGCCGGTCGTGCTGGTCACGCTCCTCATCGGACTGCGCGGCATCGCCGCCATGCGCACCACCTCGGACTTCCTCGTCGCCTCCCGGCGGGTGTCGCCGCTGCTGAACTCGGCGGCGGTGTCGGGGGAGTACCTGTCGGCCGCGTCGTTCCTCGGCGTGGCCGGGCTCGTCGTCAAGGACGGCATGGGCGCGCTGTGGTACCCGGTGGGATTCACCGCGGGCTACCTGGCGATGCTGGTGCTGGTGGCCGCGCCGATGCGCCGGTCCGGGGCGCTGACCGTGCCCGACTTCGCCGTCGCGCGGCTGGCGTCGCAGTCGCTGCGCAGGCTCTCGGCGCTGGTCGTCCTGGTCATCGGCGGGCTGTACCTGGTGCCGCAGTTCCGCACCGCCGGGCTGGTGCTGTCGGCGGTCAGCGGCAGCGAGTACTGGGTCGGCGTGGTCATCGCCGCGGCCGCGGTCAGTATCACCCTCGCGCTCGGTGGGATGCGCGCGGCCACCTACGTCCAAGCGTTCCAGTTCTACCTCAAACTGATCCTGTTCATCGTCCCCGCGATCTGGCTGCTCATCCAGGCGGGCCCGCAGGTGCGGCACGAGGCCGTGTACCCGGTCGAGTTCACCCACTTCGCCAAGGACACCCCGGTCGACTTCCAGCTCGACGTCACCCTCGAACTGCGGGAGCCGACCGAGGTCATCCGACCGGACGGCACCCGCGAGACCGTGCCGCCCGGGGAACTGCGCGCCCCGGCGGGCACCACGCTCGTCTTCGCCGAGGGGACACCCGTGCCGCTGCCCCGCGGCGGCGCCGTGCCCGGCGGCCCGGACTGGCAGCGGCCCCTGCTCGACCTGCGGCACACCGGCTACCCGCTGCTGGGCACGTGGGCGATCCTCATCGCCACCATGCTCGGCACCATGGGCCTGCCGCACGTGCTCGTCCGCTTCCACACCAGCCCCGACGGGCGCGCCGCGCGCCGCACCGCCGCGATCACCGTGGGACTGCTGAGCATCTTCTACCTCATCCCCGGCATCTACGGGACGCTGGCGAAGGTCCTCGTGCCGCAGCTCTACCTGGCGGGCACCACCGACACCGCCGTCGTGGCCCTACCGTCGCAAGTGGAGGTCGGCGGCTGGGGCAACGTGTTCACCGGCCTGCTCACCGCCGGGGCGTTCGCCGCGTTCCTCGCCACGTCACTCGGTCTGCTGCTCGTCGTGTCCGGCGCCATCGCGCACGACCTGCTGCCCGGCGGCCTGAACCGGTTGCGGGGCACCGTGTTCGCCGCCGCGGCCGCCGTGGTCATGCTCGCCCTGCCCTCGGCGCGGCTCGACGCGGGCGTGCTGGTCACGTGGGGGTTCACCGTGGCCGCCTCGACGTTCTGCCCGCTGCTCGTGCTGGGCATCTGGTGGTCGCGGCTGACCAAGGCGGGCGCGCTCGCCGGGGTCACCGTCGGGCTGCTCGCCTCGGCCGGGGCGATCGCGGCGACCCTGTTCGGCGGTGAACTGTCCGGCTGGCAGGCGATCCTGGTCGCCCAGCCCGCGCCGTGGTCGGTGCCGCTCGCTTTCGTTACGATGATCGGCGTATCGCTGTTGGGCCGTCCGCCGACCTGGGCCGCCGCGGCCATGCTCCGGCTCCACCTTGGCGAACAACAGCCCGCCCGACCCGGGCTCGGACGTGACCTGGGCCACTCAACCTGGCAAGCGCGCCGTTCGTCGGCCGTTCGTCGCATCACTCGACGTCTGGGCCGCTGACGCACTGCCGCACGCGCGAACTTCCTACGGTCACGGGAAACCCCATCCCCATGACGGAGGCCGCGATGACAGTCACCGAGCCCGAGATCCGTCCACCGGATCAACACCCGGCCTGGACCGAGATCCAAGCCAGCCCGGACTTCGTGTCGCTGCGCAGGCGCCTGCGCCGGTTCGTCTTCCCGATGACCGCGCTGTTCTTCGTCTGGTACATGGCCTACGTGCTGCTCGCCGACTACGCCCACAGTTTCATGTCGACGAAGCTGTGGGGCAACATCAACGTCGGCCTCGTGCTCGGCCTGCTGCAGTTCGTCTCCACCTTCGTGATCACCACGCTGTATGTCCGGCACGCCACCAAGAACCTCGACCCGGCCGCCGAGAAGATCCGCCACGAGATCGAGGGAGACCTCTGATGAACGTGGCAGCACAGGTGGCGGGCAACAACCCCGTCCTCAACATGTCGATCTTCGGTGTGTTCGTCGCGATCACCCTGGTCGTGGTGTTCCGGGCCAGCCGCAACACCAAGACCGCCGCCGACTACTACGCGGGCGGCCGGTCCTTCACCGGCCCGCAGAACGGTGTCGCCATCTCCGGTGACTACCTGTCCGCCGCGTCGTTCCTCGGCATCGCGGGCGCCATCGCCCTCAACGGCTACGACGGCTTCCTCTACTCCATCGGGTTCCTCGTGGCCTGGCTCGTCGCGCTGCTGCTCGTCGCCGAACTGCTGCGCAACACCGGCAAGTACACGATGGGCGACGTGCTGGCCTTCCGGATGCGGCAACGCCCGGTGCGGGCCGCCGCGGCGACGTCCACTTTGGTCGTCTCGTTCTTCTACCTGCTGGCCCAGATGGCGGGCGCCGGTGGCCTCGTCGCGCTGCTGCTCGGCATCACCAGCAAGACCGGGCAGGCCGTCGTCATCACCCTCGTCGGCGTCATCATGATCGTGTACGTGCTGGTCGGCGGCATGAAAGGCACCACATGGGTGCAGATCATCAAAGCCGCGCTGCTCATCACCGGCGCACTGGCCATGACGATCTGGGTGCTGGCGAAGTTCGGGTTCAACCTGTCCTCCCTGCTCGGCGGCGCCGTGGACAGTGCCAACACCGAGGCCGTGCTCAACCCGGGCATGCAGTACGGCAAGACCGAGACCAGCAAACTCGACTTCGTCTCCCTCGGCCTGGCACTGGTCCTGGGCACCGCGGGCCTGCCGCACATCCTGATGCGCTTCTACACCGTGCCCACCGCCAAGGAAGCGCGCCGCTCGGTGGTGTGGGCGATCTGGCTGATCGGCATCTTCTACCTGTTCACCCTGGTCCTGGGCTACGGCGCGGGCGCGCTCGTCGGCCCCGACGCCATCAAGGCCGCGCCAGGCAAGGCCAACTCGGCCGCGCCGCTGCTGGCCGAGGCACTGGGCGGGCCGGTCCTGCTGGGCCTGATCGCCGCGGTCGCCTTCGCCACCATCCTGGCCGTCGTCGCGGGCCTGACGATCACCGCGTCGGCGTCCTTCGCCCACGACATCTACGCCAACATCATCAAGAAGGGCCAGGTCGACGACAAGGCCCAGGAGGTGCGGGTCGCCCGCATCACCGCGGTCGTGATCGGCGCGGTCGCCATCGTCGGCGGAATCGTGGCCAACGGGCAGAACATCGCCTTCCTCGTCGCCCTGGCCTTCGCGGTCGCGGCGTCGGCGAACCTGCCGACCATCGTGTACTCGCTGTTCTGGAAGCGGTTCAACACCTCCGGCGCCCTGTGGAGCATCTACGGCGGCCTGATCTCCAGCATCGTGCTGATCGTGTTCTCACCCGCCGTGTCGGGCAAGCCCGCGACCGCCGCGACCCCGTCGATGATCAAGGGCGTCGACTTCCACTGGTTCCCGCTGGAGAACCCGGGCCTGGTGTCCATCCCGCTGGCGTTCTTCCTCGGCTGGTTCGGCACCGTGATCTCCAAGCGCGGCGCCGACGCGGCCAAGTACGCCGAGATGGAGGTCCGCGCACTGACCGGTGCCCACGCCGAGAAGGCGACGGCGCACTAGAAAAGGGGAGGCGGGAGCGGGTCGCCCTCGGGCGGCCCGCTCCCGTGCGTAACCTGGCAACACTTTCGCCGCTATCGGTCACTAAGGAGCATGATGACCGAGCGGGTCCATGACCCAGATGACCGCGCCCTGTGGTCAAGAGCGGCGTCCGGGGACGAGTCAGCCTTCGGCACACTGTTCGACCGCCACGCCAAAGCGGTCTACAACCACTGCTTCCGCCTCACCGCGTCGTGGGCGGCGGCGGAGGAGCACCTGCAGAACACGTTCCTCATGGCGTGGCGCAAACGCGACAGCGTGGTGTTGGAGAACGCGTCCGCGCGGCCATGGCTGCTGACCGTGGCGACCAACGAGGTGCGGAGCTGGCGGCGGACCCTGGCCAGGCGGGTCCGGCTCTTCGAGAAGCTGCAACCCGAACCCGCCGTCCCCGACCACGCCGACCACGTCGCCGACCGGGTCGACGACCAGCGGCGCATGGCCGACCTGCTCGCCGCGGTGAACAAACTGCCGCGCAACGAACGGGAGGCGCTGGCCCTGTGCGTGTGGTCGGGCGTCACCTACGCCGAGGCCGCCACCGTCCTGGGCATCGCCGAGGGCAGCGTCCGGGCCAGGGTCAGCAAAGCCAAATCCCGCCTGACCCGCCTGGTCGCCACCACCCAGCCACTCACCTTCGCGGAGGACCGATGAACACCATGCCCCCCGTCGAGCGTGACCTGCCGCTCGACCGCCACCTGGCCATCCGCGCCGAACTGCTCAAGGCCATCCACAGCCCGCCCCGCCGCCGCTGGCTCCCGATCGCGGGCGCCGTCGGCGCACTCGGCGTCGTCGGCATCGCGGTCGCCATGCTCGTGCCCGGGCCCAGCCCCATCGCCATCAGCCCCGGCGCGAAGCCGACACTGGCGCCCGCCGAGCCCGTCATCGCGGGCCTCGACCCCGGGCGGCGCAAGCAGATCGAAGAAGGCTGCGACCGCACCGCCAACAAGGAAGGCGGCGCGAAGCTGTACAACCTGATCACCGACCAGGCCGGGACATTCGGGCTCCTCTACACCAGCGCCAGCGCGGTGAGCTGCACGATCGACGGGCCCGGCATGCCGTTCAACGCCGGATACGGCAACCAGTCGTCGATGGCCTGGCTGCCGGGCCACATCTCCGTCGATTCCATGACGGCCGCGGCGGGCGGCGGCACGGGCAAGACGGCCAAGTATCCGGGTGCCCTGGGAAATGAGATGGCCGTCGGCCGGATCAGCGGCGCGGTCACGAAGGTCACCTTCACCTCGAACGGCGAGACCGTCGACGCCGTGATCGCCAACCAGACCTACGTCGCCCGGATCGTCCACTCCGCCACCTGGCGTATCCCGGAAGGCCTTCCGACGAGTGTGGTCCGCGCCTACGACGCCAACGGCACCCTGATCGGCACGGTGAACGACCCCGCTGTCCCCGCGAAGTGCTACCACACCCCCGACGGCGAAGTCGTCCAGCACCAAATCCTGCGGCCGATCGAGAACCCGACCGCCTGCACCCCCGCACAACCCTGGCGGTGAGCGGAGAACGGAAGCCCCGCACAGGTCAGTGCGGGGCATCCGGCCGTCTCAGCGCAGGTAGCCGCCCATCGTGCGGAAGTACTCCGTGGCCGTCAGCTCGGTGCCGTCGTCGAGACGCAGCCGCTCAAGCACCAACGCCTTGCCCTGGCCCCTGCGGGCCTCCGGGCCCGCGACGATCGCGACGCCGTCGCCCTCGCGGATGAAGATGCGGCCCGGCGTGCCGCCGTAGTTCGCCCGCGACACCGACGCGCGCAGCACGCGCAGGCGCCTGCCGTTGTGGAAGGTGAACGCGTTCGGATACGGGTCGGACAGGGCGCGGACCAGCCGGTCCAGCTCCTCCGCCGTCCACGTCCAGTCGATGAGGCTGTCCTCGATCGCCCGCTTGTGGAAGAACGTGGCCTTCGAGCGGTCCTGCGGGGTGAGGACCGCGGTCCCGGTGGCGATCAGGTCCAGCGACTCGCTGACCACGGGCGCGATCAGGTCGATCGTCTTGTGGAACAGGTCGGTCGTGGTGTCCCGGTCGCCCACCGGGATCGCGCGCTGCAGGACGACGGCGCCCGCGTCGAGCTCGTCGTCCATCATGTGGGCGGTCAGGCCGACCTCCTTCTCACCGTTGATGAGGGCCCAGATCAACGGGGAGAAACCCGCGTAGGCGGGCAGCAGCGAGTCGTGCACATTGAGCGTGCCGCGCCGGGGCAGGGTGAAGATCTTCGGCGGGATGTAGGTGCGCCAGTTGTTGGCCACGATCAGGTCCGGCTCCAGCGCCTGCAGCCGCGCCATCACATCGGCGTCCGGGCGGTTGCGCAGCAGCACCTCCACACCGTGGTCGGCGGCCAGGTCGGCCACCGAGTCCGACCAGATGCGCTCGTAGGCGTGGTCCGACTTCGGGTGGGTCACGACCAGGGCGACCTCGTGCTCCGAGTCCAGCAACGCCTGCAGCGTCCGGTGGCCCCAGGTCTGGTACCCGAACATGACGACCCGCATGGGCCCCTCCTTGTGGTGGTGCACGTCACCCGGTTGGGTGCAGCTTAGCCTAACCTAACTTAGGTTAGGGTGACCTTCGTTCGCGGTTGGATCACACCATCGGCACAAGCGAGGGGTAGCGAAGATGCAGGGCGACGACACACCGGTCCATGACATCGTCGGCGTCGGCTTCGGCCCGTCCAACCTGAGTCTGGCCATCGCGCTCGCCGAGGCCAACGACTCGGGCGCTGCTCCGGTGACCGCCCACTTCCTGGAGCGTCAAGGCGATTTCGGCTGGCACCGGGGCATGCTCATCGACGACGCCACCATGCAGGTGTCCTTCCTCAAGGACCTGGTGACGCTGCGCAACCCGGTGAGTGAGTTCAGCTTCCTGTCCTATTTGCACAGTCGTGGGCGACTGATCGACTTCGTCAACCACAAGACGCTTTTCCCGCTGCGCGTGGAGTTCCACGACTACTTCGAGTGGTGCGCGGCCAAAGTGGAGGATCAGGTCTCTTATGGCCAAGAGGTCGCGGCGGTCAACCCGGTCACCATCGACGGCAAGGTCGAGTACTTCGACGTCGTATCCCGGCCGACCACGGGCGGCGAGCCCCGCACTGTGCGCGCTCGTAATCTGGTCCTGGCCACCGGCCTGCGGCCGAACCTCCCCGACGGCGTCCGGACCGGCAACCGGGTATGGCACAACAGCACCCTGATGCGTGACATCGACACCCTCGATCGGGACTCCGCGTCACGGTTCGTGGTGGTTGGGGCCGGTCAGAGCGCCGCCGAGGCGACCGCGCTGCTGCACACCCGCTTCCCCAACGCCGAGATCTGCTCGGTGTTCGCCCGGTTCGGCTACAGCCCCGCCGACGACAGCGCCTTCGCCAACCGGGTGTTCGACCCGGCCGCCGTCGACGAGTTCTACCTCGCCCCCGAGGACGTCAAGCGCAAGATCATGGGCTACCACGCCAACACGAACTACTCCGTGGTCGACATCGAGCTGATCGACGACCTCTACCGGCGCATGTACCAGGAGAAGGTCACCGGCCGCGAGCGGCTGCGCATGTTCAACGTCTCCCGCCCCGTCGAGGTCAACGACCTCGGCGACACCGTGCGGGTCACCGTCGAGTCGATGACCACCGGCGAGCGCACCGTGCTCGACAGCGACGTCGTCGTCTACTCCACCGGCTATCGCGGCGACGATTCCCTTGCCCTGCTGGGTGATGTGGCCGCCGACTGTGTCCGCGACGAGCAGGGCAGGCTCAGCGTGACCCGCGACTACCGGGTGCGCACCGCACCCGAGGTGACCGCCGGGGTCTACGTCCAGGGCGGGGCCACCGAGCACTCGCACGGGATCACCTCCTCACTGCTGTCCAACAACGCCGTGCGCTCCGGCGAGATCCTGCGGTCGATCCTGCGGGCCGCCGACACCGAGGTCCGCGCCGAACTGGCGCTGAGCCGACCCGGCGCGTAACAGAGTTTCCGCAGTACACCCCCGAAAGGCAGACAATCCTCATGTCCCCAACCAGCAAGCGGACCCGGTTCGCCGTGCTGCTGCCCGCCGTGGCGCTCGCCGTCGCGGTGGCGGGCTGCGGCAAGTCCGACCCGGCACCGGCGGGCGCCCCCGCGCCCACCCAGACCGGATCCGCCGCCGCGTTCCCGGTGACCGTCGAGCACAAGTACGGCAGCACCGAGATCAAGGCCGAGCGTGACGAC
>DATLIA010000083.1:0-11310 GCA_035540215.1 Actinokineospora sp. | reverse complement strand
CATGGCAAGGGCTGGCGTGGTTCGTGGGCGGCCCGGTGGTGCACGACGCGGTCGTGGCGCCGGTGGTCGGCGGGGTCGGGCTGCTCATCGCGAGTCGGATCTCGCCGCGGTGGCGGACGCCGGTGCTCGCGGGCTCGGTGGCCACGGGCGTTTTGGCGCTGTTGGCCGTGCCGCTGCTGTGGCGGCCGTTCGGCGTTCCAGACAACCCTGGCCTGCACGATCGGGACTACTGGCTCGGACTCGGCGTCTCGCTGGCGATCGTCTGGGCCGCGGTCGCGCTCGGCGGCCTGCTCACCCGGAACCGCGACTGACATGACAAGGAGCCGCAGCGGGCGGGCGAGGGTTGCTATCCGTCCGCTTGCGACTCCTGTGCCTGGCTCCCCTGCAAGGAGCCCCAGTCCGGTTCGGGGGCAGCGAACCGGAGCGTCTACTTGGGCTCGACGGACTGACCCGCGAGCGTTGCCTCGACTGTACGCGCCCCATCGCCGATTACCAGCTTGACTTTGTCGCCGGGGGCCTTGGAACGGACCGCTGCCACCAAAGCGTCGGACGTATCGATGCGGCGGTCGTCGAGCATGGTGATCACCTCGCCGGACTTCAGGCCCGCGCGCTCGCCCGCGCCGCCCGCGACGACCTCGGAGATGAGGGCGCCGCCGTCGGGGTTGTCGCGGACGCTGACGCCCAGCACGGTCTGCGTGGCCTTGCCGGTCTTGACGATCTCGTCGGCGGTGCGGCGGGCTTGGTCGATCGGGATGGCGAAGCCGATACCGACCGAGCCACCAGCGCCCGTGCCGGTGCGCGGGCTGTAGATCGCGGAGTTGATGCCGATCACCCGGCCCTGCATGTCGGCCAGCGGGCCGCCCGAGTTGCCCGGGTTGATGGCCGCGTCGGTCTGGATGGCGTCCATGACCGTGGCCTGGCTGCCGTTCTCACCGCCCGCCCGGGTGGGCCTGCGCAGAGAGCTGACGATTCCGGACGTCACCGTGCCCGACAGCTCGAACGGCGAACCGATGGCGACCACGCTCTGGCCGACCTTCAGATCGTCGGAACGGCCCAGTTCGGCGACGGTGAGCCCCGTGACGCCCTGGGCGCGCACGACGGCCAGGTCGGACGACGGGTCGCGGCCGACGATGCTCGCCTTGGCGGTGCGGCCGTCCTGGAACACCGCGACGATCGAGCCGCCGTCGGCCGCGGCCTCGACAACGTGGTTGTTGGTGACGATCAAGCCGTCCTCGCTGATGACGAAGCCGGAGCCCTCACCAGCGGCCGACCGGCCACGGACCTGCAGTTGCACGACGCTCGGCAGCACCTTCTGCGCGACGGCCTCCACCGATCCGGGGGTCGCCGGGGCCGACGCCTGTTTGGCGGGCTTGGGCGCGTCGAGGGCGCTGGCCGACGGCGCGGGCGACCGCGAGTCGGCGACCAGATAGCCGCCCGCGGCACCGGCGGCACCGCCGACGATCAGGGCGAGGACTGTCATGCCCGCGACGAGCCCGCCAGGACGCCGGGGTGGCGCCTGACGCGGCGGGACGTGCTGCGGCGAGGCCTGCTGGGGCAGCGCGTAGGTGGGCGCGGCCTGCGTGACGTGGGGCGGGGCGTACGGATTGGCCACGGGCTGCCCCGCGTAGCTGTGGTGGCCGGTGAACGCGGTACCGAAGAGCACCTGCTCTGTGGTGGCCGAGGCCCGCGCGCCCTCGGGGGGCTGCGGCGCGGCGTCGGCGGTCAGGGGGTCCGGCGAAGAAATTTCCGGAGCGGG
This sequence comes from Actinokineospora sp., assembly GCA_035540215.1. GTDB lineage: Bacteria > Actinomycetota > Actinomycetes > Mycobacteriales > Pseudonocardiaceae > Actinokineospora. The sequence goes on along the minus strand of DATLIA010000083.1, from coordinate 9,554 downwards.
CGTGTCGATTGGGCCGTCCGGCCCTCTTCCATCAGTGGAAGCGCCCGACGCCAGGACCGACGCCCCCTGCACGGAGGTCTCGGCGGAGTCCGGGTGGTCGGGGCCCTGCACCCCGACCACCCGTCCACCGGTTTCCGGATCAACGAGGCCCTGCGCCTCGCCGACACCGTGGTCCGGCCCCGGTCGCGTGGGGCCCTGCACCCCGTGCGACCGAGGGTCGAACGCCTGGTGGTCTGGGCCCTGCACCCGTTCCACCAAGTTCCCCGACTCCCAGGCGGCCTGCGCCGACCATGGGTTGACTGGAGTGGCCTCCTGGCCGGCTTCGCCAGGCATGTCGTCCGTCATGTGCCCTACTTTGCGCCAGTCTACTGAGAGTCGCCTGAGACCGTCCTGTGGGAACGCCGAGAACTGGTCGACCTCAACCTCACAGCGAGGTCTTCCGGCGTGACATCGTTGATCCACACGCCCATCCCGGACTCCGAACCGGCAAGATACTTCATTTTGTCCGCCGTTCGCAGTACCGAGAACACGGCCAAATGGAGCCACGCCAGTTCCCGGTCGCGGTGGACCGGCGCCTGGTGCCACGCGGCGATGTAGGGAAGCTCACGGTCGTACAGGCCGTCAAGCATGCAGAGGGCGGTCCGGTAGACCTTGGCGAAGTCGTCCCGCTCGGCGTCGGTGAGCGCGGGCAGGTCCGGGACCTGGCGGTGTGGCACCAGCTGCACCTCGACGGGCCAACGGGCGGCCGACGGGACGAACGCGGTCCAGTGCGCCGAGTCGACCAGCACACGCGCGCCGTCCGCCCGTTCCGCGGCGAGCACGTCACCCATCACATGGCGTCCGTGTCGGGCCAGATGGTCGGCGGCGACGAGCAGCATCCGTTCTGTACGCGGCGTCACGAACGGGTAGCCGTAGATCTGTCCGTGCGGGTGGCTGAGCGTCACGCCGATCTCGTCGCCGCGGTTCTCGAACGGGAAGACCTGCTCGACGCCGGGCAGCGCGCCCAGCGCCGCCGTGCGCTCCGCCCAGACGTCCACCACCGTGCGAATCCGGCTGACCGGCAGGTCGACGAAGGACTTCGAGTGGTCGTCGGTGAAGCAGACGACCTCGCAGCGGCCGGTCCCCGGGGCCGCGGGCACCAGGCCGGACGCCGACGGCGCCGCCGCGTTTTGTGCGAATGAGGGGAAGCGGTTCTCAAAAACCACCACGTCGTAACCCGGTTCGGGAACCTCCGTCGGACTGCCCGGGGTGGACGGACACAAGGGACAGAGCCCGGCGGGCGGCTTGTAGGTGCGGGTCTGCCGGTGCGCGGCCAGCGCGACCCACTCGCCGGTCAGCGGGTCGCGGCGGATCTGGGAGCGGTTGACCGCGGGCGCCAGGTCACGCGGGTCGACGGCGGTCCGGGCCGCGGTGGACGTGTCGTCGAAGTACAGGATCTCGCGGCCGTCGGCTAGCGTGCGCGCCGTCCGCCTCACGCCTCACCACCGGCGGCGGCCGGGCTCGGCACGCTCGCGATGATCAGTTCGCCGACCTGGTCGGACAGCACCTCCCTGGCCTCCTGCGGGATGCCGTCGTCGGTGACCAGCACGTCGGCCTCGGCCAGGTCGGCGATGGTGGAGATGCCGACCAGGCCCCACTTGGTGTGGTCGGCCAGTACGACCAGCCGCCCACCGGCCTCGACCAGCGCGCGGTTCGTCTCGCACTCCTCCAGGTTGGGCGTGGTGAAGCCCGCCCGGTCGGACATGCCGTGCACACCGAGGAACACCATGTCCAGGTGCAGCGACCGCAGGGCCTGCACCGCGACCGGCCCGACCAGGGCGTCCGACGGGGTGCGCACACCACCGGTCAACACGACAGTCCTATCGGGCCTGCCATCGTGGCGCAGGACGTCGGCGACCGGGATCGAGTTGGTGACCACCGTTAGATCTGGCACGTCGGCGAGGAAGCGGGCGAAGGTCCACGTGGTGGTGCCCGCGGATATGCCTATCGCGGTGCCTGGCCGGATCAGCCCGGCGGCGCGCGCGGACACGGCTTCCTTCTCCGGCAGCGCGCGGACCGACTTCGCCTCGAAGCCCGGCTCGTCGGTGCTGCGGCCGACCACCGAGGTGGCGCCGCCGTGCACCTTCTCCAGCAGCCCGCGCTTGGCGAGGACGTCGAGGTCGCGGCGGACGGTCATGTCGGACACACCGAGCCGGGTGACCAGGGCGTGCACCTGCACCGCCCCGGTCCGGCGGACCTCGTCGAGGATCAGTTCCTGGCGTTGACGTGCGAGCACAACAGAATTCTACAAGGTCCAACGCTTGATTTTGTTAGGACACTATGACGCTATTCGGAGTTGCCCGGCAGCCGCATCGCCATCAGCGCGCCACCGTCGGCGGAGCGGCTGGCGAAAACCGAACCACCGTGCCGTTCGGCGGCCTGCTTGACGATGGCCAGCCCCAGCCCGGAACCGGGCAGTGTGCGGGCCTCCTCCGACCGGTAGAACCGGTCGAACACGTGCGGCAGGTCGCTGTCGGTGATGCCCGGACCCGCGTCGGCGACCTGGAGGAACGCGTAGCCGTCGCCGGTGGGCCGCAGGTCGACCCGGACCGTGCCGCCCGGCGGGCTGAACTTGACCGCGTTGTCCAGCAGGTTGAGTACCGCGCGCTCCAGCGACGCGGCGTGCCCGACCAGGTGCCACGGGTGCAGCCGCACGTCGAAGCTGACGTCGGCCGCTCGCCTGCGGGCCCGGTCCAGCGCGGCCTCGACCACCTCGACCAGCTCGACGTGCTCCTGCACCGCCGGGGCGGCGTCCTCGCGGGCCAGTTCGACCAGGTCGCCGATGAGCTGGGTCAGCTCGTCGAGCTGGGCGCGCAGGTCGTCGTGGATGTCGATCCGGTCGCGCGCGGATAGCGTCGGCGCGCCGGGGGCCTCGGAGGCGAGCATGAGTTCGAGGTTGGTGCGCAGCGAGGTCAGCGGGGTGCGCAGCTCATGGCCCGCGTCCGCGACGAGTCTTCGCTGTCGCTCCTGGGACTCGGCGACGGCGCCGAGCATGGCGTTGAAGCTCTGCGTGAGCCGGGAGAGCTCGTCGTCCCCCGCGACCGGGATCGGCCGAAGATCCCCCGTGTAGGTGACCCGCTCGGCGGCTGCGGTGAGCCGTTGGACCGGTCTGAGGCTGCCGCGCGCGACGGCCGTGCCCGCTATCGCGGCCACGATGATGCCGGAGCCGCCGATCACGATCAGCACGACGGCGAGCTTGGCCAGCGTGCTCTTGGTCGACTCCAGCGGCTGGGCGAGCACCAGCGCCGTCGGCTTGGTGAAGAACGGGTACGTCACCGCGAGCACGCGCGTGTCGCTGGCCTCGTCGGTGCGGAACGACGAGGTCCGCGCGCCGGAGGCGACCTTCAGCTCGTCGTCGCCGATCGGCGGCCGCTCGACCGGGCGGTCGAAGGCGGACGCGCCGTTGTCGTCGATGACGTCGAACTTGATGTCCGACAGGTCAAGGAAGAACTTCGGGATCTCGGTGCGGCCCTCACTGACGACCTGGGTGTTCGCCTTCAAGGTCTGCGAGCGTTCCAGCAGGTTGTCATCGACCTGCTGATAGAGCCCTCGATAGACGGTTATGTAGGCGCCGAGAGAGACGATGGCCACCGCCCCGCCGACACACATGGCCGCCAGCAATGTGATGCGGGTGCGCAAGGAGACGCGCTGGTGGACCGCGCTCGGTTCGGCCGCGGTTCCGTAGGTCATCAGGGAGGGGTCTCCCGCATGACGTAGCCGACGCCGCGCACGGTGTGGATCAGCCGCGGCTCGCCCTCGGCCTCGGTCTTGCGCCGCAGATAGCCGACGTAGACCTCCAACGCGTTGCCCGAGGTCGGGAAGTCGTAGCCCCAGACCTCCTCCAGGATGCGGCCGCGGGTCAGCACCTGCTTGGGGTGCGAGAGCAGCAGCTCCAGCAGGGCGAACTCGGTGCGGGTGAGGCTGATGGACCGCTCGCCCCTGCGCACCTCGCGGGTGCCGAGGTCCATCTCCAGGTCGGAGAAGTGCAGCGCGGCCTGGTCGCCCGCGCCGACCGGCTCCGGGGTGGCGCGGCGCAGCAGCGCGCGCAGCCGGGCCAGCAGTTCCTCCAGGGCGAATGGCTTGGGCAGGTAGTCGTCGGCGCCCGCGTCGAGCCCGGCGACCCGGTCGGAGACGAGGTCGCGCGCGGTCAGCACGAGGATCGGCAGGTCGTCGCCGACGCCGCGGAGCCGTCGGCAGACCTCCAGGCCGTCGAGCCTGGGCATCATGACGTCCAGGACCATGGCGTCCGGGCGAGCCCCCGGCCCGTCGGCGCCGAGCACCGACTCCAGGGCCTGCTGGCCGTCGCTGGCGAGCTCGACCTGGTAGCCGTTGAACTGCAGCGACCGCCTCAGTGACTCGCGCACGGCCCGATCGTCGTCGACTACCAGAATGCGCATATCGTCAGTGTTCCCTGCCCTGCTGAGATCCGCCTGAGAGATCCTCGGACACGCCGCGGGCGACCGGCGCGTTCCACCGTCTCCACAGCGCGAGCACCCGGATCGCCACGACTAGCGTCGCGCCCACCGCGGTGACCAGTACCGACGGCAGACCGAGTCTGGTGCCCACGACGACGACCACCCCGCCGGACAGCGCGGCGATGGCGTAGATCTCGCGCCGCAGGACGAGCGGGATCTCCCGCAGCAGCAGGTCGCGCAGTGCGCCGCCGCCGATGCCCGCGGTCATCCCGATCAGACACGCGGTGTAGGCGGGCACGCCGCGGGCGAGCGCGGTCGCGGTGCCGGAGACGGTGAACAGGCCAAGTCCGATGGCGTCGGCCAGCAGCACGCCCTTGCGCAGCCGCGCGACCTGGGGGTGGAAGCCGAACACGGCCAGCGCGGCTCCGATCGGCACGACCAGGTAGGGCCAGTCCCGCAGGGTCGTGGGCGGGGTGATGCCCAGCAGAACATCGCGGATGATGCCGCCACCTAGCGCTGTCGTCAGGCCGAGTACGACGACTCCGAACACGTCGAGCCGGGCGCGGACGGCGGCCAGCGCGCCGGAGGCGGCGAAGACCGCCAGACCCACCAGCTCCAACACGACGATCAGCACGAGTGTGCAGGTTACGCGGGCCGCCACCGGCCGCAAGGCGGCGAATCCGGGGGTCCCACCACGTGGCGGGACCCCCTTGCGGATCAGCAGGGAAACGCGATGTCCGCGGCCGGGTCCTGGTCGCCGATCGCCGCCCAGTCGGCGAAGTACACCTCGCGTGGGGAGCCGGACGGGGTCAGCGACTGGGCGCCCAGCCAGGCCTCGACGGCCGCGTAGACCTCGATGATCTTCGGGTAGACCACCTGCCCCTTGGTGATCGTCACGTATGCCTCGCGGTGCGCGGGCTCTTCGCGAACCACGAGGTCGCCGACCGGCGCCACGTCACCGTCGAACGGGACCGCGACCTCCATCGGTCCGTCGGACTCCATGGAGACCTCGCCGTGGTAGATCGCCAGCGGGTGGCCGCCGACCTTGGCGCCGGAGGCCTCGATGTGGGCGAACAGCTGGTTCATGCCGTCGCGGATGTAGCAGGGCAGCGCGTCGGCGAGGGTGGCGTGGGTGACCGCGAGCACGCGCTGGGCGGGGACCTCGCGGATCTTGACGTCGTACATGTCGGACTCTCCTCCGGTCAGTGTGGTGAGCAGCAACCGCACGAGACCGCGCCGACTGTCGTGTTCGGCTTCGCTTCTGGCCCAGTCCGCCTCGACCTCGGCGGCCATGTCAGCCACGTCGAGGTCGATGACGTCGCGGATCCGGGCCAGCGACATCCCGATCCCGCGCATCATCACGATGCGGCGAGCCCGGTCGAACTGGTCGGCCCGGTAGTACCGGTATCCGGTGAACGGGTCGACGTCGCTGGGGCTGAGCAGGCCCATCGAGTCGTACAGCCGCAGCGCCTTGGGTGAGAGCCGCGACCGCCTGGCGAAGTCGCCGATCATCATGCGGTCTTCGTGCATGCCTTCACCGTGTCCTTTGCCCCAAGGGCAGGGTCAATACGAGTCCGCTATGGACAGCCGTCGGGGCGCGCGGCTCGCCAGGTCGAGCAGCGGGGCGTCGCCGTCGATCAGGCCCGCTCGGCGCAGGTCGGCGACCGTGGCCGCGCCCGCGTACCAGGCGGCGAGCGCCTGCGCGGTGACCCGCACGCCGCCGTCGCCGCCGGGTTCGACCCTGGCCTGGCCGGACTCGAAGACCAGCCGGTGCCTGCCCGCGTTCCACGGGGCGTGCTCGTCGGTGACGTCCATGTCGACGGCGAAGTCGGGCAGCCCGACCGGCCAGCCGCGCGCGGCGACCGCGGCGGCGAGGTCGACCACGCGCAGCATGATCGGCTCGACCGTGGCCGTGTGGTGGCCGGGCAGGCTCAGCAGCAGGTCCCAGACGAGCGGGTCGACCCGGCGCAACTGGATCCGGTCGACCTGCCCTGACCAACTCGCGAGCGCGGCCAGCATCGCCCGGCCCGCGTCGGCGTCGCGGGCGACGAGGTCGTAGACATCGAGGATGTCGGTGCGCGGACGCCTGGCCGACGAGCAGAACCCGCGGAGTCCGCCATCGCCGTCGATCACATTGACAGTGTCGAGGGTGAGCAGCTTGCTGATGTCGAACAGAGGGCCCGACCGGTCGAGCATCCCGTCCACTGTGGACGCGACATCGAGGTAGAGCCGATGGATGTCGGCGAGGTCCGCCTCGCGGGCGCGCCGCAGCGGTGTCGGCGCGCCTGGCTTGGCCACCCACCCGAACGCGGCAGGCGGCAGGGAGAGCTGCTCAAGCGCCCCGACCCGTTCCCAGCCGTAGGCCCGGTAGAGCGGCGGGGTGGCGGCGAACAGCGTCGAGACGACCTGTCCTTCCTCCCGCATCCGCTCCAGCGACTTGACCAGCAGCGCACCCGCGACACCTCGGCCGCGCGCGTGCGGGTCGACCGTCACGCTGGCCACGCCCGCCATCGGCACAGCGACGCCGCCGAAGAACTGGCAGTAGTCCCATGCCCGCAGCGACCCGCACAGCCCGATGTCGTCCTCGACGACCACACCCCACCAGGTGGGCGCCTGGACACCCCACTCCGCGTCATGGTTGCCGAAGGCGACCTTGCGCATCCGGGCGATCTCGGCCTCGTCGCCCGGCTGGAACGGGCGGGCAGTCACCACGTGAAGAAGCCCTGCCCGGTCTTGCGACCCAGCTCGCCCCTGGCGACCATGTCGCGCATCAGCTGGGGCGGGGTGAACCGGTCGCCCAGTTCGCGGGCCAGGTGCTCGGCGATGGACAGGCGCACGTCGAGCCCGACCAGGTCGGTCAGCCGCAGCGGGCCCATCGGCCAGCCATAGCCCAGCCGCATGCCGGTGTCGATGTCCTCCGGGGAGGCAACGCCCTCCTCGACCATCCGGATCGCCTCCAGCCCCACCGCGACACCCAGCCGCGACGTGGCGAACCCGGGGGCGTCGCGCACCTCGATGACCGTCTTGCCCAGTGCCTCGGCCCACGTCCGCACCTGGGCGGCGACATCGGCGGACACACCGGCGTGGTGGACCAGTTCGACGAGCGCCTGCACGGGGACGGGGTTGAAGAAGTGCATCCCGATCACCCGCTCACCAGGCAGGCCAACGGCCAGTTCGGTGATCGACAGCGACGACGTGTTGGAGGCCAGCACGGCCGACGGGCAGGTGTCGGCGATCTGGCCGAGCACGGTCCGCTTCAGGTCGAGGTTCTCCGGCACGGCCTCCACGGCGAGCGCGGTGTCCGGCGGCAGGTCGGCCAGCTTGTCCACAGTAGACAGATTGGCGAGCAGCGCGTCGGCTGTCGTGGTGAGCTTCCCGCGCTCCTCGGCCTTGCGCAGCGACGCCTCGACGTTGCGCACGCCCGCGGCGGCGCGCTCGGCGTCGGCCTCGGCCAGCACGACCCGGCTGCCCGCGTTCAGGAAGATGTGCACGATGCCCGCGCCCATCGTCCCCCCGCCGACGACGGCGACGGTCCCCGGCACGGCGGTCACGGGGTCTCCTCGATCTCGGCGGAGAACATCGCGACGAGGTCCATCCCGCCGATCTCGGCCAGGTTGGCCCCTGAGGCCTGCCATTCGGGTGATTTGAAGGCCGCCTTCATGGCCGCCTCCGACTCGAAGTACAGCTCGGCCACCAGGTATGGCTCGGTGTCGCCGAGGATGCCGGGCACGTAGACCCGCTTCACCTTCGCGACCTCCTGCCGCACCAGCCCAGGGGTTTTGTCCACGAGCGGGAGATGGCTGCCGAAGTACTTGTCGTCGAACTCCGCGGCGTTGTCGGGCCGCCGGTAGAGGGCGATGTACTTGATCACTTGTGACACTCCAGGTCGAGTAGGCCCTCGCACTGTATTAGGTCAGGCACCATAGGTGCGTGCGGATCATCCTGCTGCGGCACGCCGAGAGCCTCGGCAACATCGACGAGCTGGCGTACTGCCGCATCCCCGACCACGCGCTCCCCCTGACCGCGCGCGGAGAAGACCAGGCCAGAGCCGAGGGCGAGCGGCTGCGGTCCCTGCTCGACGAGCCGGTCGCGGCCTACGTGAGCCCATATGTGCGGACGTCCCGGACGTTCCAGCTGCTCGGGCTGGACGGGATCGTCGAGCGGCACGTGCCGGAGCCGCGGCTGCGGGAACAGGACTGGGGGAACCTGCAGGACCCGGTCGAGCAGGAGATCCAGAAGCAGAAGCGGCACGAGTTCGGCCACTTCTTCTACCGGCTCGCCCACGGCGAGTCGGGCGCGGACGTCGACGACCGGGTCGCCAGCTTCCTCAACGAGCTGGAGCAGCGGGTGGAGAACGACCCGACGCATCCGGACACCGCGCTCGTGGTCACCCACGGGCTGACGATGCGGCTGCTGTGCAGGCGGATGTTCTCCTGGAGCATCGACCTGTTCGAGTCGCTGTCGAACCCCGAGCACTGCGCGCACCGGATCTTGACCTATTCGGCAGGCCGTTGGACGCTGGACCGCCCATTCACCCAGTGGCGCGAGTCACCGGACAAGACGGCCCAGGTCCCCTGACCTCTGCCGTCATTGCTCGTCTTTCCGCGCTGACGGCACCCCGAGGTCGACCGTCGGACTCTCCCCGCACGGCTCTTCATGCCAAGCCCCGAACGGGTCCGCGTACCCCGCCCAGGCCGACTCGTCAGCCAGTTCGGCGTCGGTGAGCAGTGCCCCGCGCAACGCCTCGACGATCTCGGCCGGATCCGCGTGGTGGCTCAGGATCGCCAGCTCCTGGACGCGGTCCCCGAACCGCGGGTCCCACTCCAACGCGGCCGCGACCCGGCGCTCGGCGGGCACCCGCTCCCACGCGGCCTCCGGCACCGCCGCCAGCCACGCCCCCGCGTGCCCGACGCGCAGCCCACCGCCCGCGGACTCCAGCCACAGCGCGACGTCCGGCCTGCTCGCGACCCACACCCGACCCCGACGCCATCGTCGAGGCGCTGCGTGGAGCGTTGCTGACCGACGCCGAACTGGCCGACGAGTCGGCGTGGCCCACGTATCCGGATCCGTTCGGCTCCTGGCACCAAGACCCGTGCTCCG
>DATLIA010000082.1:0-27097 GCA_035540215.1 Actinokineospora sp. | reverse complement strand
GCCTGTCCGGTCTCGACGCCACCGTCCCGGTCGGCGCCGACGCGCCGGTCTACGACGTGCCGGTCGAGGTCCTCGCCAACGCGATGACCGCGTCGACCGACTCGCGCGACATCACCATCGGGGACGACACCCCGCAGGTCGAGCTGCCCGCGGCCGGTGGCCTCGAAGCCACCGCACTGCCGAAGATGCCGAAGCTGGGCGCCCTGCCCGGCCGCGGCACCGCCCGGTCCGACATGGACGACCCGATCAGCGGTCTGCTGGGCGGGATGGGCGGCGAGGGTGGCCTGAGCATGCTCACCGGTCTGCTGGGCGGTCTCGGTGGCGGTTCGCTCCTGGACGGTCTGCTCGGCGGTCTCGGTGGCGGTTCGCCCCTCAGCGCCGTGACCGGCCAGCTGCCCACCGGTGCCGCGGCTCTGCCCGCCGTCCCGACTGCTCTGCCCGCCGCCCCGGCTCCCATCGCCGCTCCGCGTATCGCTGCTCCGGCCATGCCCGGCCTGGACAACCTGCGCGGCGTGTTCTCGGGAAACCTGTTCCAGGCGCCGTCGCTGGGCCGCCTCCCGGTCCAGACTCCCGCGCTCGCGGGTGTCGCGGCTCCGAAGCTTCCGGCTGACGTCGACGGCAGCACCTCGCTGGCCGACACCCAGTCGCAGCTGGCAGGCGCTTTCGGCCACCTCCCGATCGGCTGACCACCGACCGGTTCCCGATCAGCTGACCACCGATCGGTAGCGGATGGGTTCGGGGTGTCCCCCGCCCCGGACCCATCCACGGCACTACCTCCCAGATAGCGAGAGACCCCGCCTGTGCGCGGGGTCTCTTCGCGTATCAGGCCAGTCGGAGCTCGGCCTCGGAGATCATCTGGTGCACGGTCGCCCCGCCGTCGCTGCTGACCCAGCCGATCCGCAGGGTCGGGCGGATGAGGTGGCGGTTGACCCGGGTCGGCACTTCGACGGCGGCGCGGACCTGCGCGGCGATCGTCTCGCCGGAACCGCCGGGGTGGTCGGTGACCACGGCGAACGTGCCGCCGGTGTAGCGGGCGACGGTCTGGTCCTCCCGCAGTTCGCGGCGCAGCCGGGTGGCGAGCCGCGACAGCAGCTCGTCGCCGTGGTCGAAGCCGTGTTCGGCGTTGATCGCGCCGAGTCCGCGCACATCGGCGAGGACGAGCGTGGTGCGCGCACCGTGCACCCTGGCCCTGGCCAGGCTCTGCTCGATCCGGTCGAACAGCAGCGCCCGGTGCGGCAGGCCGGTGGTCGGGTCGAGCAGGCCGCGCACCGGTTCGTCCTCCACCGGCCGCACCACGAGCAGCGCCATCCGCTGGCCGCGGCAGGTCACCGGGTTCAGGTCGACCCACAGCCGCCGGTAGGCGATGCCGCGGCGGGTGACCACGAACGGCACGGTGGTTGGCGCCCCGGCGCGGGCGGTCTGACCAGCGAGTTCGGCCATCCTCGGCAGCGGCGCGCCCGCGTCGTCGCACAGCAGCCAGTCCGGCGGGCGGGTGCCCGCGCGGAGCTGGTCGGCGGTGAGATCGAGCAGGTCTGCGGCCTTGGTGTTGGTCGCGACCACCGTGCCGAGATGGTCGTGCAGGATCAGGCCGAAGGGGATTTCCTCGACGAGTTCGTCCCAGCGGGCGTCGACAGCGGGCGGGTGGGTGAGGTGGACAGCACTCATCGGCCCGCACCTTCCGTCGATGACAGCTTTCGGAGAACCCTTCCTTGTCGACCTAGGCCAGTTCAAGCACCGGATACCACCCATACCGGTGATCTTTGGTCAGTCGAATTGCCAAGAACGCTTCGACAGACCGAACCAGTACCCGTCAATCGTCGAACGCTGTTCGCTCAGTGTGTCCATGCCCGCACCAAGCGCGACGAACAGTGGCGCGAAGTGCTCGGTGCGCGGGTGCGCGATCCGTGCCGCGGGCGCCTTGAGCTCGAAGTCGATCAGCCCGTCCAGGTCGTTGGCGAGGATCGCCTGGTTCCCCCAGTCGTCGAACTCGGCCGACCACGCGGGCGGTGCCTGCCCGGCTCCCCTGCCCATCACGCTGAGGTTGTGGGTGAAGAACCCGCTGCCGATGATCAGCACACCCTCGTCGCGCAGCGGCGCGAGCTTGCGTCCGATCTCGACCAGCGCGGCCGGATCCAGCGTCGGCATGGAGATCTGGAGCACGGGCACGTCGGCGTCGGGGTACATCTCGACGAGCGGGACATAGGCGCCATGGTCGAGCCCCCGCGCCGGATCGTCGGCGACGGGCGTCGCCGGGGACCGCAGCAGCGCGCGGACCCGCGCGGCCAGCTCGGGTGCGCCGGGGGCGGGGTAGGTGACCTCGTAGTAGTGCTTGGGGAACCCGCCGAAGTCGTAGACCAGCGGCACGGTCTCGGTGGCGCCCAGCGTGAGTGGGGCGTCCTCCCAGTGCGCGGACACGATGAGGATCGCCGACGGCCGGTCGATCTTGGCCGACCAGTCGCGCAGCTCCCGGGTCCACACCGGGTCATCAGCCAGCGGCGGCGCACCGTGGCTGAGGTAGAGGACGGATTGACGGGTCATGACTGCCACCCCTCGATGGTTGAACCTTAAACAAGGTAACACAACACGAGGGGTTGGTTGAATGTTCCAATGCAACGGGTTCTGATCGCGGGCATCTCCGGCGCGGGCAAGACAACCTTGGCGATCCGCGTCGCGGCCGCGCTATCCCTGCCTCGCTACGAACTCGACATGCTGCACCACGGTCCGAACTGGACCAAGCGGCCGGAGTTCGAGGCCGACGTCGCCCGGTTCGCCGCGACGGACCGCTGGATCTGCGAAGCCCAGTACCACCGCATCCTCGACAACCTGCTGTGGCGGCGGGCCGACACCGTCCTATGGCTCGACCTGCCGCGCCGCACGGTAATGCGAAGGGTCATCCGCCGAAGCCTGTCGCGCGCCATCACCGGCCGCGAACTGTTCAACGGCAACCGAGAGCACTTTCGCGACTGGCTCGAACCAGATCACCCGATCCGCTGGGCCTGGAGCCGACACGGTCTGACCAGCACTGACACCAGCGAACGCCTTGCCGCCCACCCCGAGATCAAGGCCATCCGCTTCACCACGGCGAGCGACGTCCGTCGATGGCTCGCCGATCAGCCCTGGGCGAGGTCGGCGAAGCGGCTGTAGTGCAGCTGGTGGGCCACGACGACGGTCGCGGTCGGGCCCGCACGGTGCTTGGCGATGATCAGGTCGGCCTCGCCTGCGCGCGGGTCGTCCCGCTCCCACGCGTCGGGTCGGTTGACGAGCAGGACGATGTCGGCGTCCTGCTCCAGGGAGTTGTGAACGTGGATTCCGTTGGCGATAAAGCTGTGTGTGCCGGGCACCGTAGCATCGAACACCGGCTGTTCTCCGAGGCTGGTGACTCGCACGATCTCGTCCCAGTACACATCGTTCGTGGCCAGCATCTCGAGGTCGGAGTCGTCCAGCGCCGCGGCGACCCGGCCGAGCCGTGACCTGCTCGGGGCGTGCTTCCACATCGTGGATCCGCAGAAGCGCGAGCCCATCGCGGCGGCGAACTCGCGGTGGGTCATCCGTCGGGCCGCCAACAGCTTCCTGACCTGTACCCACACCTCGCGAGGGATCGTGTCTCGGTTGGTGTTGCCTTCCACGGTTCGCAGATGTTCGGCGACGACCGCCGCCGCCACTCCGCGCATTCCGTGGACGCCGACCCGGTCCAGGAACTCCAGTTGGTTCTCCGCACCGTAGAGGTAGAGATGCCAGCAGTCCCGGTAACCGGTCTTTTCGACTCGCTTGATCCGCGACTGGATGCCAAACCTGCCGAGAAGCAGCGAGACGTCATCGATCAGCCTGCGACTTGTCGAGGCGTAGTAGATCCGGCCTTGGTTCGCTTTGGCGTCCCACCGCACCGACCCGTCTGTAGCCCATAGATGGTGCAGGAACAGAGCGATCTGGTCGTTCGGCAGCGCGAAGATTCTCGCCGGAACGAATTTCTCGTGACTGCGCAGACCGAACAAGCCGAATCCATCGAGCCATGCCGCGATCGGATTCCGTTTGCCGTGTGTCAGATGGTAGGGCGCGGGCAGGCGCAGCGATGTGCACCGCGCCCGGGGGTCCACATCTCGCACCGCTGTCACACCGAAGTGAGTGGCGGCTTCGGTGACAGCCTGGAGGTTGGCCTCGTCGGTGCTGGCGTATCGGATGGGCTGCCGCCGCACGAACGAGCCGTCGCCGATGAGGTGACCGAGCAGGATCACCTCGGCGCCGGGCAGAGGGGTGACCGTGGTTGGCTCCGGGGTTGAGCGCGGAACCGCCACCCGATCACCCGTGGTGAGTTCGCCGAGCGCGACCCAGCCGTCGACGGTCAGGAACGGGTGATTGGCGCTGGCTTCGACTTCCCGGCCGGAAGCGAGCTCAAGCCGGAAGACTTCTTTGACGCCACTCGGGAACACCTTTGTCATCGGCCTGGGAATCATGCGCAGCCGTTCATCCAGGGTCCAGACGAGCGGTGTCTCGCCCGAACCGAGGAGCTCACCAATGGTGGATTCGGCCCCGGTATCGGAACGCAGCACTCGCGTGCCGAGTGTGAGACATCCGGACTCACGAAGGTCGGACAGCATCGGCCGCTTGTCGGTGCGCTGCTCGGGACCACGGTTCAGCTGACTGATCGCCACCACCGGGACCTCGATCTCCTTGGCCAGCAGCTTGAGCTGGCGGGAGAACTCCGAGACTTCCTGCTGCCGCGACTCCACGCGCTTGCCGGATGTCATCAGCTGCAGGTAGTCGACGATGACGAGCTTGAGGTCGTGCCGCTGCTTGAGCCGCCGCGCCTTCGCCCGGATCTCCATCATCGTCATGTTCGGCGAATCGTCGATGAAGATCGGCGCCTCGCTGATCTCACTCATCCGCCGCGCCAGCCGCGTCCAGTCGTCGTCACTCATCTTGCCGCCGCGCATGTCGCCGAGGCGGATGCGCGCCTCGGCGGACAGCATGCGCATGACGATCTCGGTCTTGCTCATTTCGAGCGAGAAGATGACGCTGCTCATCCCGTGCTTGATCGAGCACGACCGCACGAAATCCAGTCCCAGCGTCGAGTTGTGGGTGGGGATCATCGACCGGCTCGCCAGGTACAGGTGATCGGGATTGTCGACTTCCACGCACCGGACCGGGACGCTCGGCACCGCACGAACGTCGACGATGTATCGCACAGCGGGGCGTTCCGGACGGTCTGCCAGCCGGTCCTTCTGCAGAAGGTGCTTTCGCTCTAGCCGGAAGACTCGGTCCTGGGTGGTGAAGGTCATCGTGTACGCGGTGGACCGCTCTTCATTCCGGCCTTTCACCCGCTTGGTGCGGATGCGGCACCGATAGCCGAGCCCGACGATCAATTCGTGGATGTCGTGCGCGAGCCGACTGTCGGTGACGGCGATCTGTGCGGAGCCACTGGCGGTGACGGTTCCGTCTGTGTCCAACAGTCCTGCCAAGAGCTCGCGGCGCTGTGATTCAGCAGCGCGCTGATAGCCGACCGGAATGTGCTTGGCGTTGAGCACTCCGGGCAGTAGCAAGCGATAGCGGACCGGGCCTTGCTGGACGGCCTCGATGCCCTCGGCCTCGATATGGCAGATGATCTCAGGGTCGTTCGTCGTGAATCGAGCACCAGCGGAGTCCCCGTCGCCGAGCCAGGCGCCCAACGTGTACGGCGGAACCGGGAGCTCAGTGTCCATCCCGACCAGCGGCGCGGCATTGTCGATCGCGTGGTTCGCCCGGCTGTCACCAGTCGCGCATCGCACAGTCTCGGCTATCTCGGCGGTCGTGCGAATCGCGGTGCGTGGACCAGCGGCGGCGCGGCGAGACGCACGGGTGCTCGTCAGCCATTGATGTTCCGCGTCGGCCGTGATGACCGTTCCGTCGCTGAACTCGACCTCGTAACACGGCCTGCCGATCATCACGTCGGTGGCAGCGACGACGCGGGTCGGACGGCCGTCCGCGTCGAGCAGCAGTTCCCCGACCTTGACCTCGCCCATCGTGGTCCAGCCACTCGGGGTCGGCAGGCTTGTGCACAGGGCCAGCGCCTTGCCCACGCCAGGTCGTGCGGCGACGATGATCATCTGGCCGGGGTGCATGCCGTTGGTCACCTCGTCGAGGTCGGTGAACCCCGTCGGGATGCCAAGCGAGTTGCCGCCGCGAGAGGCGATCGCGTCGATCTCGTCCATGGTGGGCTGCAGCAGTTCCTCGAGCGCGACATAGTCCTCGCTCATGCTGCGCTCGGTGACCTCATAGATCGCTGACTGCGCGCGGTCGACGATCTCGGCGACGTCGGCGCCCTCCGCACCCTGGTAGCCGAGTTGGACGATGCGGGTGCCCGCCTCGACCAGGCGGCGCAGGATGGCTTTCTCGGCGACGATCTCGGCGTAGTAGCCCGCGTTCGCCGCCGTCGGCACGGTGGCGATCAACGTGTGCAGGTAGGGCGCGCCGCCGACGCGGCGGAGTTCGCCGCGGCGTTCGAGTTCGGCGGAGACCATGATCGGGTCGGCGGGTTCGCCGCGGCCGTAGAGGTCGAGCACGCAGTCGTAGATCATCTGGTGCGCGGGGCGGTAGAAGTCGCCCGGGCGCAGCGCCTCGATGACGTCGGCGATGGCGTCCTTGGACAGCATCATGCCGCCGAGCACGCTCTGTTCGGCGGCGAGGTCCTGGGGTGGCTGGCGGTCTAGGCCGGATTCGGGGCCGCTGGGCATCGGTGGCACCCGGTCGTCGGTCAGCGCCATGCGCCCCCCTTCCCTCGTACATCTGTTCAAGACGGTACGTGCCCACGCCTGGAAAACGTGGCAATTCCGTTGGTGTCGCGCCGACGCTAGATCCCCCGGACGGCCCTTGCAAACGACCATGGGGATGCCGCTGTGGACAACTTGGGGATGGTCGGGGACACCTGAGCACAGGTCGGTCGCCGCCTGTGGACAACATGGGGACAAGTAGCTCAGTCTGCGGCAAACCCGCTGGTCAAGCCATGTGCACAAGGTGTGGAGAAATCAGTCCGGCGTGTCGCGGGAAGTCAGTCCGTCGGCGTGTCGCCACGGCCGTCGCTCCACCGGGTGACGCCTGCCTGTGGACAACTTGTGGACAACCTCGCCACATGCGAACCGCCCCTCCCGCGAGTGGCGGAAGGGGCGGTTCGACGACCCGATCGGGTCAGCCGGCGGCCTTGACCTCGACGGTGAAGGCGGCGGTGACGTCCGGGTGCAGACGCACGTTGACCGCGTGCTTGCCAACGGTCTTGATGTGGCCGGACAGCTCGACGGCGCGCTTGTCGAGCACCGGGCCACCGGCGGCCTTCACCGCGGCGACGATGTCGGCCGTGGTGATCGAGCCGAACAGCTTGCCCGAGTTCGACGCGGCCTTGGCGGCCAGCGGCACGCTGCCGAGCTGGGTCAGCGTGTTCTTGACCTCCTTGGCGTGGTCGAGGTCGCGGATCCGGCTGGCCTCCTGGGCCCGGCGGATGACCTGGACCTGCTTCTCGGCGCCCTTGGTGGCGACGATGGCGAAGCCGCGCGGCAGCAGGTAGTTGCGGCCGTAGCCGTTCTTGACCTCGACGACGTCGCCGGGGCCACCCAGGCCGGTCACGTCAGTGGTGAGGATGAGCTTCATGATGCGTCTCCCCCTGATCAGCGAGCGGTCGAGGTGTAGGGAAGCAGGGCGACCTCACGGGCGTTCTTCACCGCGATGGCGACGTCCCGCTGGTGCTGGCTGCAGTTGCCGGTCACGCGACGCGCGCGGATCTTCCCGCGGTCGGAGATGTACTTGCGCAGCAGCGTGGTGTCCTTGTAGTCGATGTTCACAGGACGGTCCTTCTTCACGTCCTTGCAGAACACGCAGACCTTCTTCTTGGGCTTGCGAATCGGTGGCTTGGCCACGGTCTTACTCCTGGTCTTCGTCTTGAGTGAAATGAGTCTGGGGGATCAGTCGGCTGATCAGAAGGGAGGCTCGTCGTTGAAGCCGCCGCCGCCACCGCCGCCTGAGGCGGGCGGAGCGGAGCCCCACGGGTCGTCAGCGGGCGGGCCAGAAGGACCGCCGTATCCGCCGCCGCCACCGCCGGTGCCTCGACTGACCTTGTTGACCTTCGCCGTCGCGTACTTCAGCGACGGGCCGACCTCGTCGACCTCGAGCTCGATGACAGTGCGCTTCTCGCCCTCGCGGGTCTCGAAGGACCGCTGCTTGAGCCGTCCGCTCACGATCACCCGCGCGCCGCGGGTCAGCGACTCGGCCACGTTCTCCGCGGCCTGCCGCCAGATGTTGCATCGCAGGAACAGCGCCTCGCCGTCTTTCCACTCGCCGCTCGCCTTGTCGAACGTGCGGGGAGTCGACGCCACCGTGAAGCTAGCCACGGCCGCGCCGGACGGGGTGAAGCGCAGTTCCGGATCGGCGGTCAGATTGCCGATCACCGTGATCGTCGTGTCGCCTGCCATCGTCGCCTCCGGCCCGTCAGGCGTTCTCGCGGCGCATGACCTTGGTCCGCAGCACGGACTCCTGCAGCGAGAGCTGGCGGTCGAGTTCCTTGACCGCGGCGGGCTCGGAGTTGATGTCGAGCACGGCGTAGATGCCCTCGGCGTGCTTCTTGATCTCGAACGAGAGGCGACGCTTGCCCCAGATCTCGACCTTCTCGACGTTGCCACCCGACGTACGGATCACGTTGAGGAACGTGTCGAGTGAAGGAGCGACAGTTCGCTCATCGAGTGTGGGGTCGAGGATGACCATAACCTCGTAATGACGCATGAAGACCACTCACCTCCTGTGGACTCGCGGCCACGGACGATCCGTGGCAGGAGGGTCTGCCGAAGAAGCGTAACAGCGTGCGATTACGCCTTGCGCAGCACCCAGGTACGGACAAGTGCACCAGTGACCACCGACAGCGCCAGCACCGCCACCAGGATCGGCACTCCGATCGTGTCGGCGGGGCCCGCGGGCAGGGCCCGCGCCGCGCCCGCGTCGCGGATCTGCTGGTTGTCGGTCAGCAGGCCGAACTCGGGAGCGAAACCGGGGACGCTGCCGTACCGCGCGTTGGGCGACGGGATGTAGAGGCCCACCTTGGCGAAGGGCACCGAGCCGTAGTCGCGGGGCGCTGCGGCGAATGTGGCCGCGTCGTAGAGGCGTAGCTGGTCGGGCGCGGTGTAGCCGCCGACGGGCTGGGTGTTCGGCGTGGTCGGTCCGCCCGGGTTCTGGCCGGGCTTGGGAGTACCCGGCTTGGGCTTGCTCGCGTCGATCGCGCGCAGCGTCATGCCGCACTTCTCGGTGACGAGTTCGCGGACCCGGGCGACGGCGGCGTCGGTGTGCGGGACCAACTCCCCCATCGGCTTGACCGCGGTGGCGACGGCGTCGGCGATGGTGGCCGCGGGGATCTCACCCGTGCCGTCCGGCACCTCGCCGACTGGCAGTGCGCTGCCGAGCGGGAACGTGAGGGTGACCGCGGCGGCGCGCAGTGTGCCGAGACCCGGGGTCTCGTTGACCGCCTGCGCGACAAGCCCGACGACGGCGAGACGAGCCAGGTGGACCGGCTGTCCCTTGAACGCCAGCACGCTCTGATGGCAGTCCACAGCCAGGAACGGCAGTGGCGCGGCGACGGCGTGTCCGGACCCCAGGACAGCGGTCGCAGCGGCGGCGAGGGACACCAGAACAGAGCTGATCAGACGCCGCACTTAGTCACCCTTTCGTGGTGATCGCCACTGGTGGGTGAACGATAGCCGCCCGCTCAGGTCACGCGACTGTGCGGCGGAGGACCCAAGTGCGGACCAGTGCGGCGGTGACGCCGGACAGGACGAGTACCGCGAGCAGGACCGGGAAGGCGATCTTGCCGCCGCCGACCGGGCTCAGCGCGTCGGCGTGGCCCGCCTGGTGCACGCCGTCGGTGTCGTTGTTGGCGCCGAGGATGCCGAACTGCGGGGTGTAGCCGGGGACCGAGCCGCCGTACCGCATGCCGGGCGACGGGGCGAACAACCCGGCCTTGGCGAAGGGCAGGTTCGAGTAGTCGACCATCGGCGCGCGGCCGAAGTCGTAGTTGCCCAGCGTCAGGCCCGAGTTCGGCACGCCGCCGACCACCGGCTGGTTCGAGCCGGGGATGGCCACGCCGCCGCCGGGTGTGGTCGAGCCGCCGCCGGGGGTGCCACCGGTCGGGGGCTTGGTGCCCGGCGTCGTCGGGTTGGTCGAGCCGCCCGGCAGCGGCAGGGCGGCGACGCCCTGCTCGATGACGCCGCCGACGGTCTTGGCGCCGTCCTGGACGGGGGCGGCCGCGGTGTTGACCACGGTCACGACGATGGCGCAGCCCGAGGCCAGCGCGCTCTGCACCTTGGTGATGATCCCGGTGAGGAACTCGCCGATCAGGGGGACGCTCTGAATGGCCGCCTTGATCTTGGGCACGGCGGTGGCGGCGATGGTGCCGCCGGAGATGGTGGTGTTCGCGCTGGGGATCGCGCCGAGCGGGATGTTGCCCATGCTCGACAGCGCGCTGCTCACACCGCCCGCAAGGGTCGGGCCGAGCAGCGGCACGGCGCGCACGATGCTCAGCACCGGGTCGAGGACCGCGGCCGGGCTCAGCGAGATCGGGGTGCCGGGGGCGCCCTGGATGCTGGTGGAGCAGTCGCCGACCACGATGGGCTCGGCCGCCTGTGCGCTCGGGGTCATGACCAAGGCCGCCGTTGCCGTGCTCAGCGTGAGCACGAGGCCGGACGCGAACGTCTTCACACGGCGTCGCATGGTCACCCTCCGGGGTACTGACAAGTAGCTTACGTAGAAGAAACGACGATAACCCCTCGCTGTGACGGCAACCAGGGCTGATTGTGCGTAATTCACCCGTGCCGGGGCGATGATGCGTGAC
Organism: Actinokineospora sp.; assembly: GCA_035540215.1. Classification (GTDB taxonomy): domain Bacteria; phylum Actinomycetota; class Actinomycetes; order Mycobacteriales; family Pseudonocardiaceae; genus Actinokineospora. Next base: position 16,263 of record DATLIA010000082.1, on the reverse strand, counting down.
CGCGAACGCTGTCTTGACGCCCTCGCCGACTACGCTCGCCAGTCATGAGCATCGGCGCCCACGTCCGAGACGACGACCCGGTTGGCGCCGCGCGTGCGCGCGACGCCGAGGTGGTGCAGTTCTTCCTGGCCGATCCGCAGAGCTTCAAGGCCCCGCAGCCGCACCCGCAGACCGAGGAACTCCTCGCCTCGGATCTCACCGTGTTCATCCATTCGCCATACCGGGTGAACATCGCCTCGACGAACAACCGCATCCGCATCCCGTCGCGAAAGCTGGTGGTGCAGCACGCGGAGGGCGCGGCCAAGGTCGGCGCGAAGGGCCTGGTCGTGCACGGCGGCCACCTCGGCGCCGAGGAGGACCCGGCGGTCGGTATCGACAACTGGCGCAAGTTCTTCGAGCGCCAGCAGGCCGACGGCGGCTTCGGGGTGCCGATCCTCATCGAGAACACCGCGGGCGGCGACAACGCCATGGCCCGGCGGTTCGACATGCTCGCCCGGCTGTGGGACGCGGTCGGCGAGTTCGGCGCCGGGTTCTGCCTGGACACCTGTCACGCGTTCGCCGCGGGCGAGGACTTGATCGGCATCGTCGATCGAGTGATGGAGATCACAGGGCGAATCGACCTCGTCCACCTCAACAGCTCGCGCGACGAGTTCGGCTCGACGCGCGACCGGCACGACAACATCAGGACTGGCACGATCGACGCCAAGCAGCTCGTCGACGTGGTGGCCGCCGCGGGGGCTCCCGTGGTGGTGGAGACCCCGGCCGACGGCCAGGCGGAGGACATCGCGTTCCTGCGCGAAGCCCTCGGGCGGTGAGCGAGATGCCCGCAGGCGTGACAGCGACAGGGGAGGCGACTAGCGCGGTGCTGGACGCGCGCGAGGAGCGGAGTTCGGCCGCCGTCCGTCTCGGCCGTGCCGCGCTGGCCGGGCTCGTGCTGCTCTGCGGGATCACCCTGCTCATCGGCTTCGCCAACAAGGACCGCTGCGCGGGCCCCGAGTTCGACCAGTGGGGCCGCAGCCAGCCCGACTTCCACGAGCGCAAGTACGCCGACGTCTGCTACTCCGACATCCAGTACCTGTGGATCGGCCGCGACATCGACCGGCACGTCTTCCCGTACGTCGACGGCGGGATGAGCGAGAGCGGCGACCTCACCGGCGGCAGCGTCGAGTACCCGGTGCTCACCGGCCTGCTGATCTGGGCGGGCGCGCTGTTCGCGCACACCGACGCCGAGTTCCTGCTGTTCTCCGCGCTGATCATGGCCCCGTTCGGGCTGGCGACGGCGTGGCTGCTCGGTCGGCTGTCGCGCTGGCGGGCCCTCATCTGGGCACTGTCGCCGCCGCTGGTGCTCTACGCGTTCCACAACTGGGAGCTCCCAGTGGTGGCCTGCGGTGTCGCCGCCGTCTACGTGGTGCACCGCGGCTGGGGCAAGCGCGGGACCGACCGGCCGCTGGTCGACCGCGGCGTCGCCGCGGCTGTCCTGCTCGGGCTCGGGTTCGCGTTCAAGCTCTATCCCGCGATCTTCGTGCTGCCGCTGATGTTCTACGTGCTGACCGGCGGCCGCGGCGGCGCCGAGCTGCCACCGGGCAAGCAGCGTGACGTCGCGGGCATGATCCGGGTCGCGCTGGTGTCGATGGTCACGGCGGTCGCGGTGAACATCCCGTTCGCCGTCGCGGGCTGGGACGGCTGGCTGGCCTCATTCGTCTTCCAGGGCCAGCGCAAGGCCGACATCACCGCGAACTCGATCTGGTTCTGGGCCTTCCGCCCCGACTCCGATCCGGGCAACGAGTCCGTGCAGGGGTTCATCAGCTTCGCGTCGCCGCTGCTCGTGGTCGCCTCGTTCGTCGCGGCGGTGCTGGTCGGCTGGGTGCGCTTCAAGCGGGAGCACACGTATCCGTGGGTCGCGGTGTCCGCGGCGATGCTGTGCGGGTTCCTGCTGCTGCACAAGGTCCACTCGCCGCAGTACACGCTGTGGCTGGTGCCGATGTTCGTGCTGCTCAAGATCCGGTGGGGCTGGATCACGGCCTATTTCGTCGCCGACTTCGCGATGGGCGTCGGGATCTTCCTGTGGTTCGCGCGGATCGCGGCCAAGGAGCCGTCCGGGATGTACGACAGCTTCAGCGCCCAGCTCGTCATGATCGGCGTCTGGGGTCGCGCGGCTCTGCTTGTCGGTCTGTTCGTCGCGTTCCTATCGGCGCGCTCGACCTTCGATGAGGACCCAGCGCCCGTGCCGGAACGTGTCTCTAGCGCCTAGACCAGCTCGACTTCACGCTCGATCTGTCGCAGCGCCGCGGCCCTGCGCCGGGTCAGCAGCGACTCAGTGGTGATCACCACGAGCGCGAGCCAGACCAGCCCGAACCCGACCCAGCGGGCCGTGGTCATCTGCTCGTGGAAGACGATCACGCCGCACAGGAACTGCACGGTCGGCGCGGTGTACTGCAGCAGGCCCAGCGTGGTCAGCGAGACCTTGGTCGCCGCGGCGCCGAACATCAGCAGTGGGATCGCGGTGAGCACGCCGGTGCCCGCGAGCAGCAGCGCGTTGGCCCAGCCCGCGTTCCCGAACGTCCCGCCGCCGCCCGCGAACAGGTAGGTCAGCGCGATCGGGGCAAGCAGGAGGGTCTCCAGGGCCAGGCCCTCGGTCGAGCCGACATCGGCCTTCTTCTTCATCAGCGCGTACGTGCCGAAGGAGAACGCGAGGGTCAGCGCGATCCACGGCAGCCTGCCGTAGTCGAAGGTCAGCTCGACGACAGCGGCCAGCGCGATCGCCAGGCCGACCCACTGTCCGGCGCGCAGCCGCTCCCCCAGGACGACGACGCCAAGAAGGATCGTGACCAGCGGGTTGATGAAGTAGCCGAGCGAGGTCTCCACGACCTGGCCGCTGTTGACGCCATAGATGTAGACGCCCCAGTTGACGCCGATCGTCACCGCGCCCGCGGCGATGAACATGACCCGGCGGCGGTCGGCGAGGACCGCGCGCAGGTGGGTCCAGCGGCGGGCGACCACTATCAGCACTAGGACGGCGACGAGGGACCACACGATGCGGTGGGCGAGGATCTCGACCGGTCCGGCCGGTCGCAGCAGCGGCCAGTAGAGCGGGAAGAAGCCCCACATCAGATAGGCGGCGAAACCGAACAGGAACCCACGACGCTGCCCGGCCACGAGCCCTCCGATCATCCCATCATTAGCCCCGACCTTCAGTCTCACATGGACAGCGCGAAACTCCTACCTGCTTATTCCGCCGCGGCGGCCACAGGTGTGCGGCGCGGGAGCACGAACTTGTCGGGGGCGCCGTCGAGCACACCGCCCGCCGGGTCGTCCTCGCCCCACTTGCGGACCACGTCGCGGGCCGGGTGGTAGATCTCGTAGATCACCAGCGCGCACAGCGCGAGCACCGCGACGTCGCGCGCGACCACGAAGCCGAGGAACCAGTCCTCTGGCAGCCCGCGGTTGCCTTCACCCAGGTAATAGAACATGCGAGGGGCCCAGACCAGCGCGTCGATCGCCATCCACGCCAGCAGCGGCTTCCACCGGGGTATCGCCAGCACGGCGAGCGGCACCAGCCACAGCGAGTACTGCGGGCTCCACACCTTGTTGGTGATCAGGAACGCCGCGACGACCAGGAAGCACAGCTGCGCCACCCGCGGCCGCGTCGGCGCGTGCAAGGCGATGTACGCCACACCGCCGCAGGCCGCGACGAACAGCACGATCGTCACCAGGTTCAGCACCGACGGCGACTCGCCGAAGGCGAGCGGCCCGTCGAACCCGGGCCACTCGGCCCAGTGCATGACCACGTTGTAGAGCGAGTCCGGGTCCGCGCCGCGCTCGGAGTTGCGCCGGAAGAACTCGCCCCAGCCCTTTCGCAGCGGCTCGTAGAGCAGGAACGGCGCGTTCACCGCCACCCAGGTGCCGACCGCGGCGATCGCCGCGCGGGTCCAGACCTTCGTATGGCCGGATCTGACGCAGAGGATGAGGAGCGGCCCGAGCAGGAACAGCGGATAGAGCTTCGCCGCGCCGCCGAGCCCGAGCAGGATGCCCGCGAGCACCGGCTTGTTGCGCGCCCACGCCAGCAGCCCGGCCGCGGCGCACGCCGTGGCCAGCGTGTCGAAGTTGGTGAACGCGTGCACGATGACCAGCGGAGACAGTGCGATGAACGCCGCGTCCCATGGTCTGCGCCGCGCTGTTCTTGCCACCGCCCAGATCGTCACCAGCCACGCCAGGGCCAGCCAGAACGCGCTGATGTCGAAGTAGACGACCACCGGCAGCCCGGTCGGCAGCCAGCCTTCCCTGGCCAGCTCCTGCCAGCCGTCGGTGAGCTGGGCGTTGAACCACTGGAACATCCCGGTGATCACCGGGTACTCCATGTACCGCTCGTGCTGGGTCGGCTTGCCCTCGTCGTCGTACCACATCGTGAGGTACGGGAAGCCGCCCTTGTCCAGCCGCTCGGCCGAGTACAGCGGGACGATGTCGGAGTAGCACATGGCGGTGAACTGGCGGCTGGACCGCCAGTCGAGCTCCAACTGGACCGGGCCCTGGCCATTGGCCGCGTCGTACTGCTGGATGCACGGCGACTTCTGGAACCAGCCCAGCGTCAGCGTCACCACACCGATCAGCAGCGCCACCCGCAGTGGCGTCCAGAACCAGTGCCTGCCGACCGCGGCGTGTCTGCCGGTGATCCCGCCGAACGGCGCGCTGGCGTGCTTGGCCAGCGACTCCGTCCAGGTCGGCCGGTCGCGTTCCCGCGGCCCGAGGCTGGCGGTGTCGCCAACGCTGTCGCTGCCCACCGGGCTGGACTGAAGCGAGTCGACCTCTTCGGTCCGACCTGGATCAACTGACACGCGCGCGATGCTACGGCCTGACGCGGTCGTGCGGGGTGGACGCGGGGAGAAAAGCCGAAGGCGGCGCCCACCTGGGGTGGACGCCGCCTTCGATTGTCACTTCCGGCTAGTTGCCGCCGGGCAGCGGGATGATCGGATCCGTCGTCGTCGGCCGGGTCGGCCGGGTCTTGGTCGTGGTGGTCGTCGGATCCGGGTCGGTCGTCTTCGTCGGCTTCTCGGTCGTCGTGGTCGGCTGACCGGAACCAGACGGCGGGGTGGTTGTCGTCGGGGGCGCGCTCGGGCTGGAGGAGAACGTCGGCTCGGCCTTGCCGATAGCGACGAACTTGCCGAAGTTCTCCATGTTCTTCGGATAGACGGTCTTGTGATAGTCGTTCATGAACTTCTGCCAGATCTTCCCTGGCAGCCCGCTACCGTAGATGATCTTGCCCTTGGCGTCCCTCAGGCGAAGCTCGGTGCTGTCACCGCTCAGCGACACCGCCGCGGACACCTGCGGGGTGTAGCCCACCATCCACGCTTTGGCGTTGTCCGGCGTGTCGCCGTACTGGTGGGTGCCGGTCTTGCCCGCGCACAGCCTGCCATTGGCGCACTCGATGCCCGACGACTTCGGGATCGGCAACAGCGTCTCGGTGACGTTGCGGGCGATCTTCTGGTTGACGTCGGGGTTGTCGTCGAAAGCGTTCTTCTCCAGCAAATCCTGGGAGTTGGTCTCGTCGAACATGATCGTGCCGTCCGGCTTCTCGACCTTGGCGACGAGGTGCGGCAAGTGATAGACGCCGCCCGCAGCGAAGGTGGCATAGGCGGAGGCCATGTCGGTCGTGCTGACCTGGGTGTTACCACCGCCGATGGCGATGTTGATGTCGCCTGCGGCCGCGTCAAGCGGCGATCGCACACCCGCCCGCTGCGCCGCGTCGATCACGCCCGCGGGCTTGACGTCGTTGTAGACCATGTCGCTGAAAACGACGTTCAGCGACTCCTTCATGGCCTGCGCGACGGTGCACTCACCACAGGTGGGCTTGGACGCGTTCTTGACGATGTGCTTGCTGGTCGCCGGGAAGCCCTTGTTGGCGCTGTCGTAGGTCTCGAAGATGCCCTTGCCCTTGCGCAGCAAGCCGACCAAGTCGAACGGCTTGAACGACGAACCCGGCTCCTGCCGGGTCGCGGCCCAGTCGGTTCCGGTGCCGTTGGCGCTCGGGTAGTAGGCCAGGATGTGGCCGGTCTTCGGGTCGACAGCCACCAGCCCGGGGTGCAAGTTGGCGGGCTGACCGGCCATCACGTCGTTGACCGACTTCTCCGCGATCGCCTGCGCGGTCTTGTCGATTGTCAGCGTGATCTTGTAGCCGTTGCGCTTGATCGATTCCTCGCTGATGCCCCGGTCCCTGAGCTCGGCGTAGACCTTTTCGGGCAGGCCAGTCAGCGGACCGGGCAGGCCCGCGCCCTTGGTGTCCTCAACCGGGACCGGCGGGACGAACGCGCTCTGGGCCTTCTCGGCCTCGGTCATCCACCCGAGCGCGACCATGCGGCCGGTGACATAGGTCCACCGGTCCATTTGGTACTGGGTGTCCTTGTGTCGCGACGGCGTCTGGATCATGCCCGCGAGCAGCGCGGCCTGTGACTTGGTGATCGTCATCAGGTCATCGATGTTGTAGTACGCCTTCGCGGCGGCGGCGACGCCGTATGCGCCGCGGCCGAAGTAGATCGTGTTGAGGTACGCGGTGATGATCTCGTCTTTGGAGTACGTCTCGTTCATCTTGTAGGACTTGACGACCTCGACCCATTTACGGGTGAGGGTCGCGTCCTCGTCGCCGCTGGCCTTCTTGATGTACTGCTGGGAGATGGTCGAGCCGCCACCGCCGCCGCCGCTGATGTTGTTCCAGACCGCTCGCCCGATGCCGCTCAGGTCGAAGCCGGAGTTGGTCTCGAAGGTGGCGTCCTCCGCGGCGTACACCGCGTGCAGCATGTCCTTGGGGATCTGGTTGTAGGTCAGCATGACCCGGTTGCCGCCGCCGGGCTTGGCGAGCTTGGCCATCTCAGTGTTGTCCGACCAGTAAAGCGTGACGACCTTGTCCTGCTGGTTGGCGACCTCTTCCGGGCTCTCGACCTCGACCATCTGGTAGGTGATGAAGAACGCCAACACCGGCAAGATGATCATCAGCGCGGTGCCGACGTAGGCGGTCCGACGCACCCGACGCCAGATCTTCTTGCGCCGCAGGCGCTTGGCTTCCTCGTCGCTGACGGGGGTTTCGTCGGGACCGTAGTCGTCGTCGGCGTAGTTGTCCTCGTAGTCCGGTTCGCGGTGGGTCAGCAGCGCGGGCTCGGCTCGGCCCTGGCCCGCGTTCTGCGGGAAGTAGACGGTGGGGTCTTCGCCGGGATCGTGCCGCGGCCTGCCGGGCGGGACGGGCGGCGGTCGCAGGCCGCCCTGGGGCATGGCGACGGTCTCGTCGCCGCCGGGGCCGACCATCGCGCGGGTGGGGTCCGCGCCGGGGCCGTTCATGCCGGGGCCGTTCAGCCCGGGGCCGTTCATGCCGCGGCCGTTCGCGCCTGGGCCGTTCACGCCGGGCCTGTTCATTCCGGGTCCATTCATGCCAGGTCCATTGGGATTCATGCCCAGTCCATTGGGGCCGGGACCGCCAGGCCAACCGGCCGCGTTGCGCCCACCTGGCCCACCCGCCGGGCCAGGACCACCGGGTCCGCCTGCGGGGCCGGGACCACCGGGTCCGCCAAGTCCACCGGGACTACCTATGCCACCGGGGCCGACAGGCCCATTGGGGCCGCCAAGCCCGCCTGGTCCACCCGGCGAACCGGGGCCGCCGGGGCCACCCGCCTGCCGGGGTCCACCAAGGCCACCTGCTCCGCCAGCCGCACCGGGTCCGCCAAGCGGACCTCCGGCCCGTGCCTCGTTCGCAACGGGTGCGCCCGCGCCGAACGCGGCACCCGCCACGCCCGCGGCACCAGCCGCGCCCGCGCCTGCCGCGCCGAACGCGGCGCCCGCACCAGCGATGCCCGCGGCACCAGCCGCGCCCGCGCCTGCCGCGCCTGCCGCGGCGCCGGGGATGCCGGCTCCCGAGCCGCCCAGACCGGGCAGGCCGCGGCCGTTAGATCCGTTCAGCTCGTCACGGCCCGCAGTCCCAGGCTGCCGAGCCGCCCGTCGGCCGGGCTCCTGCCCAGCGCCGTGACTGGCACCGGCGTCAGCGGGCTCGCCGTGGCGCGCGCGCCGGCCAGCGGGGCCCGCGGGGGTGTTGGTGGAGTCGACGGCACCCGGCGCCCCAGGGTCGTCTTCCTCCTCCCACAGCGGGCTCCAGAACCCGGTGCGTTCGACGGGCTCGGCCCGCTGGGGCTGCTCCGCGTCCGGGTCGGCGCCGGATGGCCACGCTGGCTCGCGCCCGCGGTCGTCACTGTGGTCGTTCACGTTAAGAAAGCCTCCCAAACCGGCGCCCCGATCTGGGGCGTCGTTCGGTGGTCATCCGCAGCGGATACCCGAGGCAGCCTGAACGGCTGTCCCTTCGCAAGCGAGCTTGTCACTCCGCTGCCGTCCTCCTTCGGGGCCGGGGCGCGCGTACGCCCCCTGTCCCCAGGACGTATGACTGCACCAGGTGGTTCCACGAACATGTCCGGCAAACTTCAACGGTGTAGACGCTGAACTCCTCGAACAGCGTCGCCATCCGGTCGAGCTCCTCGGGAGCCCGTGCCGAACCCGACGCGTGTTTCAGTGCCTCGCCGTAGACCCAGTGGACATGGGTCAGCTGCTCTTTGCGGCAGACCGGGCAGGTGACATCGGTCGGCCTGCCGTGGAACTTGGCGGCACGCAGCAGGTACGGGTTCGCGTCGCACACCTCGAAGGTGCCGACACGGCCCGAGTAGACCCCCGCCAGCAGCGCCCTGCGCTGCAACGCGTAGTCGACGACCTGCCGTTGCGTTCGCACGGGGACAGCGTACGCGGGCCCGTTATCACGGCGATGCGCCGTTCGGTGCAGCGGACATGCACCGCGCGTCACAGTTGTGATCTGGGGACGCTCTGACCGGCGATGATGGGAACGGAACCGGTTCAGTGGCCGCTACCTGCGTCGTTGACGTGTCGATGAACACAGGGGGTCGCGTTGGTCAGCAGTGGATGTATCGGCGCGATATAGTGGACGAGTAGGACAGGTCGGATGCCCGAACGGGGGTGCCTCATGCTCGAGTTCGCGATCCTCGGGTTGCTCCACGAGGCCCCGATGCACGGATACGAGCTGCGCAAGCGGCTGTACGACCTGTTGGGCACGCTGCGGACGTTCTCCTACGGCTCGCTCTACCCGACCTTGCGGCGGTTGCTGCGGGAAGGGCTGATCGCCGAGGAGGCCCCCGACGACGAGGCCAGGTCGTGGGGCAGGCGCGCCAAGCGGGTCTACAAGCTCTCGGCCGATGGCAAGGAGCGCTTCGCCGCGCTGCTGGCCGACGCGGGCCCGCAGACCTGGGACGACGAGGGTTTCGGCGTCCACATGGCGTTCTTCTCGCGGACGCCCGCCGAGGTCAGGATGCGAATCCTGGAAGGCAGGCGACGTCGGGTCGAGGAGCGGCGTGAGGGTCTGCGCTCGTCGATGGCCAGGGCGGGCGAGCAGATCGACAGGTACACCAGAGAACTTCATCGCCTCGGTCTGGAATCCAGCGAGCGCGAAGTGCGTTGGCTCAACGAGTTGATCGCACACGAACAGCAGGAGCAGCGCGGGACTGAATGACCCGCTCGACCTGTTGAACGCTGTCAGGACAACCGCGTCGAAGGACGCGGCGGGAAACGAGAAGGAGAACCGGCATGGGCGAGAACCGCCACAGCGAGCGGGTGGCCATCGTCGGCGTCGGCAACTGTGCGGCGTCGCTGGTGCAAGGTGTGCACTACTACCGTGACGCCGATCCGGCCTCCCGCGTGCCAGGCCTGATGCACGTGCAGTTCGGCGACTACCACGTGCGCGACATCGAGTTCGTCGCCGCGTTCGACGTCGACGCCAAGAAGGTCGGCCGCGACCTGTCCGAGGCGATCGTGGCCAGCGAGAACAACACGATCAAGATCTGCGACGTGCCGCCGACCGGGGTGACGGTCCAGCGCGGCCACACCATGGACGGTCTCGGCGAGTTCTACCGCGAGATCATCACCGAGTCCGACGAGGAACCGGCCGACGTCGTGGCCATCCTGCGTGAGGCCGAGGTCGACGTGCTGGTGTCGTACCTGCCGGTGGGCTCCGAGGACGCCGACCGCTTCTACGCCCAGTGCGCCATCGACGCGGGCGTCGCCTTCGTCAACGCGCTGCCGGTCTTCATCGCGTCGGACCCGGAGTGGGCGGCGAAGTTCACCGAGGCGGGTGTCCCGATCGTCGGCGACGACATCAAGTCCCAGGTCGGCGCGACGATCACGCACCGCGTGATGGCCAAGCTGTTCGAGGACCGCGGTGTCGAGCTGCAGCGGACCTACCAGCTGAACTTCGGCGGCAACATGGACTTCATGAACATGCTGGAGCGCAAGCGCCTGCAGTCCAAGAAGATCTCCAAGACCCAGTCGGTCACCTCGCAGATCCCGCACGAGATGGCGAAGGCCGATGTGCACATCGGCCCGTCGGACCACGTGCCGTGGCTCGACGACCGCAAGTGGGCCTACGTCCGCCTCGAGGGCCGCTCCTTCGGCGACACCCCGCTGAACCTGGAGTACAAGCTCGAGGTCTGGGACTCCCCGAACTCCGCGGGCGTCATCATCGACGCGGTCCGGGCGGCCAAGATCGCGCTCGACCGCGGCATCGGCGGCCCGATCCTGTCGGCCTCCTCGTACTTCATGAAGTCGCCGCCGGAGCAGTACGCCGACGACGAGGCCTTCCGCGCCGTCGAGGACTTCATCAAGGGCGACATCGAACGCTGAACGTAGTTAGAGTGAAAGCCACCATCGGGGGATTTCGATCTCCTGGCGGTGGCTTTCGCCTTGTCCGGACCCACACTGGTTCGGTGTTGACCACCAGGTTCGATCCGTTGGCCGCATTCCACGGCATGTGGACGACTTTGCTTGCTGAGCGGTACCTACCGCTGCCCGAACTGCCCGGCGGGACCTATTACGACTGCGTCGACGGCGATCTCGGCATGAGCAGGTCCGGCGGGAGCGCCACGTCGTATGCGATGGGCGCGGTCTACTGCGCGCTACGTTCCTCGGATTGCCCGTATGTCGTGTATCCGATGACCAACGTCGCGTTTTCACCAGAACGATGGATACAGCTCGACTTCGCGGTTGTCCGTCGGCAGGCGCGCGAGTCGATCTGGATGCCCGCGGACGCGGTGCTGATCGCGGGCCAGATAGTGAATGGGCACGAGCGAGTGGATCGGCAGGAGCTGGCCGCGATCGGCGGGATCCCGTACTTCCTGCGTGCGCGGCTCGAAGACGACGCGGCTGATCTGTTCGAGCTGATCGACGGGCGCTATGTGATGCGGGCTACGGCTGCCGGCGGCCAATTGTTGGAATCGGCAGCGCCGTTTGCCATCAAATTCGACCCTGAGGTGCTGCGCGCTCGTTGATCGCGAGCCGTGCCCATGCCGCGACCTGCGGTAATGATTGATCTGTTCGCCCCCTGTTCACTTCGATGTTCGCTTCCTCTGGCTTGGGCCTCTTAACGTCACGGCGTTCCCACTGACCGTTTTGCCCTGTCCCGCATGGGACAGATCTCAGGAGGCCCCCGTGTCCGACGGCCGAATCAACCTGCCGCTGCTGCAGCCGAACAATCCCCTCGGCAGGCAGGCAGTCACTTGTGAGTACCGCTGTGGCAACGCCTGTTCCCACGAGGCGCCGAACACCTCTGACAACGCCTACTTCGGCGATGTCGTTCGCAACATCGTGAGCCGCCGCGGCATGCTCAAGGCCGGTGCCGTGCTCGCCGTCGCCGGTGCGGGTGTCGCGACTGTCGGCGCCGGGTCCGCCGCGGCGCACCCCGGTCACGGTGCGGGTCACCAGCCGAAGCCGAAGAAGACCAAGGGCCTGGACTTCACCCCGGTCGCGCCGAACACCGCGGACCAGATCACCGCTCCGGAGGGCTACGTGTCCTCGGTCGTGATCGCCTGGGGCGACCCGGTGCTGCCCGGCGCGCCGAAGTTCGACTTCGACAACCAGACCGCCGCGGCGCAGGCCAAGCAGTTCGGCTACAACAACGACTTCTGTGGCCTGGTCCCGGCTGGCGACGACCGCTGGCTGATGGTCTCCAACCACGAGTACACGACCGAGACCTTCCTGTTCAAGGGCTACAACGCGGCCAGCCCGACCGAGGAGCAGGTCAAGATCGCCTGGGCCGCGCACGGCCTGTCCGTCGTCGTGGTCGAGCGTGAGTGCAACACCGGCAAGCTCGTGCCGAAGCTGAACGGTCACTACAACCGCCGCATCACCGTCACCTCGGAGTTCGCCGTCGACGGTCCGGCCGCGGGCAGCGACTTCCTCAAGACCAAGGCCGACCCGACCGGCACGAAGATCCTCGGCACGCTGAACAACTGCGCGGGCGGCGTGACCCCATGGGGCACGATCCTCACCGGCGAGGAGAACTTCAACCAGTACTTCGCCAACTCCGCCTCGGTCACCGACCCGGCCACCAAGGCCCGGCTCGCCCGCTACGGCCTCGCCGGTGCCGCGTCCGGCCGCAAGTGGGAGAACTTCGACGAGCGCTTCGACGTGAGCAAAGAGCCCAACGAGGTCAACCGCTTCGGCTGGATCGTCGAGGTCGACCCGCACGACCCGAAGTCCGCGCCGGTCAAGCACACCGCGCTGGGCCGCTTCAAGCACGAGGGCGCCAACGTCCACGTCGCCGACAACGGCCACGTCGTGGCGTACATGGGTGACGACGAGCGCTTCGACTACATCTACAAGTTCGTCTCCAAGAACCGCGTCCGCCCGGGCAACAGCCGCTGGGCGCGCGAGCAGAACAAGAAGCTGCTCTCCGAGGGCACCCTCTACGTCGCCCAGTTCACCGGTGACAGCCCGGACTTCACCGGCGCGCTCCCCGCCGACGGCGAGTTCGACGGCACCGGCAAGTGGATCAAGCTGGCCGCGGGCGACGAGTCCTTCGTCGCGGGCTTCACCGCGGAAGAGGTCTACGTCTTCACCCGTCTCGCCGCCGACACCGTGGGCGCCACGAAGATGGACCGCCCCGAGGACGTCGAGCCGAGCCCGAAGTCGGGCCGCGTCTACGCCGCGCTCACCAACAACACCGACCGTGGCAAGCCGGGCAAGGAAGGCCCCACGGAGATCAACCCCCGCAACGCCAACAAGCACGGCCACGTGCTGGAGTGGGAAGAGGACGGCGGCGACAACACCGCGCTGACCTTCTCGTGGCGTCTGCTGCTCGTCTGTGGTGACCCGGCCAGCGCCGACACCTACTTCGGCGGCTACGACAAGACCCAGGTCAGCCCGATCTCGTGCCCGGACAACCTGGCGTTCGACCGGCACGGCAACCTGTGGATCTCCACCGACGGCAACCAGCTCGGCTCCAACGACGGCCTGTTCGCCACGGCCACCGAGGGCCCCGAGCGCGGTCACCTCAAGCAGTTCCTCACCGTCTCGACCGGTGCGGAGACCTGTGGCCCGGTCGTCAAGGACAACTTCGTCCTCGTCTCGGTCCAGCACCCGGGTGAGCTCGACGGCGCCAGCGCCGACAACCCGAAGGCGCACTGGCCCGACGGTGGCACCGCGCAGCCGCGTCCCGCGGTCGCGGTGATCTGGAAGCCCGGCCACAAGATCGGCGAGTGAAGTAGGTAGTTCTCTCCGGTGCACCCGCCGTCCTCGTGACGGCGGGTGCACTAATTTTGGGGGTATGACTGAGCGTCCCCTCGCGTTGATCACTGGTGCGTCGCGCGGCATTGGTGCCGCTATCGCGCACGCACTCGCTCCGACTCACCGGTTGCTGCTTGGTGGCCGGGATCTTGCCGCGTTGGAGGCGGTGGCGGCTGGGTTGCCGGATGCTCGGCCGTGGGCGGTCGAATTGACCGACGGGTCCGCGCTTGCCGCGGCTACGGCTGAGTTGGCCAGTCTGGATGTGTTGGTGCACTCGGCGGGTGTGGTGCGGGTTGGGCCGCTGGATGGGTTTTCCGCTGATGAGTGGCGGTGGATGTATGAGGTCAACGTGGTCGCCGTCGCTGAGCTGACGCGGTTGCTGCTGCCTGCGTTGCGGGTCGCGCGTGGGCAGGTCGTGTTGATCAACTCGGGTGCTGGGCAGAACGCGAATCCGGGGTGGGGGCCTTATGCGGCAAGCAAATTCGCTCTGCGGGCGTTCGCTGATGTGTTGCGTGGGGAGGAGGAGACCAACGGTCTGCGGGTTACGTCGGTCTACCCGGGGCGAACCGACACCGACATGCAGCGGGGCGTCCGCGCCGACGAGGGCGGCGAGTACCAGCCGGAGCGGTACCTGACCGCCGATTCGGTGGCCGCCGCGGTGCGAACGGCCGTCCTGGCCACCCCCGACGCCCACCTTACCGAAGTGACCGTTCGATCACGCCCTGTTCGATAGCCTCGTCACGTGATCGGGGAAACCAAGAAGAAACCGAAAGTCCTGCGCTGGTTCGTCCTGTGGATCGTCTTCACCGGGCTCGCGGCGGTAGTCGCTCTCGTGGTCGCGCCGCTGCTGTTCACCGCGAAGCTCGCGGAGGCGGGCGAGGTGGTCGTCGATCCGTCCGTGCGGTTCGAGGCCGCGGCCGGTGACTTCTTCGGCATCGAGACAGACGACGGCCACTTCTCCTGCCTGGTGCGGCCCGATTCCGGCGCCGAGCGCGACATCGCGGTCTCGGAGAACACCGGCAGGCGTTCGATGCGGGAATCGGTGTACACCGCTTGGTTCTCCGGGCAGGCGACAGTGACGTGCGAGCGGCGGGCCGAACTCGTCCTGCCCGAGGTCTACAAGGCGGAGCGGACCACCGATGTCGCGTTCACCGTGCTGATGGGGCTCGGCGGCGCGAGTCTGCTGTTCGGGTTCTTTCGCCTCTGGCAGCGCACTAGGCGAGCAGGCGCGTAGTCACCTTTCCGGCCATCGACTGTGCCTCGGCGCGGTCGACTCTGGTTGGTTCGCGGTCGGCGAGGACCTGGTCGCCTGCGACCCACACGTCGCGAACTGTCCTGGATCCGGCTGCCCACACCAGGTTTGCGATGAGGTGGGAGTCGGGTACGTCCAGTCCGGCGGCGAAGGCTGGGTCGTCGATGCCGATGTGGACCATGTCCGCCCAGCGGCCCGTTTCCAGGGAGCCGATGTCGTCGCGGTGGAGTGCGGCCGCGCCGCCTCGGGTGGCCAGGAGGAGGGTGTCGGCCGCGCCGAGGGCCGTTGAGTCCATTGTGGAGACTCGGGCCAGCTGGGCGGCCAGGCGCATGTCTTCCCACAGGTCCAGGTCGTCGTTGCTGGCTGGGCCGTCGGTGCCCAGGCCGACCGCGACGTCGGCCGCGCGGAGGTCGGTGAGCCGTGCGATTCCGGACGCCAGTTTGGTGTTGGAGCCGGGGCAGTGTGCGACACCGACGCCGTTCGCCGCGTAGACCGCGATGTCGGCGTCCGACAGGTGTACCGAGTGGGCGGTGAGTACTCGGCCGCCGAAGAAGCCGAGCTTGGCCAGCAGGGCGGGGACCGAGCCGTGTTCGGCCCGCTGTGCCTGGTCTTCGGGCAGGGACTCGGCGACGTGGATCTGGATGAGTGCGTCGCGGGCGCGGGCGGCTTCGGCGACCTGGGCCAGCGCGGCGGGGGGCAATGTGTAGGCCGAGTGGGGGCCGTAGCCGAGTTCGACGCGTTCGCCTGGGCCGAAGCGCAGGCCGTCGGCGTCGATCCAGGTGTCGATGTCGGCGAGCATCTGGCGCCAGTCCATGCCGAGGCCGTCGAGTATGGCTGGGGCGATGACGGCGCGGGCGCCGGTGTCGATGACCGCGCGGGCCACGTCTTCGCCGTGGAAGTACATCTCCGCGCTGGTGGTTACGCCAGCGCGGAGCATCTCCACTGAGCCGAGGACCATGCCCGCGTAGACGTCCTGGCCGCTCAGTTTGCCCTCGGCGGGCCAGATGACCTCGGTGAGCCAGCGGATCAGCGGCAGGTTGTCGCCCATGCCGCGCAGGACCGTCATCGGGCTGTGTGCGTGGGTGTTGACCAAGCCGGGCAACAGGATCCCGGTCAGCTCCCGCACCGGGGCGTCGGACTCGGGCGCGGTCGCCGCCGGTCCACAGTGGAGGATCCGCCCGTCGTCGCCGATGTCGACCACCGCGTCGCGCAGGACGGAACACGCGGCATCGCAGGGCAGGACGATCGGGGCGCGCAGACGCAAGCTCATGCCCGAGAACTCTAGTGCGTTGACCACGAACGTTCGCCGGGTATCGGCCTGTCCACGGCGTGGCTGGCAAGGCGGAGGGAAGACCGTAGTACCGGGTTGTACTTGGGCTTTCCGACAACGCGGCCAGGCGCGTCGTGGGCGGGTCGAGACC
>DATLIA010000081.1:0-4667 GCA_035540215.1 Actinokineospora sp. | reverse complement strand
CCGGGTGTGACGGGCGATCATCAGTTCCTCGTTGGTCGGGATCACCCAGGCGGACACCTTGCTCCGCGACGTGGTGATCCGCGGGGCCCTGGCGACGTTCGCCGCCTCGTCGAGTTCGATCCCCAGCCACGCCGATGTCTCGCTGATGCGCTTGCGGATCTCGGCCGAGTTCTCGCCGATGCCGGCGGTGAACACGAGCGCATCGAGGCCGCCGAGGGCCGCGGCCAGGGCGCCGATCTCCTTCGCCGCGCGGTAGACGAAGTAGTCCACCGCCAGGCGGGCCTCCGGCTCGGTCCGCCCGAGCAGGTCCCGCATGTCGTTGCTGATACCGGAGATCCCGAGCAGCCCGGACTTCTTGTAGAGGACCTCCTCGACTTGCTTGGCCGTGAGCCCGAGCTTCTGGAACAGGTACAGCACGACGCCGGGGTCGAGGGCGCCCGGCCGGGTGCCCATGCACAACCCGTCCAGGGCCGTAAACCCCATTGTGGTGTCCACGCTCCTGCGGTCCCTCAGCGCGCAGAGGCTGGCACCGCTCCCCAGGTGCGCGACGACGACCCGCCCGTCGGCGACCTCGGGCGCGACTTCGGGCAGGACCGAGGCGATGTACTCGTAGGAGATGCCGTGAAACCCGTACCGCTCCACCCCGCCCCGGCAGAGGTCGCGGGGCAACGGCACCAGGCTGGCGACCGGCGCGTGGCCGCGGTGGAAGCCGGTGTCGAAGACGGCGACCTGGGGCACGTCGGGCATACGGTCGAAGATCGCCTCGATGGGGGCAAGGTTGTGCGGCTGATGCAGCGGGGCCAGTGGCGTCAACTCCTTCAACTCGGCCAGGATCGCCGGCGTGACCACAGTCGGGCCGCTGAAGCGGGGGCCGCCATGCACCACCCGGTGGCCCACGCCGGCGATGCGACCACCCTGGTAGTTCGACCGAAGCCACGCCGCGAGCGTGTCGATGGCAGCGCGGCCGTCGCGGACCGACGGGTCGAGCTTCTCGTCGAGCCGCTTCGTCCCCCGATCGTCTTTCACGGACATCCGGGGCGACGTGCCGATCCCCTCGATCTGGCCCCGCGCCTCGACCTGCCAGGGCGCCCTCTGTGTCTGCTGGTACACGCAGAACTTCAGGCTCGACGAGCCAGCGTTCAGGACGAGCGCATAGGTGTCCATGACACCTCCGTTACGGTTTCGACCGCCGGGCGTGGGCCACCAGGGCGGCGACGGCGCAGCTGGCGATCCGCGACCGCACGCTGTCGGCGCGGCTGGTGAGAACGATGGGGACCTTCGCCCCCAGCACCAGCCCCGCGCTGTCCGCGTTCGCCAGGAAGCTGAGCTGCTTGGCCAGGATGTTGGCGGCCTCCAGGTCCGGTGCGAGCAGGACGTCGGGGTCGCCGGCGACCTCCGAGTCGATGCCCTTGGTCCTGGCCGCCTCATTGCTGATCGCGTTGTCGAACGCCAGCGGGCCGTCGAGCAGCCCGCCCTTGATCTGCCCGCGCTCGGCCATCTTGCACAGGGCGGCGGCGTCGAGGGTGGCCGGCATCTTGGAGTTGACCGTCTCAACCGCGGCGAGGATCGCGACCTTGGGCTTGTCGCGGCCCAGTGAGATGGCCAGGTCGATCGCGTTCTGGCAGATGTCCACCTTGTCTTCGAGCGTCGGGGCGATGTTGATCGCGCCGTCGGTGACGACGAGCACCTTGTGATAGGTGGGCACGTCCATCAGGAACACGTGGCTGATGCGGCGGCCGGTCCGCAGCCCCTTCTCGCGAGAGACGACCGCCGCCAGCAGTTCGTCGGTGTGCAAGCTGCCCTTCATCAGCACTTCGGCGCGGCCCTCGCGGACGAGCGCGACCGCCCTCTCCGCGGCGGCGTGGGCGTCGGGAACGTCGATGATCTCCAGCCCGCCGAGATCGAGGCCCGCCGACTTCGCCGTCTCGGCGATCTTGGCAGCCGGCCCCACGAGGATCGGAACGATCAACTTCTGCTGCGCCGCCTCGACGGGGCCTGCCAGCGCGGACGCCTCGCACGGGTAGGCCACCGCGGTCGGCACCGGCGCCAGGCCCCGGCACCGCTCCAACAGCGCCTCGTACTTACCGGTTCCGGTAGTCGTTGGCTGCTTCATGTCGGTGCCTCGTGGTTCGATCTCGCGCGTACTATCCGGACTGCCGAACCAGGTCGGAGAAACGTACGATCGGGACGCGCGACTTGGCGTCCGCAGTATTGACGGTCCCGGGAACCCCGTCAACGAACCTGTCAATTTATCCGTGGCGGACCTGTCAAAATTGACAGGTGTGGGACCGGTGCCGGCCGGTTATCGTCACCCTGCCAAACCACGCTCCCGATTGGGCTCGATCCGGATGTGGCCCCACCGGGCGTCAGCGTTCGGCTCACAGGGTGAACTCGACGGCCGTTACCGACCCACACTCTCGAGGGCGACTCCCATGAGGGCACCAGCTTCTGCCAACGACGACGGGCTGTTCCAGCCGCCGCTCACGGAGTCGGCCGCCACCCCTGGCATCGACCGCCGTTCGTTCCTCATGCGCCATGGCGTCATCGGCGCGGCGGCGGTGATGACCGGCACCACCTGGACGCCCGAGGCCCGCGCCGCCCAGGCGGCGAAGGAGGCAGCGCAGCCCAAGCTCGGCGCCACGATGTCCCCGGACCTGGACGTCGTCAAGAGGTCCAGGGGCCCGGTGATGACCGTGGTGGACGAGTTCTACAAGGTCGGCCCCGGCCCCTCGAGTTCGCACACGATCGGGCCGATGCGGATCACCTACGACTTCTACCAGCGGTGCGCCAAGCTGCCGGCCGACAAGCTCGTGCAGGCCACCGGGCTCAAGGTCCACCTGTTCGGAAGCCTCAGCGCCACGGGCAAGGGGCACGGCACCGAGCGGGCGTCGCTGGCCGGTCTGGTCGGCAAGGAGCCGGCCACGGTGGACCCGCTGTTCCTCGACGAGATGATCGCCAAGCCGCAGCAGACCTACGACGTAAAGCTCGGCGACAAGACGTTCAAGCTCTCGCTCGCCGACGTCGTCTACGACGCCGCGAAGGGCGAGTTCCCGCACCCGAACACCATGACGTGCAAGCTCATGGCCGGGGACAAGTCCGTCTACGAGTTGGAGTACTACTCACCCGGCGGCGGGTTCTACGAGTGGAAGGGCTACGAGCCGCCCAAAAAGGGCCAGCCGAAGTACCCCTACGCGACGATGAAGGAACTCCGCCAGCACGCAGAGAAGAACAACCTCTCGATCGCGCAGGTCATCATGGCCAACGAGGTGGCCGTCTCGGGCAAGACCGAGGAGCAGATCAATGCGTTTCTGGACAAGATCGCCGGTGCCATGCTGGCGACCGTGAAGGCGGGCCTGGCCGTGAAGGAGGGCGTGCTGCCCGGCCCGATCAAGCTGCACTCGAAGGCGGCGACCGTCTGGGCCCGGGCCCAGGACGAGAAGTACGAGAGCGACCGCGCCATCGCGCTCGTCTCCGCCTGCGCCCTGGCTGCCTCCGAGGAGAACGCGCGAGGCCACCTGGTCATCACGGCGCCCACGGGCGGCTCGGCGGGGGTGATGCCCGCGATTGTCTACGGTCTGGTCGAGAGCAAGCGGAAGTTGCCCATGGAGAAGGTCCGCCAGGGCCTGCTCGCCGGCGCGGCCATCGGCTACCTGTGCAAGCACAACGCCACGCTCTCCGGCGCGGAGGGCGGCTGCCAGTCGGAGATTGGCGTCGCCTCGGCGATGTCCGCCGCGTTCATCGCCCAGGCCCTGGACAGCTCGCCGCTGGTCATCGAGAACGCCGCCGAGTCGGCGCTGGAGCACCACCTCGGAATGACCTGCGACCCGGTCGCCGGCTACGTGCAGGTGCCCTGCATCGAGCGCTGCGCCTTCGGCGCGGTGAAGGCCTGGATCGCCCACATGATCGCGACCAATGAGATCGCGTCCCGGCACCGCGTCGACCTTGACACGACCATCAAGACCCTGGCCGAGACCGGTCGGGACATGAGCAACAAGTACAAGGAGACAAGCGAGGGCGGGCTGGCCGCCAACCTCGTCCTTTGCTGACGATGAACTGCAAGGAGCGCGACCGCGGACGCGCTACCCGCCGGGTCGTACCGCCGGGTTCGGGCCGTTTCGACCCGTCCGTTCCACGCGGCTTGAACTCGTTGACCCGCCGCCGGAATCGCTGAACTTCGCCCGTTCCCGCAGTCGGGCCACCTCCCCGCCCCCCGTCTGCCCCGCGACTCGACGCCGCTCCGCACCTCCGCCTATCTCACCCGGGCGACCACGGCCACACGTTACCACTACTGACCCGAGCAGGGTCCATTAGCGGTAATACGAAACGGGGTGAATTCGGCTGCAGTCTGTGCCGATTGTTACGATAAGGCCGTCATTGCCGACGGCCACGGCACCATTCCGTGGAGAATCGCATGGGGGCGCCCAAGAGCGTTGGGTGGACGCGAGCCGTCGCGGGCATGATCGGCCTGGGAGTGGCGTCGTCCGCGTGGGCCCAATCGCCCCCGCCGGCCACTCCCGAGGTGCCGGTGGTCGGTCCGGTGACTCCTGCGCTCCCGCTGACGGTCCCCAGTGTCCTACCGCCGGACACTGGCGGTGCGGGCTCCACCCCGGGCGACCCGGCGGTACCCGGCGGCGGATCCCCCGCCCAGGTCCAGCCCGCACCGCCAG
>DATLIA010000080.1:0-9464 GCA_035540215.1 Actinokineospora sp. | reverse complement strand
GCCTGCACAAGTCCTACGGCGACCACGCCGTCCTGCGCGGCATCGACTTCGATGTGCTGCCGTCGCAGGTGGTGGTGGTCATCGGGCCCAGCGGCTCGGGCAAGAGCACCTTGCTGCGCTGCTGCAACGGCCTGGAGGTGGCGCAGGGCGGCACCGTGGAGATCTGCGGCCAGACGCTGCAGGACCATGGCCAGATGCTGCCCGAGGCCGAGCTGAACCAGCTGCGCATGCAGGTGGGCATGGTGTTCCAGGGCTTCAACCTGTTCCCGCACCTGTCGGTGCTGGACAACGTCTCCGTCGCCCAGCGCAAGGTGCTCGGCCGGGGCAGGGCGGCTGCCGAGAAGATCGCGCAGGACAACCTCGAGAAGGTCGGCGTCGGCGACAAGGCCAAGGCGTTCCCGGCCCAGCTCTCCGGCGGCCAGCAGCAGCGCGTGGCCATCGCCAGGGCCCTGTCGATGAACCCGGACGTCATGCTCTTCGACGAACCGAC
The DNA here is from genome assembly GCA_035540215.1 of Actinokineospora sp. GTDB lineage: Bacteria > Actinomycetota > Actinomycetes > Mycobacteriales > Pseudonocardiaceae > Actinokineospora. The sequence goes on along the minus strand of DATLIA010000080.1, from coordinate 8,974 downwards.
CTCGGCGCTGGACCCGGAGTTGGTCGGCGAGGTGCTCGGCGTCATGCGTCAGCTGGCCACCGAGGGTATGACGATGCTCGTGGTCACCCACGAGATGCAGTTCGCCCGTGAGGTCGCCGACCGCGTGCTGTTCATGGATGGCGGCTACGTCGTCGAGGAAGGCCCGGCCGCGCAGGTGATCGGGTCGCCGCAGCACGAGCGCACGAAGACCTTCCTCAAGCGCGTTCTCGACCCGACCCACGTCGATCCGGTCGGGTAGGACCGTTTGATCTTCGTCCGATCCGGTCGTTTCGCACACGCGGGGCGACCGGATCGGAACCAAGCGTAGCCGGCGCGCGTTTAACTCCTTGGGCGACAAGACCGAGGAGAGGGCGCGAAAAGTGAGTGCGGACTGGCTCGGCGACGCGGGCGGCATCCTTGATCCGCACGACCCGTTCCCGCCCGCCTGGGCACATCTGGCCGCCACCGACGTCGTGCGGCAGGCGATCGAGCCCGACTCCGGCGGTGTCCTGCGGCGCAGGCGCCCGGCCGCGGCCCCGGTGCTGACCGTGTCCGACCGGTTCCTGACCGGTCATCTCGACTTACGCGGTGTCGAGTTCCCCTATCTGCTGGAGTTCGTGCGCTGCCGCTTCGAGTTCCCGCCCGATCTGCGTCAGGCCAAGCTCGCGGGCGTCGAGTTCCGCGACTGCGCGCTGCCGGGACTGACCGCGCGCAACCTGCGCAGTGACAACGATGTCCTGCTCGTCGCCGGGACGGTCGTGCAGGGCACGGTCGACCTGACCGACGGTGAGATCCACGGCTCCCTCGTCCTGCGCGGCAGCAAGCTGTTCAGCACCGACGGGCCTGCCCTGCACGCCAACCGGCTGCACCTGGCGGGCGCGCTGCTCGCGGCGAACATGCAGGCCGAGGGCGAGGTCCGCATCCCCGGCCTGCGCACCGGCGGCAACGTCAACTTCGCGGGCGCGCTGCTGAACAACCCGAAAGGCTTCGCGCTCAACGGGAACGGCGTGCAGGTCGGCGGCAACCTGCACCTGACCCCGGACGGCGCGACGGGCACGCCGTTCCGCAGCGTCGGCCAAGTGCTGCTCGCGAGCGCGCGGGTCGACAGCGATTTCTCCTTGCGGGGAGCCAAGATGGCCCCGCGCACCGAGCATTCACGGCCGGTCCCGCCGGACGACCCGTTCTACGACCCCAACGCCACGCTGGTCGCCGATCGGTCCAAAATAGACGGTAACGTCAACCTCGATCGCGGCTTCGCCAGCACCGGCACGGTCCGCATGGTCAACGCCCACATCGGCGGGTCGCTGCGGATGGCGCACGCGCGTGTCGACCTGTCCGGCGGCCGGGAGTCCTTCCGTGCCGGGGAAAGCGCCGCCGGGCCCTACGGCGACCGCTCACTGCACTTCGACGGCACCCAGATCCGCGGCGGCATCGACGCCCGCGACGCGCGGGTGGCCGGGCAGGTGCGGCTGGTCGACGTGCAGGTGCAGGGCAGCGTGCTGCTCGACCGCGCGGTGTTCAGCAACCGGGGCGGCGACGCGGTCGAGGCGCGGCGGTTCGCCTGCGGTGGCAACCTCGACGCCCGCGCGGCGATCGTGTTCGGGTCGCTGCTGCTGCCGGGGATCAAGGTCGGTGCCAACGTCGACCTGCGCGGAAGCTCCCTGCTCGCACCGGGTTCCTACCACCGCGACCGCTCGCCCAAGCCGTCGCTGGACCTGCGCGTCGCCCACATCGGGCGCGACCTGATCCTGGCCGACAGCCTCGCCGAGGGCGAGATCCGGATCCGGCGCGCGGAAGTCGGCCGGGAGACCAACTTCCACGGCGCGCGGCTGTCGGCGGGCGCCAACGGCATCGCGCTCAACGCATTCGGCGTGCGCACCCAGGAACTGCGGCTCGACGTGGCCGTCCCACCCAGCGGCGAGATCGACCTGCGCCACCTGCACTGCGCCTCCCTTACCGACAACGAGTCGCTGTGGCAGGCGGGCGGCCGCATCGAGCTGGAGGAGTTCCGCTACGACGGCCTCGGCGACCCGGTCCCGCTCGACGCCGACGCCCGCATCGTCGAACGTCTGCGCTGGCTGCGCCACGGCATGCGCGAGGTCTACCGCCCCGGCCCGTACGACCAGCTCGCCGCGATGCTGCGCGCGGGCGGCAACGAGGAACACGCCGCGACCGTGCTGGTGGAGAAGCAGCGCAGGCGGTACGCGGCGCTGGCCGAGGGCGCGCGGTGGACCACGCCGGGCATCCACCTGTGGAGCTGGCTGCAGCGCTGGATGGTCGGCTACGGCTACCGCCCGATGCGCGCGCTCGCCTGGCTAATCGCGATCCTGGTCGCCGGATCGGTGTGGTTCTCGTTCATCGCCACGCCATCGGAGTCCAATCAGGACGATCACCTGGTGTGGAACCCGGTCCTCTACACCCTCGACCTGATCGTTCCCATTGTCGACTTCGGACACAAGAACAAGTGGACCGTGGGCGGGGCGTCGCAGTGGATAGCGGCGTCCATGGTGGCCGCGGGCTGGATCTTGGCCACCACCGTCGCCGCGGGTGTGACCCGGATGCTGCGCAGGACCTCTTGACCCTTCCCTGACGCCGATCCGCGGGGCAGGATGCGTGCACCACTGACGTCCCCAGAGGAGCACACAATGCGACGCCGCACGGTCCTCACCCTCACACTCGGCTTGGTCGTGGCCGCCGCCCCCGGCGCGGATGCCGCGCCCACCACCGGAGTCGGCCAGGTCTTCATGGTGAACCCGGTTCAGTCCAGCGGGAACCAGGACCTGACAGACAACAAGGACGCCGACTCCGCGGTCCCCGCGTCGGCCTACGCCACGGTCCCGCTGCGCAACCTCGACGGCTCCGGCACCCTCACCGGCAAGTGGGTCAACGTGCGCGCCGAGACGGGCAACCCGGCCCGCGCCGCCGACGGCCGCTTCGTCTTCACCCGCCACCAGGACGAGTTCGAGCAGGTCATGGCCTACTTCTGGGCCAACCAGTCGCAGGAGTACCTGCAGTCCATCGGCTTCGGCACCGAACTGGGGTCGGTCAACGCCGAGTCGCAGGACATCCGGACCAACCAGTGGGGCCAGGACAACTCGTACTCCTGGGACAAGCACGACATCATCCGCCTCGGCAAGGGCGGCGTCGACGACGCCGAGGACGGCGAGGTCATCGTGCACGAGTACGGCCACGCCGTGCACGACGCCCAGGTCGCGGGCTTCGGCACGTCGCATGAGGCGGGTTCCATCGGCGAAGCGTTCGGCGACTACCTCGCCGTGACCGTCGGCCTGGCCGCCGCCCAGCAGTACGGCTGGCCGGTCAACGCGCCCGCGGCGTGTGTGGCCGACTGGGACTCGGTCAGCTACGACGCGACCGCCCCGCACTGCCTGCGCCGGATCGATGGCACCAAGACCTACGCCGACATGCAGGGCGAGGTCCACCGCGACGGCGAGATCTGGTCGCGTGCCCTGTGGGACATCCGCAACGCGCTGGGCGCCACGACGGCCGACCGGATCATCATCAACGCCCAGTTCGGCTTCGCCCCCGACACTTCGTTCAGCGCCGCGGCACTGACGACGGTCGCCACGGCCCAGTCGATGTACGGCCCGGCCGCGGCGAACACCGTGCGCGCCGCGTTCGCCGCCAGGGGTATCCCCGGTTTGTGACTCGCCAGTAGATTAGGTGCATGAGTGATCCGGACGCCCGCGCCCAGGTAGTCGTCGAAGCCCCAGCCGACCGCGTGTACGCGCTGGTCAGCGACCTACCTGGGCTCGCGGGCGTCGCGGAGGAGTTCGCAGGCGGCAAGTGGCTCGGCGGCGTCACCGAGGCCCGCGTCGGCGCCCGCTTCCGCGGCGCCAACCGGCGCGGGATCCGCTTCTGGACCACGGTCTCCACGGTCACCGACGCCTCCCCGACCCGCTTCGCCTTCGACGTCAAGTCGATGGGCCTGCCGGTCTCGCGGTGGCAGTACGACATCGAGCCGACGGAGTCGGGCTGCCAGGTCACCGAGACGACATGGGACCGTCGGCCGGGCTGGTTCCGCCCACTGACCTTCGTCGCGACCGGCGTGACTGATCGCAAGGTCCACAACCAGCGCAACATCGAACGCACCCTGGCCCGCCTCAAGCAGGCCGCGGAAGGCTGATCAGATCTTGCGATACACCTCGCGTCGATGCGCGACGCGGACGACCGTGACGACGACGCGCGTGTCTTCGACCTGATAGACCACGCGGTAGTCGCCAACCCGGATACGCATTACCCCACTCGGCTGGCCGGCCAATGCGCGGCAACCCGGCGGACGGGGATCCGCGCCGAGTTCAGTCACCGCGACGATGATCTTGCGGCCTGTCGGCTTGTCCAGCTTGCGAAGTTCTCGGAGCGCGGACGCGGTCCATTCGATCTCGTACGGCACGGTCAGGCGGCACCGAACTCGCTAAGCACATCACGGTGCGCGACCCTGGGTTCGGTGGATGCGAGCGCCTCGCGGGTGGCGGCGAGATCGGCCTCGTCCTCGGCTGCTTCCAGACGTCGCAGGTCCTCGATGGAGACCACCGCCGCCACCGGCCGCCCGTGTCGGGTCAGGATCGTGCGTTCATGTGCGTGCTCGACCTTGGCGACAACCGCGCCGAGATGATCACGGGCCTCGCTGATCGGCAACTCAGTCATACCCCAGATTGTACAAAACGTAGATTCGGATCGCCAACAGGCCGTGGAACAACTCCCGCGCCCGCCGGTGTTGACTCCGTCTGTGACCTCTCAGACCCGCGCCCGTGTCCGCGCGCCCGAGCTTGTCGGCCGGGGTTGGCTCAACACCGGTGGCGAGACCCCGCACCTCGGCGACTTCCGCGGCAAGGTGCTGCTGCTCGACTTCTGGACGTTCTGCTGTATCAACTGCCTGCACGTCCTCGACGAACTGCGCCCCATCGAGGCCGAGTTCGCCGACGTCCTCGTCACTGTCGGCGTCCACTCGCCCAAGTTCGTGCACGAGGCTGACGAGGAAGCCCTCAAGGCCGCCGTCGAGCGCTACGGCGTGCACCACCCGGTCCTCGACGACCCCGACCTCACCACCTGGCAGGCCTACGCCGTCAAAGCCTGGCCGACCCTGGTCCTGGTCGACCCCGAGGGCTACGTCGTCCACGTCGCCGCGGGCGAAGGACACGCTGAGGCACTGCGGCGGGTGATCACCGAGGTCGTCGCCGCGCACGAGGCCAAGGGCACGCTGCACCGCGGCGACGGGCCGTATGTCCCGCCGGTCGCCGAGGACACCCCGCTGCGCTTTCCCGCCAAGGCCGTGACCGGCCCGAACGGCACCCTCCTCGTCGCTGACACGGCACATCACCGGGTGGTCGAGCTGGTGGGTGACGACATCGTCCGCGCGTTCGGCACCGGCGAGCGCGGGCGCGTCGACGGGACCAGTCCGACCTTCTCCGAGCCGTCGGGCCTCGCCGTGTTGCCCGACGATGTCGCGCGGACTGTCGGCTACCACGTCGTCGTCGCCGACACCGTCAACCACCTCCTGCGCGGCATCAACCTCGACACCGGCGAGGTCACCACCGTCGCGGGCACCGGTGAGCAGTGGCGTGATGGCCGCGACGACGGACCCGCCATCGACACCCCGCTGACCAGCCCATGGGACGTGGCCTGGTGGCGGTCCGAGGTCATCATCGCGATGGCGGGCAACCACACCCTCGGCGCGTTCGACCCGGTCACCGGCCGGGTCCGGCGGTTCGCGGGCACCACCGTCGAGGGCCTGCTCGACGGACCGGCCGTCGAGGCGTTCTTCGCCCAGACCTCCGGGCTGGCCGCCGACGGCGACCGGCTGTGGCTGGTCGACTCGGAGACCTCCGCGTTGCGCTGGATCGACGCGGACCTCGTCGTGCACACCGCCGTCGGCCGCGGCCTGTTCGACTTCGGCCACCGCGACGGCGCCGCCGACCAGGCGCTCCTGCAGCACCCGCTGGGCGTCGCCGTCCTCGGCGACGGCGCCGTCGCCATCGCCGACACCTACAACGGCGCGATCCGCCGGTTCGACCCGGCCTCTGGGCAGGTCAGCACCCTGGCGACGGGGATAGCCGAGCCGTCCGGGCTGGTCGTGCGCGACGGCGTGCTGACCGTGGTCGCCTCCGCCGCCCACCGCCTTGAGACCCCGGTGGCCGCCGCGTCGCTGGTCGCCGGGGAGGCCCACCAGGTGCGCAGGCCGCCGTCGGACCTGGCCGCGGGCGAGGTCGAGCTGGCCGTGGTGTTCACCCCGCCGCCGGGGCAGAGGTTCGATGACCGCTACGGCCCGTCGACCAGGCTTGAGGTCACCTCGTCGCCGCCGGAGCTGCTCGCCGCCGGTTCAGGGGTCGGAACGGATCTGGTGCGCCTGCTGGTCATCGCGGAGGGTTTCAGCGAGGGTGTCATCCACGTCGTGGCGCAGGGAGCAAGCTGCGACGACGACGGCTCCGAACACACCGCATGCCATTTGACCAGGCAAGACTGGGGCGTTCCGGTGCGGATCGTGGCCGACGGGGCCCGCAGGCTGCCGCTCGTCATGGGTGGAATGGACGGCGACTCATAGCATGCGTGCAAGAGTCCAGCGACCCGACCGTTAGGATTCGTCGGTGCCGGAACCGAAACACGAGATCCAGATGCTGCACGACCGGCTGCTGGTCCAGCTCACCCCGGAGGAGGGTGAGCGGCGAAGCACCGGCGGGATCGTCATTCCGGCCACCGCACAGATGGCGACGCGGCTCGCGTGGGGCGACGTCCTCGGGGTTGGCATGAGCGTGCGTACCGTCAAGGTCGCCGACCGTGTCCTGTTCAACCCCGATGACCAGCTCGAGGTCGAGGTGCAGGGCCGCAACTACCTGGTCATGCGCGAGCGCGACGTGCACGCCATCGCCAGCGAGCGCACCGAACACGGGACCGGGCTGTATCTGTAACTGGAAGGTGTAGTCGTGCCGGACGACCACAAGTGGCCGGGGGAACACAGCTGGCCGGAGCAACCTGGGGAGCGCACCGAATTGCTCCCGAGGGTGCCCGCACAGCCGTGGGGCGGCTTCGACGCGCCCACTGAGCAGTTCAGACCCGCGCCCGACCCGGCGGCCGCCGCCGAGTCGGCCGAGAAGCCGAAGAGCTGGCGCAAGCCCGCCATTATCGCGGGCTCCGTCTTCGGCGCCCTTGCCCTGCTCTACGGCATCGACCTCGCCCTCAGCAGCGGCGAAGTGCCGCGCGGGGTCACCGTCGCGGGCGTCGAGGTCGGCGGCCTGGCCAAGGCCGACGCCGAGCGCACGCTGCGCGATGAGCTCGAACCCCGCCTGGCCAAGCCGGTCACCGTGCGCGCGGGCAGCGTCGAGGACCAGGTCGACCCGGCGACGTCCGGGCTCACCCTGGACTGGGCGGCGACCCTGGCGCAGGCCGGTGACCAGCCGCTGAACCCGATCACCCGGATCAGCTCGCTGTTCAGCACCCGCGAGGTCGGCGTGGTCAGCGGCACCGACGACGCCAAGCTCACCGCGGCCATCGACCAGCTCAAGGCCAAGGTCGCCAAGGCGCCGGTCGAGGGCACGGTCAAGTTCGAGGGGGCCACCCCGGTGATGGTCGAGCCGGTGGCTGGCCAGGAACTCGACGCCAGCAAGGCCCGCGACGTCATCGTCGCCGACTGGCTCAGCGGCAAGCCGCTGATGCTCACCGTCGCCGAGACCCCGGTCAAGACCAGCCTCGACGGCGTCCGCGCCGCGTTCGAGCAGGTCGCCAAGCCCGCGGTCGCCGGGCCGGTGATCGTCAAGGGCGATGGCAAGGACGCCAAGATCGAGCCCGCCGTGATCGCCGCCGCGCTGACCTTCGAGGCAGCGGAGGGCGGTGGCCTGAACCCGAAGCTGGACCCGGCGAAGATCGTCGAGGCGGTCAAGCCGCAGCTCGCGTCCACCGAGAAGGAAGGCAAGGACGCGCAGGTCGTCTTCGAGGGCGGTGCCCCGACGGTCACCCCGTCGGTCGACGGCATGGGCGTCAAGTACGACACCGCGTTCGCGACTCTGCTGGACGTGCTGAAGAAGCCCGACGCGCGCGAGATCAAGGTCGAGTACGCCAAGACGCCCGCGAAGGTGACCACCGAGCAGGCCAACCAGCTCGGGATCAAGGAAGTTATCGGCGAGTTCACCACCAAGGGCTTCGCCGCGGACTCGGGCATCAACATCCGGGTGACCGCGCAGGAAGTCAACGGCGCGATCGTCAAGCCGGGCGAGACGTTCAGCCTCAACGGCCATACCGGCCCCCGCACCGCCGCGCAGGGCTACGTCGAGGCCGGCGTGATCAAGGACGGCGCCCCGGGCCGCGAGGTCGGCGGCGGCATCTCCCAGTTCGCCACGACCCTCTACAACGCCGCGTACTTCGCCGCGCTGAAAGACGCCGGGCACAAGGAACACAGCTACTACATCAGCCGCTACCCGGCAGCGCGCGAGGCGACGGTGTTCCAGGACCACGCGGGCAACAGCGTCATCGACCTCAAGTTCACCAACGACTCGGCCACCGGCATCGCCATCCAGACCATCTGGACGCCGTCGTCGATCACGGTGAAGATCTGGGGCACCAAGAAGTACACGGTCGAATCGATCGCGGGCGGCCGCACCGCGGAGACGCAGCCGAACGAGAAGCCCGGCCCGGCGGCGAACTGCAAGGGCAGCAACGGAGCTCCCGGCTTCACCACGTCCGACACCCGCGTCGTCAAGGACGCGGCCACCGGCGCGGAGGTGCGGCGCAACACCCGCACGGTGAAGTACAACCCGCAGCCGAAGATCGTCTGCCCGCCACCGGCGGGTTAGCGCAAGCGCAAAGAAAAGAGGCCCGGGCGCGCTGAAGTGGGCCCCGGAAGTTGGACTCGGTAATTGAGAGTCTAGGCAGCGAGGGTCTGGGCCCGGTATTCCACCGGGCTCAGGCCCTCGCAGTGTGTGTGGCCTCGGCTGGTGTTGAACCAGACGATGTAGTCCTGCAGTGC
>DATLIA010000079.1:0-6935 GCA_035540215.1 Actinokineospora sp. | reverse complement strand
TGACCACGAACCTTCACCGGGTCTCGACCCGCCCACGACGCGCCTGGCTGCGTTGTCGGAAAGCCCAAGTACAACCCGGTACTACGGTCTTCCCTCCGCCTTGCCAGCCACGCCGTGGACAGGCCGATACCCGGCGAACGTCCATGGTCAACGCACTAGGCCTGGGGATCGTGTTCGACTACCCCGACGTGCTGGCCCACCCGGCCGCCGACGTGCTGCACCGCTTCGCCGACAACCAGTTCGCCGTCTCGGCCCTGTTCCTCCTGCTCGCGGCCGGCGCCGGTCTGCTGGCCCCGATCTCGGTCGGCCTCGCCGGCGCACGCCGAGACCGGGCTGGATCGTCCCACTGGGCGTGACAGCCGCGGCCGTGCAGGTCATCGGCCTGCTCAGGTGGCCGGTGATCGTTCCGTTCATCGATGCCCCGGAAACCTTCCGAACCGTCTCGACCGTCCTGGGCACGGCCATCGGCGAAACCCTCGGCTACCTGGCCACGGCGGCTTGGACCTTCGTGGTCGCCCGCCAGTTCGGCGTGCGATTCCTCGCGCTCCCCGCCGCGGCACTGATCCTGGCAGGCGTACTGGTTCCACTGTGGTTACGACCACTAGGGGTTCCAGGCACCGACCTGGCGAACTTCGTCGGCTACATCCTGTGGTCGGCGTGGCTGGTGGCACTGGCGTGGCGAACGCACCGCGATGCCCGGGTCGGGCAGGCCGCCGCGGCCTAGACTCACCACCATGGCTGTGTCCTCGACGAAGACGTCGATCCCTCCCGAGTTCGCCGACGCCACCCGCGACGAGACCTCGCTGCGGCGGTTCCTGCACGGCCTCCCCGGCGTCGACCAGGTCGGGGTCGAGCAGCGGGCGGCGGGGCTGGCGACCCGCAGCATCAAGAAGGCCAGCAAGATGTGGGCGATCGACATGGCGATCGCCATGGTCGACCTGACCACCCTTGAGGGCGCCGACACCGCGGGCAAGGTGCGCTCGCTGTGCGCCAAGGCGCGCAGGCCGGACCCGGAGCGGCCCGAGGTGCCGCATGTCGCGGCGGTCTGTGTCTATCCGGACATGGTCGAGACGGCCGTCGCCGAGGTCCAGGGGACCGGGGTCGGGGTGGCGAGTGTGGCCACGGCGTTCCCGTCCGGGCGGTCGAGCATGCGGATCAAGATCGCCGACACCGAGTTGGCCGTCGAGGCGGGCGCCACCGAGATCGACATGGTGATCGACCGGGGCGCGTTCCTTTCCGGGCACTACGGGCAGGTCTTCGACGAGATCCGCACCATCAAGAACGCCTGCGGGGACGCCCACCTCAAGGTGATCCTGGAAACCGGCGAGCTGGCGACCTACGACAACGTGCGCCGCGCGTCGTGGCTGGCGCTGCTCGCCGGTGGGGACTTCATCAAGACGTCCACCGGCAAGGTCTCCCCCGCGGCGACCCTGCCGGTGACGCACGTGATGCTCCAAGCCGTGCACGACTGGCACGCCGCGACCGACGAGCTGCGCGGGGTCAAGCCCGCGGGCGGGATCCGCAACACCAAGGACGCGATCCGCTACCTGGTGGCCGTCCAAGAGGTCGCGGGCCCACAGTGGCTCGACCCGCACCTGTTCCGCTTCGGCGCCTCCAGCCTGCTCAACGACCTGCTCATGCAGCGCCGGACCCAGCTTGAAGGCCACTACAGCGGCCCTGACTACGTGACGGTGGACTGAGATGACTCGCCAAGACAACCATTCCACCAGCCCCGACTACGTGACGGTGGACTGAGATGACTCGCCAAGACAACCATTCCACCAGCCCCGACTATGCGACGGTGGACTGAGATGACCTTCGACTACGCACCCGCGCCAGAGTCGCGGAGCATCGCGAACCTCAAGCCGAGCTACCGGATGTTCCTCGACGGCGAGTTCGTCGAGGGCGCAGGCGAGCCGCTCAAGACGATCAACCCGGCCACCGAGGAGGTGCTGGCCGAGGTGAGCACCGCCGCACCGTCCGATGTGGACCGCGCGGTGAAGGCGGCCGCCCGCGCGCAGAGCAAGGTGTGGGGCCCGATGTCGGGCGCCGAGCGGGCCAAGTACATCTTCCGGATCGCGCGGATGGTGGCCGAGCGGTCGCGTGAGCTGGCGGTCCTGGAGAGCCTGGACAACGGCAAGCCAATCAAGGAATCGCGCGACGTCGACGTGCCCACCGCGGCGGCGCACTTCTTCTACCACGCGGGATGGGCCGACAAGCTCGCCTACGCGGGCTACGGCCCGGACCCCAAGCCACTGGGTGTGGCGGGCCAGGTCATCCCGTGGAACTTCCCGCTGCTGATGGCCGCGTGGAAGATCGCCCCGGCGCTGGCCTGCGGAAACACCGTCGTCCTCAAGCCTGCCGAGACCACGCCGCTGTCCGCGCTGGTCCTCGCCGAGATCATCCAGCAGGCCGAGCTGCCCCCCGGCGTGGTCAACATCCTGCCCGGCGCCGGCGATGTCGGCGCCGAGCTGGTCAACCACCCTGGCGTGAACAAGGTGGCCTTCACCGGGTCCACCGAGGTCGGCAAGATCATCCAGAGGTCGTTGGCGGGCAAGGGAAAGAAGCTCACCCTCGAGCTCGGCGGCAAGGCCGCGAACGTGGTCTTCGACGACGCCCCGCTCGACCAGGCCGTCGAGGGCATCGTCAACGGCATCTTCTTCAACCAGGGCCACGTCTGCTGCGCGGGTTCGCGGCTGCTGGTGCAGGAGTCGGTCGCCGAAGAGGTGCTGGCCAAGCTGCACAAGCGGGTCTCGACGCTGCGCATCGGCGACCCGCTGGACAAGAACACCGACGTCGGCGCGATCAACTCGCGCGAGCAGCTCACCAAGATCCAGGATCTGGTGGCCGCGGGCGAGTCCGAGGGCGCGGTGCGCTGGACGTCGCCGTGTCCGGTGCCGGACAAGGGTTTCTTCTTCGCTCCCACCGTGTTCGCCAACGTCAGCCAGGCCATGCGGATCGCCCGTGAGGAGATCTTCGGCCCGGTCCTTTCCGTGTTGACCTTCCGCACGCCGGAAGAGGCTGTGGCCAAGGCCAACAACACGCCGTACGGGCTTTCGGCGGGTATCTGGACGGAGAAGGGCTCGCGGATCCTCTGGATGGCGAACAAGCTGCGCGCGGGCGTGGTGTGGGCCAACACGTTCAACCGGTTCGACCCGACCGCGCCGTTCGGCGGGTACCAGGAGTCTGGCTTCGGTCGCGAGGGTGGCCGCACTGGTCTGGAGGCATACCTCGATGTCTGATTCCAAGCAGTCTGAGCAGCGGCTGACCGTCGCCAAGACGTACAAGCTCTATGTTGGTGGAGCCTTCCCGCGCTCGGAATCCGGTCGCACGTACCAGGTCGCGGACTCCAAGGGGAAGTTCCTCGCCAACGCCGCACAAGCGTCCCGAAAGGACGCTCGTGACGCGGTCGTCGCGGCCCGCGGCGCGTTCGGCAAGTGGTCCGGCGCCACCGCGTACAACCGGGGCCAGGTGCTCTACCGGGTCGCGGAACTGTTGGAGGGCCGCCGCGAGCAGTTCGTCGCCGAGGTCTCGGCCAGCGAAGGCGTGCAGGCGAAGAAGGCTCACTCCATTGTGGACGCGGCGATCGACCGCTGGGTCTGGTACGCGGGCTGGACCGACAAGATCGCCACGGTCCTCGGCGCGTCGAACCCGGTCGCCGGGCCGTACTTCTCGTTCTCGGTGCCGGAGCCGACCGGAGTTGTCGCGGTGTTCGCACCGCAGCAGTCGTCGCTGCTCGGGCTGGTCAGCGTGGTCGCCCCGGTGATCGCCACTGGCTGCACCGCGGTCGTGGTGACCAGCCAGGACCGGCCGCTGCCCGCGATCACCCTGTCGGAGGTCCTGGCGACCTCGGACGTGCCGGGCGGCGTGGTCAACCTGCTCACCGGGTACACCGCCGAGCTGGCCCCGTGGCTGGCCTCGCACGCCGACGTCAACGCGCTCGACCTGACCGGTGCACCGGACGACCTGCGCGCCGAGCTGGAGGCGTCGGCGGCGGGCACGGTCAAGCGGGTGCTCCGGGCGGGCGAGCAGGACTGGGCGCGGCAGCCGGACATCGGCAGGCTGCGGGCGGTGCTGGAGACCAAGACGGTCTGGCACCCGATGGGTGTCTAGCTGTATTGAACGAGGTCGGGGACGTGGCAGGCGGGCTATTGAAGATGTCGCTGTCTAGCCGATCGCGCGGTCGAATAGGTCGGTGAGCAGACCCAGCTCACCGACCATTCCCGCCTTGCAGCCGTCGACGAAGTCGGGGCCGACCAGGTGGGTGATGTCGAGTTCCCACCCGGCGTGCGCGGCGAGGTGGCGGAAGAACGCGCGCTGGGTCCGGCCGTTGCCTTCCCGGAACGGGTGCACGACGTTGATCTCGGCGAAGTAGTAGGTGAACCGGGCGACGAACTCGGGCCGCCGGTGGTCGATCAGCAGGTCCTCCGCGCGGAGTCCGCCGAACAGGTCGGCCAGGCACCGATCGATGTAGCGCCAGTGCGCGAACGGGGCGTCGACGCGGGCGATGTCGACCAGCCGCGGCTGCCCGGCCCACTCGTAGACGTCGCCGAACAGTCGGCGGTGATAGGCGAGAAGGTGCTTGGCGTCGAACTCGCCCGGCATCGGGCGGCGGCGCAGACCTTCCTCCCGCTGGAACGCGATGTCGCGTTCGGCGGCGATGAGCGTTTCGTGGTCTTCGATTCCGAGCAGGTTGCGCAGGACACCGGTCGATGGATCGGTGTAGGGATCTTGGGTCACCGCTTGGCGTACTGCGCTATCCGCCTGCGTACGGCCTCGTCCTCACTCAGTTCGCCCCGGCCGACGGCCCGGGCGTCGGCGATGGCGGCGGAGGAGACCTCCATGCCCTCGATCCTGGCGTTGGCCACCGCCTGGGTGACCGCGGTCTCGGGGTCGCAGATCAGCCTGCCGAAGTAGTCGGCCATCACCCGCGGCGACAGCGGCCGGGAACTGGGCTCGTCATCCTTCAGACCGGCTCGCGCCACCCGCCATGGCTCTTCGTCGTGGGTCATCGCGCTGAGCTGGTGGCGGTCGAAGCCCGCGTAGCGGGCGACCACCCAGCGCACGGTCGCGCGGTATTCGTCGTCGAGGAGGTCGGGATCGCCCTCGTCCCAACAGGCGACCTCACGCTTGCCCTCGTGGTGCTTGTAGACCTCGGGTACCACCGGGCCCGCGCGCCACGCCTCGATGCGGTCGGGGAAGACCGGCTTTCCGCTCATGGCCAAGTGCCAACCCTGCACGTAGTACAGAAGTTTCTGCAACCGCATCGGCGAGTCCGGCCCGGTCTCGGCGAGAATCGCGGCGGCGACGTCGTGCACGTCGGCCACACTGGCCTCCCAGGTCGAGGTAGATGGCGGCTCCGAGATCCATAATACCCGGTTTACCTGCGAAAGTCGTGTGTCCCCCACTACCGTGCGGCCGGTGACGACCGATCTGGAACAGCTGGGCGCGGGGGAAGAAGAGCTGTGGTCGGGCACCACCGCCAGGCCGCCCGCGTTCGACCGCGTGGACGCGCTCATCTTCTTCTTCATCGTGGTCGCCCTGGTGAGCGGCACGATCTTCGCGATCGACAAATGGCCACTGGATCCTCCGCTCTCGTTCGCCTACTTGGCCTACGCCGCGGTGATGGTCTTCCTGATGGTTCGGCACTACCGCCGCCGCCGGTCGACCGACCGGCGATACCTGGTCACCAACGTGCGAGTCGTCGCGGTGGACCGCGGCAAGGCACGATCAGCCGCACTGCGTGCGCTGCCCGAACCCGTGCTGCACACCACCGATGACACCGGCATCGGCACGATCACCTTCGGCAGGCGACCCAACCCCTGGACGCAGCTCAACGCCGAGACGAGCCGACGCGCCAAACCGACGCCTATCGCGCTGATCGAGATCGCCGACGCCCGGGAGGCGTACGAAACCATCCTTGAGGTGCAGTCCGGGCCGATAGCCTGAAAAATCGAGGGGAGCCATCGGGGCGGGGCGTGCGTCCAAGTCCCGACGCGAGGGGGGCGATGTGACGCGATCGGACACCAGCGGCTACTACGGCGAGGAAGACGCCTTCGCCGCCTACACCGCCGGGGTGAACCCGCTGGCCGACCAGCTCAGGGGCATGGCGGACAGGGACTTGGCGCCGCACGGGGAGTTCGGCGACGAGGCGTTCTCGATCATCGGCGGTGAGGTCGGGCTGAGCCAGGCCATCCGGTCGGCGACGCAGGACCAGCTCAAGCGGGTTCGCGGGCTCGCCGACAGCATGGGCAACACCGCCGAGGCGGTGCGCAACACCTGGACCAACATGCAGAGCACCGAGGACGACGCGTCCGCGGCGCTGCGCCGGGCGGCGGGTGAGATCTCGTGACCGCTCCCGTACGGGACCTGCTGGAGCCGATGATCCAGCCCGCGGCCACCGCGCAGCGGCACCTGGCCACCGACGACGGCGCGATCGACCGGATCGGCGGCGCGCACGCCACGGTCAGCGCGACCCTCGACAACACCACCTACTCCGGGCAGCAGAGCGCGACCCAGTTGCGTGAGGGTTGGACCGGCCAAGGCAGCGCGCGCCACCAGGCTGATGTCAGCGGGCAGAGCCAGGCGGGCGCCGACCTGAGCCAGTACAGCGTCGGCGTGCAGCAGGCCGTGCGTGAGGCGAGCGACATCCTCAAGGTCGGGCAGAAGGTCAACCAGGACCAGATCGACGACTTCAACCGCAAGGCCGCCGAGCTCCTGCAGACCGCGGCCGCGCTGCGGCAGGCGGGCGACCCGGCGGGGGCCCAGCAGAAGCTCACCGAGCTGGCCCGATACGCCGCCCAGCTGACCGGCGACACGTCCATGAACCTCGACGCCGTGATGACCCAGCTCAGCGGCGTCGTCACCAAGCTCACCGGCGGCTCGCAGTCGACCACCCCGTCCGGCGCGAACTCGCCGACCGCCTACAACAACCA
>DATLIA010000078.1:0-24305 GCA_035540215.1 Actinokineospora sp. | reverse complement strand
AACCGCGCGGGTGCGTGCACCGCGATGCGGCGCCACCACCATGATCATGTTGCGGCCGTCTTGCTTGGGCGAGGACTCGACGAAGCCGAGGTCGGCGACATCCGTGGCCAGGCGCTGCAGCAAGCGGAACCCGAGTTCGGGGCGGGACTGCTCGCGGCCGCGGAACATGATCGTGACCTTGACCTTGTTCCCGTGCTCGAGGAAGCGAACGACGTTGCGCTTCTTCGTCTCGTAGTCGTGGGAGTCGATCTTCGGCCGGAGCTTCTGCTCCTTGATGACGGTGAGCACCTGGTTGCGCCGGGACTCGCGGGCCTTCTGCGCGCTCTCGTACTTGAACTTGCCGAAGTCCATGAGCTTGCATACCGGCGGACGCGCCTGCGGGGCGACCTCCACGAGATCAAGGTCCGCTTCCTGCGCGAGCCGGAGCGCGTCCTCGATGCGGACGATCCCGACCTGCTCGCCGTTGGGTCCGACAAGTCGGACCTCCGGCACGCGGATGCGGTCGTTGATGCGTGTCTCCGTGCTGATGGGGCCTCCTCGGTCCATGAATAATACGTGCGCGAGTGAGGTCCCCTGAACTGCTCGAGCCCCGTCTGCCTGATGGCATACGGGGCCCGCTTCCGACCGATCAATCGACGCACGCGTCGACACACAAGAAAGCCGCGAGTGAACGCGTCTACCTGGTGACCGGACCCGGCCGCCTCGCGGTGACTCGGGTGGGAGCGGGGGCTCCACTTTGCCGCCCCCGAATCAACGGGGGCTGGTCGCACGTGGAATGGTAGCAGATCGTGAACGACGGCTTTGACACCCCTGACACCGCCGCGCGGCCCGCTGTCGATGACAACGAGCGCGACCTGGCGAGTATTCCCAGTGTGGAGGTGATCAGCCGGGCCGCGGTCATGCTGATGTCGGCCTCCGCCGAGCGGCTCGGCCTCGCCGACGCCGACCCCGACTCCAGCCCGCACCGGGACCTCGACGAAGCGCGCAGGCTGATCACCGCGCTGGCGGGCCTGGTCACCGCCTCGGTGGAGTACCTCGGCCCGCACGCGGCCCCGATCCGTGACGGGCTGCAGTCACTGCAGCGCGCCTTCCGGGAAGCGTCGGCTTTCCCCGACGAGCCCGGTCAGGGCCCCGGCGAGAAGTTCACCGGCCCGGTCTTCTGAGCCCAGACGTAGACGACCTCGGGACGGCCGACCGTGCCGTACCGGGGTCGCCGGACCACTTGGCCCTGATCGGCCAGGTACTCCAGGTAGCGCCGCGCGGTCACTCGCGAGACGCCGACCTCCTCGGCCGCCGCGGCCGCGGACAACCCGTCCGCCGCCGATCGGACCGCGCTGATCACGAGGTCTAGCGTCGGGCCGCTCATCCCCTTCGGCAGCACCGCGCTGTCCGTCCCACGCAGCGCGCCGAACGCTTCGTCGACGTCGGATTGGGCGGCGGCCTGGCCGTGGCGGACGTGGGCGCGGAACCTGGCGTAGCCCTCCAGCTTGTCGCGCAGCCCCGCGAACGTGAACGGCTTGAGCAGGTACTGCACGACGCCCGCCGACACCGCCGCCCGCACCACCGCCAGGTCGCGGGCGGACGTGACCGCGATGACGTCGGCGCCATGGCCTGCGGCTCGCAGCGCGCGGACGACGTCGAGGCCGTGGCTGTCTGGGAGGTAGAGGTCGAGCAGGACCAGGTCGACAGGACCGGTGTCTAGGAACCGCAGCGCCGCTCGCCCGGAGTGCACGACGCCCGCGACCGCGAACCCGGGCACCCGCTCGACGTAGACCCGATGCGCCTGCGCGGCGACGGTGTTGTCCTCGACAACGAGCACGGAGATCATCTCGGCAACCGGACAGTGAAAACCGCGCCGACGTCCCGGCCGACCTCGACCGTCCCCCCGGCCCGCCGAACCGCTTGACCCACCAGCGCCAGGCCCAGCCCCCGCGTCCCGCCGGGCTTCGTCGACCAGCCACGCTCGAACGGCCGGGAGCCGGAAGGCAGCCCGCCGCCGCTGTCGGCCACACACAGCTCAAACGCCCCGTCGACCGGACGCGCGCTCACCCGCACCCACCGTTCCTCGCTGTCCGCCGCCGCGTCGACGGCGTTGTCGATCAGGTTCCCCAGGATGGTCACCAGATCCCGGGCGGGCACCCCCAGGTCGGCGATCTCGGTGTCCGGCTCGACCACCAGGTCCACCCCGCGCTCGCTGGCGTCGGCCGCCTTGCCGAGCAGCAACGCCGCGAGCACCGGCTCGGCGACCGCGCCGACGACCTGGTCGGTGAGGCGCTGTGCGATGGCCAGCTCCCCCGTGGCGAACTCGACGGCCTCCGCCGGGCGGCCAAGCTCCACCAGGGAGACCACCGTGTGCAGCCGGTTCGCCGCCTCGTGCGCCTGGGCGCGCAGGGCCTCGGCGAAGCCCCGAACGGTGTCGAGCTCGCCGGTGAGTGCCTGCAGGTCGGTTCGGTCCCGAAGCGTGACCACGGTGCCCATCGAGTTGCCGACGGTAGACGAGTTGACCACCAGGACCCTCGTGTCGGTCAGGTGCAGTTCGTCGTGCATCTCGGTGTCGCTGAGCAGCCGCGAGACCATGGCATCCGGCAGGCCGAGTTCGTCCACCCGCCTGCCATCGGCGTCGTCGGGCAGGTCGAGCAGGACGCGGACACCGTCGTTGCACAAGGTCACCCGGTGGTCGCGGTCGAGCAGGACGAGGCCCTCGCGGACGGCGTGCAGGATCGACTCGTGGTAGCCGATCACGCGGCTCAGCGCGGCCGGGGCCAGCCCGCCGGTCTGCCTGCGCAGCCTGCGGCTGACCAGGTAGGTCGCCGCGGCGCCCAGGATCAGGACCAGGGCGGCGACGAGGACCAGCGGCAGCACCCGGTCGGCCACGTCGGCGCTGATGGCGCTGAGCGTGATCCCGGCGCTGACCAGCCCGACGACGGCGCCCGCGTCGAACACGGGGACGACCGCGCGCACCGACGGACCCAGCGTCCCGGTGTAGGTCTCGGTGAACGCCTTGCCCGCGCGGGCTTGCTCGGTGTGGCCGAGGAACCGGCCGCCGATCTCGGCCGGGTTCGGGTGGGTGAACCGGACCCCGTCCGGCGACATGATCGTGATGAAGTCGACCCCGGTGTCGGCGCGCACCCGCTCGGCGTAGGGCTGCAGCGCCGCGGTCGGGTTCGACCCCGTCACCGCCTCGGTGACGGTCGGCGCCGCGGCGATCGCCCTGGCCAGCGCCAGCACCTCGGCTGTGCTCGACTCCTCGGCCCGGTCGGCGACATCGGCCCAGGCCAGGGCCGCCCCGACGGCGACGAGCAGACCGACGATGACGACCTGGACCACCAGGAGCTGCCGGGCCAGGCTCCACTGCTTCATGCCCACCAGTGTGAACGCTATGAACGCAATCGTGACCACGACCACACCATGGCGGCACGGTGATCGGCACAGTCCTCGAGAAAGGCCCACACCGTGTCGACTCACCGCCGAGATCGGACCCACTACCTCTATCTCGCCGTCATCGCCGCCGTCCTGCTCGGTATCGGGGTCGGCCTGCTCGCCCCGGACGTGGCCAAAACGTTCAAGCCGCTGGGTACCGGGTTCGTCGCCCTGATCAAGATGATGATCAGCCCGATCATCTTCTGCACGATCGTGCTCGGCGTCGGCTCGGTCACCAAGGCGGCCAAGATCGGCAAGGTCGGTGGGCTGGCGCTTGGCTACTTCCTGGTCATGTCGACCGTGGCGCTGGCCATCGGCTTGGTTGTCGGCAACCTGCTGCACCCCGGCGACGGGCTCGCGCTGACCGACGCGGTGCGCGCCAAGGGCGAGGCGCAGGTCAAGGGCGCGGAGGGGACGACGGAGTTCCTGCTGGGGATCATCCCGACCACGCTCGTGTCGGCGTTCACCGAGGGCCAGGTGCTGCAGACGCTGCTGGTCGCCCTGCTGACCGGCTTCGGTCTGCAGGCGCTCGGCCGCCGCGGCGAGCCGGTGCTGCGCGGGGTCGGACACATCCAGGGCCTGGTGTTCAAGATCCTGGCGATGATCATGTGGGCGGCGCCCATCGGTGCGTTCGGGGCGATCGCGGCGGTGGTCGGCGAGACCGGACTCGGGGCGCTCAAGAGCCTTGCGGTGATCATGCTCGGCTTCTACGCGACGTGCCTGGTGTTCGTCGTGGTCGTACTCGGCCTGCTGCTGTGGCTGGTGGCCCGGGTGAACCTGTTCTCGCTGCTTCGCTACCTGGGCCGTGAGTTCCTGCTGATCCTGTCGACGTCGTCATCGGAGGTGGCGCTGCCGCGGCTGATCGCGAAGATGGAGCACCTCGGCGTGAGCAAGCCGGTCGTCGGCATCACCGTGCCGACCGGCTACTCCTTCAACCTCGACGGCACCGCGATCTACCTGACCATGGCCACCCTGTTCGTCGCGAACGCGATGGGCTCGCCGCTGGGCGCCGGTGAGCAGATCTCGCTGCTGGTCTTCATGGTCATCGCGTCGAAGGGCGCCGCGGGCGTCACCGGCGCGGGCCTGGCGACCCTCGCGGGCGGGCTGCAGTCGCACCGGCCGGACCTGGTCGACGGCGTGGGCCTGATCGTGGGCATCGACCGCTTCATGTCCGAGGCGCGGGCGCTGACGAACTTCGCGGGCAACGCGGTCGCCACGGTGCTGATCGGCACGTGGACCAAGGAGTTCGACCGGGCGCAGGCATACCGCGTACTCGCTGGGGAGGAACCGTTCGACGAGGAGTCACTGGTCGACGACGAGCCGGAATCGGTGCCCGAACCTCGACACGAAGTAGCCGCCAAGGCGTAGCCCCGAGGGTCGTTGCTCGTTGAATCATCTGAACCGCCCGCGCCTGATGCCCCCAGCCGGGCGGTTCGGTATGTCCAGTGGAACGAAACCCTCGCCCCGCGTCCATACCTCAAGGTATGTTGCGATGATGACCACCACTGGGGACGTGTCCCGCGGAGCCAATGTCGTCACGATGGGCTTGCTCACCCTCCCGGTGATCGGGCTCCTGCTGACCCCGATCTATCCCTTGGGCATGGTCGGCAAAGAGCCACCGTGGTTCCTGCACGCGGTCAGCCCGGTGGCGATCCTGATCGGCGTCGCCATTGTGTGGCGGTGGCCCGGCCGAGGCTGGCAGTGGTCGCTGATCCTCGGCGTCCTGTCCACGCTGGTGGGGACCATTGCCCTTGCCATGAACGAGCCACCGGGGCTGGTCATCGAACCGGCCGTGGCCATCGCGTCGACGCTGGGTGGCTGGCTGCTGCTCATCGGGGCGTTCGGCGCGGCGTCGTGGCTCGCCCGGTCCGGCGCCCGTGGACTGGGCGCCGCGGTCGGGGGCGCCGCGGTCGCCTGCCTGACGGTCGGCTGGACCTGGCGGCTTCTGGAGTTTGGCAAGCCCTCGGACACCACGCTGCTGTTCATCGCGGTGTCGGTCGCCCTGATCGCGAGCGCCGCGCTGCTCGGATTCGGCCAGGCGGGGAGCGACGCCGACCGGCCCAACCCGCGGCTGCTGCTGATCGGCGGCGCCGTCGCGGCGGCGGAGGTCGCGTTCGCCCTCGTCAGCAGGCGATTCAATCCCGCCGACTACGAGACCTACTCGGCGACCGCCGCCGCGGTGATCGCCGTGTTGTTGCTGCTCTCGCTGCTGGTCGGGATCCGCTTCCTGGTCACCGTCGTGGTGATCGGCGCCTTGGTCGCGGGCACGAGTCGGCTGCGGGGCGCGCTGGAGGCGATGGCATCCGACCAACTCTTCGCCGCCATGGCAGGCGGTACCGATGAACGCCCGCCCGCGATCGGCGCCGAAGCCTGGCTGCTGATCGCGGCGGGACTGGTCCTCGGCCTCGCCGTCTCGCTGCCCAGGTTCCGCGCCCTGCTCGCTGCCATCGGCGCCTCGGCGGCGGGTGTGGCGATCTATCTCGCGGACGACGGCGACCCCACGAATCAGCTACTCCCCAAGGCGGCCATCGCCGCCGCGGTGTTCGCCCTGGTGGCAGGGGTCGGTGCGGCCGTGTCGCGGGCGTCCGCCGCCATGGTCGCGGCGGGCCTCGCGGGCATGATGGTCGGTGGGAGCGTCGACGCGGCTACCTGGTTCTGGCAGCCCGGGGTCTTCTATTCGTCGACGCCGTTGTCCGCACCCACGCTGTGGGGCCCGATCGTGCTGCTGGGCGTCGCGGCCCTCGGGCTCGTCGGACTACACCTGTACCGAGACGATGCGCCTGCCGTCGGTGGTGACGACCTCGATCGCGCCGACCTCGTCGGGGTCGATGAGCGCTGACCCGTCGAGGGTCGTGCCGTCGCGGGAGCCCTTCTCCGACACCAGCCAACTGCCAGCCAGCACGGACTCGCCGCCGGACTTCGGCACCACCCGCAGCTCGCAGCGCGCCCCCGCCGGAGCGCCCTTGACCATGGCGTTGACCCGGACCCAGCCTGCCTGCGGGACCAGCCGCACGTTCATGACCGCACCCGTTCCGGGGTCGGTCCCGTCACCCGTGCGGGTTCCCGGAGCGGTGGTTGTCGGCGGCGCGGCGACCGGTCCGGGCGCGGTGGTCCGGCCGGCGAAGAACGCTCCGCCGAGCGCGACGGCGGCGAGGACGGCCACTCCCGCGGCCACGAGTCCGCGTCGAGGCGTCGATGTCGTGCTCATCTTGCGGAGGGTGCGCTGCAGGACGAGGTCGCTGTCTGGCGGGCCTTCGAGGAACGCCTCCGGCGGGATCTCGTCGAGGGAGTGGCGCAGGGCCAGCAGGTCGTCGACCTCGCGGCGGCAGTCGGCGCACTGGGCGAGGTGGGCGCGGACCTGGTCGGCCTCGCGCTGGTCGAGCACGCCGAGCGCGAAGGCGCCGAGCTGTTCGCGGTCGTGCTGGAACGCGGTCACCTCGTCACCTCCTTCTCGCCTGGACCCATCACGCCACGCAAGGCCCGTAACGCGTGGTAAGTCCTCGATTTCACCGTACCCGCCGGGATCCCCAGGATCTGGGCGGCTTCGGCGACCGACCGGCCCCGGTAGTACGTCTCGATCAGCACGTCCCGGTGTTCCTTCGACAGCTGGTCCAGCGCGCCGAGTACAGCCATCTGGTTGACCACGTTGTCAGCGTGGTCGCTGTCCGCGATCGGCGCGTCGAGCGGCTCGCCGACCTCCTGGGGGCGGGCGGACCGGGCGCGGACCCGGTCGGTGACGATGTTGCGGGCCACGGTGAGCAGCCAGCCGCGGGTCGATCCCCGGCTCTCGTCGGCGAGGGTGTCGGCGTGCTTCCACGCCCGCAGCAGGGTCTCCTGCACCACGTCCTCGGCGGCGGCGCGGTCGCCGGTCAGCCGGGTCGTGTAGGCCAGCAGCGCCTTGCCGTGCTCGCCGTAGAGAAACCGGACGAAGTCCTCGCCGGGCACCTGCTTGCGGCGACGCGGCCGAAACCCTGGGATCGTCACCCCTGCCCTCACCCGCCCTCACGTCACCCGAAGTGGCGCCGAGGGTATCGGAGAGGGCAGGGGTGGACATCCGGGACTCAGTACCCGGTGGTCGCGGCGGCGGCCTTCTTGCCCGCGGGCGTGATCGCGAACCAGGTCCCACCGACGCCGTGGCCCTTGACCTCGCCCGGCGCGGTGTCCTTGGCGAAGCGGTAGAGCGGCCAGCCGTTGAGGGTCAGCTGGGTGCTGCCGTCGGCGCGATCGACCGTGCCGACGACGTCCTCGGCGACACCGTCGACCGCGATGGTCCCGTCACCGGCGAGCACCGGCGGCCACGCCTTGGCGCAGTCACCGTCGCAAGTGGACTTCGACGGCTTCGCGGCGTCCTTGTCGAACCGGTACAGGGTGTAGCCCTTGGCATCGACCACGCCGGTCCCGAACTTGCCGATCTCCTTGGCGGTCAGGCGAACCACGTTCTTGGGCTCGGCGGGGACGCCCGCCTTCTTCCCCTCCGGCGTCGCGGCGTACCAGGTGCCGCCGACACCCTGCCCCTTGGCCTCACCGGACGCTTTGTCTTTGGCAAAGCGGTAAAGCGGCCAGCCGTCGAGGGTGAGCTGCATGGTTCCGTCGCCGCGCTCAAGGGTCCCGATGATTCCTTCGTCGACGCCGTCCGCGGCGATGTCGGTCTCGCCCGCCAGCGCGGGCGGCCATGCCACAGCGCACTCACCGTCGCAATTGGACGTCGGCGGCTTGGCTTTGTCCTTGTCGAACCGGTAAAGCGTGCGACCGTCGACGTCGGTGACGACCTTGCCGAGTCCGTCGACGTCCGCGGCGGCGAGGGTGACCTTGGCGAGGACCTGCGGCTCCGCGACGGGCGCGCCCGCGGTCTGCTGCCCGGCGGTGCACGCGGAGAGCGCGAACGCGCCGATCAGGGCGGAAGCGGCGAAGGCGGTGACGCGGGTGCGGTTCATGTGCTGACCTCCTGGCTGTGTGCTTCGACATCACACACACGGAGCCGCACCCGCGTCGGTTCACACCGGTTTCAAGATTTTCCTCTGGCTAGTGCGCTGACGCACTAGCAGATAGCGGCGGCCACGCGCTCCCACCGGACGAGCTTGAAGTTGGTGTCAGTCCGGTCCGACGGCGTGTTCTCGCCGTCGTGCACGACCAGCAGCCCGTGCGGGAACTCAGGGCCGAGCGACTTCGTCGTCACGGCGGCGCCGTCACTGTGCTGGACACCGTCGACCACACCGTCGCCGACGGTGAAGCCGTTGCGGTACACCAGACCCGCGCTCGTCGGGGTGAACGCGGCGAAGGTGCTGTCACCCTGGCTGGAGGCCAGCAGGACCTTGCCGAACCGGGTGTTCGCGACCGTCAGCCCCTCGGCGTCGGCCGAGAGGTACTTGCCCGCCGACGGCGACTCGGGGCCGGTGAACACGCACTCCTCGGTCTCCTCGTCGAACACCGCGGGCCTGCCGAACTCGCGCACGCGCTGCACCAGTTCCGGGCGCCCGAGGTCCCGGCGCAGCGGGATCCGCCAGATGCCCACGTCCTCCTGCGCGGCGTAGACGACGTCACCGTCGACGACCATGCCCTCGACCTGGGGCCGCTCCCCCGGGTCGGCGCACGGCGTCCACGTTCCGCCGTCCACCGCGAAGTCGGCGGGCAGGTCGACGGTGTCGACCTGGCGGTAGGTGATCCGGCCCGCGCCGTCGGCGGCGAGGCGGAACAGCCCGATCCGGGTCTCGTGCCTGCGGCTGGCGACCACCCACGGCGCCCCGCCCGCCGGGTCCGGCCGGACCGCGATGCCGTAGGCGGTGCGCTGCTCGTCGATCTCCTCGTCGGTCGCGCTGAACACTCGCGGCGGGGTGACCGTCGTGATGTCGGTGAGCACGTGGGCGCCAGCCGCCGCACCGCGCGGGTCGATGGCGTAGATCCGCAGCCGGTCTAGGCCGCGGTCGGACACCACGGCCAGGTCGAGCGTGCGGCCACCGATCCGGGCGCCGACGACGATGTCGACGTTGTTGAACCGGCCACCCTCGGCGGTGGCGATGTGCTGCAGTTCGCGGCCCTTGAGGTCGACGACGGTGAGGCCGCCGTTCTTCAGGGTGCCGAGGACGACGCTGGCGCCGGGCCGGGCCTGGTTGACCCAGATCGCCGGGTCGTCGGCGTCGGCGTCGCCGCCTTCCTCGTCGTCGTAGTTGGACGCGGTCTCATACGTGGCGGTCACGCCGGGGAGGTCGGCCGACGCCGGGGCGACCGCCACCGACAGCACCGCCCCCGTGGCCAGGACCACCGCAAATACCCTTGTCACTCGCATGGGGCTGAGCCTTCACAGCGGTGATGACCAGCGGCTGGACACCGGGTGAACTCACCAGATCGGGTGGACCTGCCTGCGGTGCGGCGGCAGCAGTTTGTCCCGCAGCCTGACCACCGGCGACCGGTCGTTGCCGTGGCCGTAGCTGATCGGCTGCAGGTCGGGGCTCACCGCGCGAACCACGCGGAACGGGCCCATGGCCACGTCCGCGCTGGTCACATCCACGATCGCGACCCGCACACCCGCCGAGCCGAGCACGCCTTTCAGGTCGGTCACCGAAGTCTCGGGGACCGGCTCGACCAGATCGCGCAGCCGCGAGGTGCCGCCGCAGCGCAGCCGGTCGAACGCCTCGACCCGGTTGGCCGGGAAGTAGTAGGCGGCGTGGTCGAGCATGTCCCGCACGTCCTGCGGGTGCTTGGGCACCGGGTGGGTCCGGTCGCGCAGCAGGGTCGCCAGGTGCGGCGCGGTCTGGGCCAGTTCCAGCAAGGCGGCACGGATGGCGGCGCGCGGGGACCGGTCGGCGCCGAGGCCGAGTGTGACTCCGGGCCAGCGGCGGCCGTCGCCCAGCGACAGCGCGACCGCGGTGACCCCATACATGCTCGTCGGCACCAGATAGACCTCTACGCCGGGCCCCTGGGCGCGCAACGCGTCCACGATGGCGCGCAGGTCTACGTCGAGGGTCTCGTCCAGGTCGACGTAGCGGCCCTTCGCGCCGGTCATCCAGGCGGCCATCATCGCGTCCCGCTCGACCAGTTCCAGGACGGCGCGGGCGGTGGCGGACTCGGCGTCGGTGCCCGCGGCCAGGCCGTTGGACGTGCCCTGACTGATCAGGTGCTCGGGCAGCAGCGTCATCGCCAGGTAGGTGAAGACGGCCGGGACCCACACCGACTTCTCGGTGCCCAGCCACGTGCCGCGCACCCACGGGTGGTCGACGCGACGGTCGAACGCGGCGAACTCGAAGCCCGCGCGCGCGTAGGTCTCTTGTTCGTAGAGCGGGAACTCGCGCGGGTCGAGCACCTCACCGTCGAGGTCGGCGGGGCGGGCCCAGACGATCCGGTCGCCGTCGGGCAGCGACGGCGCGTACCGCTCGATCGCCTCCCCCACCGCCGAGACGATGGCGCCGCAGCGGGTCGCGCCCTTGCCCCAGCCGATGGGCAGCGCGCGCGGGACACCGTCGGCGTCGAGCCGGTGCGGCGGCGCGGCGGTCGCCACGAACGGCAGGTCCGGCCCGGTGCCCAGCGGCTGCTTGAGCGAGATCCACGGGATCACGCCGGTCAGTGGGTCGACCCAGCCCGCCAGCGACTCCAGCAGCACGGCGGGGTCGTCGCCGGTCGGCAGGCTCGCGGTGCCCAGCCCGTCGGCGCCGCCGCAGACGTCGCATTCGGGCAACGGGATCACCCGGTGCCACAGCACCTCGCCGTCGACCACCTCGGCGAGGTGGTCGACCAGTTCCCTGCCGCCGTCCTGGAGCAGTTCGATGATCTTGTCGAGTTGGGGGTCGCCGACGTCGAGGTAGCCCGCGACCGTGCCCTGGCTGCCGGTGCGCTCGACGTCCTCGGCGGCGACCCTCGTCGTCTGGTCCGGATCGGACACCACGTCGGTGCGCTCCGGGTCCTCGGTGATGACTTCCGCCTTGACCACGGTCGTGCGTTCGACGTCGTCGTCCTCGGCCCGCACGCGACGCGGCGGGACCGCTGTCGTCCGATCGGGATCGTCGTCGCGGACGACCTGGGTCTCCTCGGGGTCGACCGCGCGGGCGCCCTTGATCGCGGCGGCGAGACCGGGCAGTGGCCGGGAGTACGGGGTCGCGGTGTGCGACACGCGCGGGGTGACCGTGCCCAGCGACGCCGCGGCGGCCGCGAGCCGCCGGTTTCGCGTGCAGTCGGCACACCCGGGGTCGCCGGGGGTCGAGAGTGGACCGACCATGGCGCGTTCGCCGTCGAGCAGCACGGCGACGGCGGGCAGCCGCGCGGACCGCGCCCACCGCCCGAACTTGGTCACCGAGGGGTCGCCTTCGGCGATGAACACCGCGAGCCGGGCCTTGGGCGGCACCGGACGCCCGGAACCGGCGTACACCACCACACCCTCACCGAACTCGCGCGCGACGCGCGTGGTCAGTGACAGCAGTGGGTCCGGCCGGTTCGGCGTCCGGTCCGCCTGAATGGCCTGCTCAGCCCGCACGCACCCGCCCCATCTCCTTGGCCGCGGTCTCGATCGAGCGGGCCGCCAGCTCGACCTGGTCCACCTGCGCCTGCATCACGTCGAGGCTGTGCGAGACGAGCTTGTACTCGGCGGGGGTCGTGATCCCCTTGAGGATCTCCCAGAAGCGCAGGCGGTCGTCGTCGTCACCACCCAACAACGACAGCAGCGCCGCGGTGTTGCGCTGGAGCTTGATCACTCTGGCTTCGAGATCCCTGGTGTCCGGCATGGTGCCTCCCTGATCGCCTACCTCGGTCATGAGGAAGGAGTCGGCAACCACTAGAGGGATACATTCAACACCCGAATAATGGCAGGTCACATCACGTGTGCGAGGAACTCCCCGGTGTAGCTGCCCTCGACCTTCACCACGTCCTCCGGTGTGCCCTGCGCGACGACCAGGCCGCCGCCCGATCCACCCTCCGGTCCCATGTCGACGATCCAGTCCGACGTCTTGATCACATCCAGGTTGTGTTCGATCACGATCACCGAGTTGCCCTTGTCCACCAGGCCGTTGATCACGCCGAGCAGCTTGCGGATGTCCTCGAAGTGCAGACCGGTGGTCGGCTCGTCGAGGATGTAGACGGTACGGCCGGTCGAGCGCTTCTGCAGTTCGCTGGCCAGCTTCACCCGTTGGGCCTCACCGCCGGACAGCGTCGGCGCGGGCTGGCCGAGCCGGACGTAGCCGAGGCCGACGTCGACCAGGGTGGCCAGGTGCCGGTGGATGGCCTTGATCGGCTCGAAGAACGTGGCCGCTTCCTCGATGGGCATGTCGAGGATCTCGGCGATCGTCTTGCCCTTGTAGTGGACTTCCAGCGTCTCCCGGTTGTAGCGCGCGCCCTTGCAGACCTCACACGGCACGTAGACGTCGGGCAGGAAGTTCATCTCGATCTTGATCGTGCCGTCGCCCGCGCAGGCCTCGCAGCGGCCGCCCTTGACGTTGAAGGAGAACCGGCCCGGCTGGTAGCCGCGGACCTTGGCCTCGGTGGTCGAGGCGAACAGCTTGCGCATGTGGTCGAACACGCCGGTGTAGGTCGCGGCGTTGGAGCGCGGGGTGCGGCCGATGGGCGACTGGTCGACCTGGACGAGTTTGTCGACCATGTCCAGCCCGCGCACCCGCGTGTGCCTGCCCGGCACCTGGCGCGCGCCGTTGAGCTTGTTCGCCAGGACGGTCGCGAGGATGTCGTTGACCAGCGTCGACTTGCCTGAGCCGGACACGCCGGTGACCGCGACCAGGCAGCCCAGCGGGAAGGACACATCGATGCCGCGCAGGTTGTGTTCGCGCGCGCCGACGATCGTCAGCTGGCGCTTCTTGTCGACCGCGCGCCGCACCATCGGCATCGGGATGCTGCTACGGCCCGCGAGGTAGGCGCCGGTGAGGGACTGCTTGTTCTTCAGCAGGTCCTTGAACGTGCCGCTGTGCACGACCTGTCCGCCGTGCTCGCCCGCGCCTGGCCCGATGTCGACCACCCAGTCGGACTGGCGGATGGTGTCCTCGTCGTGCTCGACGACGATCAGCGTGTTGCCGAGGTCGCGCAGCCTGGTCAGGGTCTCGATGAGCCGGTGGTTGTCGCGCTGGTGCAGGCCGATCGACGGCTCGTCGAGGACATAGAGGACACCCACGAGGCCGGAGCCGATCTGCGTGGCGAGCCGGATGCGCTGCGCCTCACCACCGGACAGCGTGCCGGACGCGCGGTCGAGCGAGAGGTAGTCGAGGCCGACGTCGAGCAGGAACCGCAGGCGGGCCTGGATCTCCTTGAGCACCGCGCCCGCGATCATCGTCTCGCGCTTGCCAAGGGTGAGGCCGTCGAGGAAGGCGGAGCACTCGCCGATCGACATCGCGGACACGTCGGCGATGGAGCGGTCGCCCTGGTCCTTGTGCGCGAGGGTGACGGCCAGGATCTCGGGCTTGAGGCGGGAACCCTGGCACGCGGGGCACGGGACCTCCCGCATGTAGCCCTCGTACTTCTCCCGCATGTACTCGGAGTCGGTCTGCTCCTGGCGCCGTTCGAGGAACGGGATCACGCCTTCGTAGGCGGCGTAGTAGGAACGCTCGCGGCCGTAGCGGTTCTGGTACTTCACGTGCACCTGGTCGGGCACGCCGTGCAGGACGGCTTTCTGCGCCTTGGCGGGCAGCCGCCGCCACGGGGTGTCCATCCGGAACCCGATCGACTCGCCCAGCGCCGAGAGCAGCCGGACGAAGTACTCGGCGGTCTGACCACCGGCCCACGGCGCGATGGCGCCGTCGCCGAGGGACAGCTCGTCGTCGGGGACGACCAGCTCCGGGTCGACCTCCTTCTTGACGCCGATGCCTGTACACACCGGGCACGCGCCGTACGGCGAGTTGAAGGAGAACGAGCGCGGCTCCAGGTCCTCGACGCCGAGCGGGTGGCCGTTGGGGCAGGCCAGGTGCTCGGAGAAGCCGCGGAAGCGGGCGGGGTCGTTCTCGGGCAGGTCGACGAACTCCAGCTCGACCACACCGTCGGCCAAGCGCAGCGCGGTCTCCACCGAGTCGGTCAGCCGCTGCTTGGACGTGGCCTTCACCGCGAGCCGGTCGACGATGACCGCGATGTCGTGCTTCTCCTGCTTCTTGAGCTTCGGCGGGTCGGCCAGGCTGTGGACGACGCCGTCGACCAGCGCGCGCGAGTAGCCCTGCGTCTGCAGCTGGGAGAACAGGTCGAGGTACTCGCCCTTGCGGCCGCGGATCACCGGGGCCAGCACCTGGAACTTCAGGCCGGACTCCATGGCCAGCACCTGGTCGACGATCTGCTGCGGGGTCTGCTTGCTGATCGCCTCGCCGCAGGTCGGGCAGTGCGGCTTGCCCGCGCGCGCGTAGAGCAGACGCAGGTAGTCGTAGACCTCGGTGATGGTGCCGACGGTCGAGCGCGGGTTGCGGCTGGTCGACTTCTGGTCGATCGACACCGCGGGCGAGAGCCCCTCGATGAAGTCGACGTCCGGCTTGTCCATCTGGCCGAGGAACTGCCGCGCGTAGGCCGACAGCGACTCGACGTAGCGGCGCTGGCCCTCGGCGAAGATCGTGTCGAACGCCAGGCTGGACTTGCCCGAGCCGGACAGACCGGTGAACACGATCATGCTGTCGCGGGGCAGGTCGAGGTCGACGCCGCGCAGGTTGTGCTCCCGGGCGCCGCGAACGACGAGGCGGTCGGCCACTGAGATCCCCTTCGGTAGTGCACGTGAGCCGACCGGGCACGGGTCTTACCCATGAACGACGATCAGCTGTGTCGATCAGAACTGTGTGAGTGGCTGGCCATGAATGGCCGACCCCCATGCTCGCACGGGGCACCGACAATTCTCGCGGACCCGGGTTCGTCATGCACCCGCGAAGCGGTACCCGCGAGTAACAACACTCCCCTACTCTGGATGGCGAGAGCAACTTTGCTCCGTTCACCATCAAACTCAGCTACGGGGTCCGCATGAGTGGGTTGAACACGTCCTCGCACACCACCAACGGCACGCTGGCCGCGGTCGAGTCGGCGACCGCCGTCCTGACCGCCGTGGTGGACAGATTCGGCGAGGCCGACTTCGCCAGGCCAAGCCTGCTGCCGGGGTGGACACGGGGACACGTGGTCACCCACCTGGCCCGCAACGCCGACGCGCTCGTCAACCTGCTCACCTGGGCCAGAACCGGCATCGAGCACGCGGCCTACCCGAGCCGGGCCGACCGCGACGCGGCGATCAACGCGGGCGCGACGCGGCTCGGCCAGGTCCAGCGCGAGGACCTGATCGCGGCGTCGGCCCGGTTCCAGGTCGAGGCGGGCAGGCTCACGGAGGCCGACTGGGCGGTCGCCGTCCAGCACCCGCATGGCGAGCCCATCCCCGCCGTCGAGATTCCCGAGCGCAGGCTCTTCGAGGTGTGGACGCACCTGGTCGACCTCGACGCGGGCGTCGGGTTCGACGCGGTGCCCGCCGAACACCTCGACCTGATGCTCGACCGCGCCACCCACCCGGTCCTGAGCCGCACGGGCGGCGCGCCGGTGCGGCTGCGGGTCGATCTGCCGGACGGCCGTCAGCGCAGCTGGGAGTTCGCCATCGGCACCCAGGACGGCGGCACCGACCTGAGCGGGTCGGCGGCGGCCGCGCTGTCGTGGCTCACCGGACGCGGCGACGCCGAACTCGACGGGACGCCACCGGAGCTCGCCGCCTGGGGCTGAGGCACCTGCGGCAGGTCACGCACGGCGGCCACCACCGCGCCCGCGGCGACGCGGGCGCGGTGCCAGACGTCGCCGGTCAGCAGGCGGTGGGCGGGCTGCTCGACCAGCTTCGTCATCGCCCAGCCGAGCAGGATCGCCATCGTCACGCAGGCCGCCAGGCGGCCCCACGGCCCGACACCGGCGTCGAGGAGGTAGCGGGCGAGCACGAAGCCCAGCTCCTGGTGGACCAGGTAGACACCGAAGGAGATGCCGCCGAGCCACCGGATCGGCCGGGCGAGCTGCCGGATGCCCGGGATGTCCCAGTCCGGCCCGCCGGCTGCGGCGATGATCCCGACGACGATCACCCCGAAGGCGATGGTCGACCAGGTGTCCACGAAGTAGGAGTGCGCGTCCTGGGCGAGCAGCGCGGCGGTCACGTAGCAGCCGAGGTGCCTGGCCGACATGCGGTCGTTCGTCCACAGCCAGATCGCCACGCCCACACCGAAAAGCGCGACCCGGTGCAACGCGAGCCCGTCGAACACCGACTTGATCCACTGCGCCGCGTCGTCGTGGCGGAACGCGAACCGGATCACCAGGGGCAGCACGACCAGCGTCCACAGGATGACCGTCATCGCCCTGCCGTGCCGCCACCGCGTCGGCCAGAGCAGGGCCGCGGCGACGAACGCCATGACCTGCAAGGGGAACGTCCAGTATGAGGCGTCGATCCAGTGGAACTCCGGCGACCAACCCTGGATGAGCAGCAGGTTCGACACCAGGTCGGTGACGTCGGGCACATACCACCCGAACGCGGGCGAGACGGCCCGCGAGACCAGGTAGGTGACGACGACGGCAAGGACATAGGGAGGCAGCAGCCGGGCCAGCCGGTTGCGCAGCCACCACCCGGTGTCGCCGCGACGGACGGTGACACAGGTGAAGTAGGCCGAGATCACCATCAACGTGCTGGCGCCGAACTGCAGCGTCAGCACAAACGGATAAGGCCCCAGCTCAGGATGGTTGATCGGCGACTGGTGGGTGACGTGCTGCACGACCACCGAGTAGACGGCCAGCACTCGGATGAGGTCCCAGCTCACTTTGCGCGGGGACCGCTTCACTGTCTGTGTATTCGGCACGAGCTCACAGGTGATCGGCGACAGGGTCCAGTTTCAGGTAACGCTCAGATAACAGGGTAGTACCCGCGCGCCCACCCCGCCGATCTGGGTGGAGCCCGCGGTGGCAGGCAGACTACCGTCGGCGACCGTGGACCTCGTCGACGACTACACCGGCCATGTCGAGCCAGGCGGCCCCGCCGCCCGCCGCTCCCTCCCCGCGCTGACGATCACCAAGGTGTCCGTCGGCCCCTACGACAACAACGCGTACCTGCTGACCTGCCGCGCCACCATGGAAGCCCTCCTCATCGACGCCGCCGCGGACCCGCAGCGCCTGTCGGACGTGATCGGGTACGGCCAGGACCGCCCCACCCTGAAGACCATCGTCACCACCCACCAACACGGCGACCACTGGCAGGCCCTCGGCGCCACCGCCGGAGCCTTCGGCGCGAACACGATCGCCCACGAACTGGACGCCTCGGTGCTGCCGGTGCCGCCGGACCGGCTGGTCGGACAGGGAGACGTGGTCTCGGTGGGCGACGTGGAGTTGGAGGTCATCCACCTGCGCGGCCACACCCCGGGTTCGATCGCCCTGCTCTACCGCGACCCGTCCGGCCCCGCCCACCTCTTCACCGGCGACTCACTGTTCCCGGGCGGAGTGGGCAAGACCAACAGCCCAGAAGACTTCCAGTCCCTGGTCAACGACGTCGAGTTCCGCATCTTCGACACCCTCCCCGACGACACCCACTTCTACCCCGGCCACGGCGACGACTCCACCATCGGCGACGAGCGCCCGAAGCTGGGCGAATGGCGAGAGCGCGGCTGGTAACCACGCAAGCCACACGACCACAACTGGCCGTCCAGGTGACCACGTACCGCCCGACCAGGTGACCACGAAGTCAGCGTCCATATGACTGTCGATCTTGTGAACGCGACCAAGTTGCCGCAGTGGGCCGCCTGACGGCGGCCACACTGCGGCACCATGTGGAACAGCGTGCCACCAAGGGTTGGATACTGGTCATGGCAGCGCAACCTGAGGTCACACAACGAGACCTTCGCAACAGGTCGAAAGAGATCATGGACGCTGTCGAAAGTGGGCGGTCGTTCACTGTCACTGGTGACGGCCACGAGATCGGTGAGCTGATCCCGCTGCGTCGACGTCGAAGTCTCGTCGCACGAGCCGAGTTCGTCGCCATGTCACGCAACGCGGCCCAGGTTGACATCGACGCGTTCCGCGCCGATCAAGAAGCCGCGCTCGACCAGGAGCCTCGAAACCCTTATGGCCAGTGGCTCGCACGCGCGAGGTCTGCTCGACACCAACATTCTGATGTTGCGCCGCTGGACCGGCCCCGCTGAATTGCCGGATGAAATGGCCATCAGCACGATCACTCTGGCTGAGCTCTCGGCAGGGCCTCACGAAGTCCGCCGGAATGAGGATCAGGGGCCCATGACGAACATGTGGAACGTGCCCGTCGACTCGATGTCCTGCAACGCGCCGAGAGCGAGTTCGACCCTGCCCTCTTCGACGTCGAAGCAGCAAGGATCTACGGACGGGTGTCCGCAGCGGTGATCGCCGGAGGGCGTAGGCCGCGGCGCAGGATGGTCGACCTCATGATCGCCGCTACTGCGATCGCCGAGCGTCTGTCTCCCCCTGTTCACTACCAATCCAGATGACTTCAGGGGGCTTCAGGACCTGCTGACTGTCGTGCCGGTCACCCGCCCACGAGTGCCTCACGAGGTGCCGCGACCCGGCGCCGACTGGGATCAAGGTTGGAAGTCTCACCACGGGTAGATACGCATTGCCACGACCGTCCATGGACTTCTCAGCGGGTCGCAGTTGCCAACGCGCATCGCTGTTCCCTGGCGGTCCTCGACGAACAACAGATCCAGCGGACTTCACCAGCCTGACGGACGACGTGGAAGCGCGCGACTTCGGCGAGCTGCCCGACGACACATGGTTCCACCCCTCGAGCGTCCGATTGGTCCGCGAATAGCGGACCCGCACTACGGTCGACCGACTCGTCCAAGTCTTCCTGACGTAAGCTCGGCGCCGGTGTAATCAAGCGACCGTCCAGCGGCAAATAGTGCATCTGCAAACGCGGCAGCTTCCTTCTCCAAAACTTTTCCCTGGCGGATCATCAAGTGCAGCATCCGGTGAACACTAAACGATCGAATACCGCGAGCATTGGCAGCAATACGCGCATCGTAGTCATCGCTCAGCATCAGGGGTTGCAAGGTCTTGGCGCGGCTCGCCAAGGCAATAATAGCCGATTCCCCGAAGTGCTCGGTCGCATGCCTGAGTCCACGACCGGCCGCCAGTTCTTCTTGGATCTCCAGAGCCAAATCAGTACCGATCGGGTCGTCAAGAGAAACCGGTTTTGCCAAGCCATTCGAGCTGACCAAGGGCAACACGGGCCCATACTGCTTCCGGTGGAGTTGTTGACGCCAGTCCTCTAAGTTCTTCAGCAACAGCTTTTACCAGAACACGGCGGTGCGCAGAAAGGGTAGCTTCGATTGCCTTCTGCAACGGATGATGTACACCAAGAGTGACCAGGGCACTCGTGTCGGGAAACCACACCTGCCCAACGCCTTGCGGTCGCCCCGACACGGGATCTGGCGTAGGTTTTTCGCTCACAGTATGACGTCATCTCCGGTATCAGGAGGCGCCACAGTGTCACCCATTACCGACTCCCACAGTTGCCCGTCATCGTCACACTCGAGGAGCGCTGCCACCACTGAAAGCCCCAGACGCTGCGAGCGAACCGCGGCCAGCGCATGCCTGGTCAGCCGTTCCGGCGCCCGACGCACCCTCCGAACAACGGTAGCCGCTTCGTTCGGTGCCACGTCACGATGCCGAGCAACTAGCGAACGCACCCGATTCTGGTCCCGAAGGCGTCTCCCTGTCTCATAGTCAACAACACCAATGACATTGAGCTGATAGACCAGGGCAGCCATCGAAACGCCGAAGTGCTCCATTAGCGCAACAATTGATCTTTCACTGATTGCCCCCGAACGTTCCCCAAGCCACTCAAGCACCGAACGTATACCACGCTCAGGCATAAGGAGATGCCCGGCGAAGGCATTCGCTCGCCATTCTGCGACGTTGTCGGCGAACATGTCATGCTCGACCTCTTCGATGACCTCACGTGGGTCACCGAGAAGGTGGTGCGCCAACTCGTGCGCCAAAGTGAATCGGAGATGCCCATCCGGAAAGTCGCTGCTAGCCAAAATAAGAGCAGCTTGTCCGCTGTGAACACACAGCCCGTCTGCGTCTGTACCCAACGGGGACAGCGCCACATCAACAGCGAAGTGCTGCTCAAAGAGCGCCGCTAGGTCCCCCAGCGCATCGCTTCCCAAATCCAACTTGCGGCGGGTGACCTCCGCCAGTTGCAATCCTTGCCCCTGAGCGGCAGCCTTCACTCCAGGTCGGATCGAGAAATTGGCCCTTGCCAATTCCAACACCGCAGCCCCAGCACTGCTTGGACGCGCGGGTGGCATGTTCGCCACCTGCCCGAGCAGATCGTCGAGTTCAAGCAGTTGCCGCGCCCGCCGACGAGCCGCACGAGTTGCCTCGGGTCCGACACCGACCGCGAGTCGCGCCGCCATTGCCAAACCGGGCCGCTCGGGCTGACCCACCAAATGACGAACGGATACACCAAGGGCCGCCGCGATACCGGGGAGCTCAGCAACGTCCAGCCGACGCTTCCCCGACTCGATTTTCGAAATCTGATCCTTCCGAAGCCCTACGGCGGCACCGAGTTCAGTGCCCGTCAGCCCAGCCTGACGACGTGCATCCGCGACCCTTGCTCCAACCTCCGCAGCCCTCGACTCCGCAGCGGCCGACTCCGCAGGAGTCTCACCCAGTCCTAAAGCCTCTGGCCCCGTCAGACCTTCAGTCATGCGCCACCTCCCCATTCGCAACTCATTCTGCCATCGAGTTGCGAACATCGCAACCAAGTTGGTGCTGCACTCCGCGATCCGCGCAGTCGTGGACGGATGAAGACCGAAGCAGGGACGGCTGATCGCCTTCCGACCCCTGTCACGAGCAACCGTCTGCGAGCACCGGTTCACCGGCTACTGCGTGTTCCCGGGCGGAGTGGGCAAGACCAACAGCCCAAAGGACTTCAAGTCCCTGGTCAACGACGTCGAGTTCCGACTCTTCGACGTCCTCCCCGACGACACCCACTTCTACCCCGGCCACGGCGACGACTCCACCATCGGCGCCGAACGCCCCCACCTCGCGGAATGGCGCGAGCGCGGTTGGTGGATGTTGGCGTGCTGTGGGGCCGCCGCATGCGGCGGCCCCACACGGCTTCAGGCTGGGCTAGTGACACGACACAGGCAGAACGCGCAGTCGCTACCCGCCAAAACGCGCTATCCGCTGCCTACAGATCGCGTCGCTCGAACAGGGCCGGTCGCCGACACGTTCACTGGTGACCATCTGGCCAGGCGCCCATCCGGGCGCCTGGCCAGATGACCACATGTCGTCCGACCACGTGACCACGAAGTGACCGGCCTACTTCAGGCCGACCACGACCGAGAGCACCTGGCCGTCGTCGAGCCGGACGCTGATCCGGTAGGTGTAGTTGGCCGCGAGTCCCTTCGTCTGCCAGTTGTAGATGTACTGCTGTGCGGTGGCGTCCCAGCGGAACGTGCCGTCGGTGGTGGCCGTGTCGGCCGCTGCGACCTCGTTGACCGGGGCCGTGGTCAGGCTGCCCTTGACCGGCGTGAGCCACTGCGGAGCGGTACGCGCCTGCATGAGGGCGCCGCTCGCGGTGCGCAGCTGGAACTTCACCGGGACCGTGCTGCCGGTCTTGAACACGCTGGTCGCCGAGCCCGGCATGATCGTCGGGTCGTTGATCGGCTGCAGGAAGCCGCCGAACTTGTAGAGGTGGACCCGGAACTGCCCGGTGCGGGTGGTGGTGTTGCCCGCGTTGTCCGTCGCCGTGGCGGTGAAGGCGTAGGCGCCCGCGTCGGGCAGGGCGGTGACCTGGACGGTGCAGCTGTCCACACCGGACACCGCGTCGGTCGCGGTGCAGGTCGCGGTCGGCGGAGCGTTGTAGACGGCGCCGTCGGCGACGCTGGTGGAGACGATCACCGGCGCTTCCTGGTCGACGTTGATGCCGCTCAGCGTCGCCGTGGCGGAGTTGCCCGCGCGGTCGGTGACCGTGCGCGCCACCGACTGGTTCGCACCGTCGCCGAGGGTCACGTCGTCCGGGCAGGCGGTGGCGGGGATGCCGGAGCCCGCGTCGGAGCAGGTGAAGTGGACGACGACCGGTGTGGTGAACCACGGCTTCATACCGCCCGCGATCGTGGCGTTGATGACCGGCTTGGTCTTGTCGAGCTTGACCGTCACCGAGTCGGTACCGATGTTGCCCGCGGTGTCGCGCGCCGAGCCGGTGACGACCTGGCCCGCCGTGTCGGCGCTGACCACGACGTCCGGGCTGACCGAGCCCGCGTCGAGGCCTGAACCCGCGTCGTCGTCCTTGGCAGTGAAGTGCACGGTGGTGTCGCTGTTGTTCCAGTCGTCGGCGTTGGGTGCCGGGCTGACCGTGTGGGTCACCGCCGGGGCGATGTTGTCCCACTTCAGCGCCACCGCGTTGGTGGTCTCGGCGTTGCCCGCGTTGTCCACGGCCCAGTAGGCCACGGTGCCCGCTCCGCTGCCGTCGAGCGGAACCGACACGGTCTTGCTCGCGCCCGCGGCGACCTGCTCGGCGCCACCGTCGACCCGGTAGTGGATCTCCTTGACCCCGGACAGCGCG
This sequence comes from Actinokineospora sp., assembly GCA_035540215.1. Lineage (GTDB taxonomy): Bacteria > Actinomycetota > Actinomycetes > Mycobacteriales > Pseudonocardiaceae > Actinokineospora. Next base: position 1,390 of record DATLIA010000078.1, on the reverse strand, counting down.
TCGGCCGCGGTGAGCACGACGTTCGCGGTCGGGCCGGTGCACCAGCCGCTCGTCTTCGTGCACTGGTTGTTGCTCATGGTGGCGGGCGCGGTGCCGTCGATGTTGATCCCGGCGACCGTCTTGCCCGCGGTGGAGTTGCCCGCGACGTCGGTGCTCGGATCGCTGGTCACCGACTGGTTCGCGGCGTCGGTCTTGAGCACCTTGCTCGTCGGGCAGGTGGCCACGCCCGAGCCCGCGGTGCCGTCGGCCAGTGCCGGGTCGGTGCACGCGAAGTCGATGACGACCTCGTCGCGGTACCAGCCCGCGGCGTTCGGCGCGGTGATCGGTCCGCCGGTGATGGTGGGTCCGGTGCGGTCGATCGTCACTCCGGTCACCGACGCGGGTGCGCTCTCGTTGCCTGCCTTGTCCTTCACCGTCACCGGGCCCGCGCCGAGGTTGCGGCCTTCGCCGGTGATGACGCTGTCCGCGGGCTGGGTGGCCGGGTCGATGCCCGACAGCCCGTCGGCCGCGGTCCAGCCGACGGTGACGTCCTGGTTGTGCCAGCCGTCAGTCGACGTGGGGGCGAGGGTGGGGGCGGTGAGGTCGATGCCGATGCCGCCGACCGTGGTGGACGCGGTCTTGCCGACCCCGTCGACCGCGTTGCCGCCGACCGACTGGTCCGCGCCTTCACCGCTGAGCTCGACCGCGTCGGTGCAACCCGCGACGCCGGACTGGGTGTCGGCACACGCGAAGGAGACGGTGACGGGGCTGTTGTTCCAGCCGTGCGCATTGGCGGGCGTGCGGCTGCCCGAGATCGTCGGCACCGCGTTGTCGATCCACACCGCCAGGCTGTTGCCCGCGACGTCCTCGAGGTTGCCCGCGGTGTCGACGCTCCAGAAGTCGATGAGGTGCTTTCCCGCCGAGGTGAAGGCGAACGGGCCGCTGTAGAGCTGCGACGAGCCGCCGTCGACCCGGTAGTAGGTCGCGGCGACGCCGGACAGGGCGTCCGCGGCGGTGAGGGTGACCTCGGCGGTGTCGGCGTGCCAGCCGCCGTCGAACGGGGCCGTCACCGAAGCCGCTGAGTTGGGGGCCGCCCGGTCGATGCCGATACCGGACACGGTGGCCACGGCGGTGTTGCCCGCCTTGTCGGTGCAGGTGGTCGACGCCGAGAGGTCCGCCCCTTCGCCGCCCACCGTGCTTGGCTCGGGCGCGGCGAGGACACCGGAGGCGCTGTCGGTGCAGGTCCAGGTGACCGTGACGTCGCCGCTGCTCCAGCCGGTCGTACTCGGTGCGCCGGTCAGCGTCGGCGGCGTCTTGTCGACGTTGATGCCGGACACGCCCGCGCTGCCGGTGTTGCCCGCGGCGTCGGTCGAGCCGCCGGTCGCGGACTGGTCCGCGCCTTCGCCCAGCG
>DATLIA010000077.1:0-12373 GCA_035540215.1 Actinokineospora sp. | reverse complement strand
TGACCACGAACCTTCACCGGGTCTCGACCCGCCCACGACGCGCCTGGCTGCGTTGTCGGAAAGCCCAAGTACAACCCGGTACTACGGTCTTCCCTCCGCCTTGCCAGCCACGCCGTGGACAGGCCGATACCCGGCGAACGTTCGTGGTCAACGCACTAGACCGCACCTAAGGGGAACGTGACGGCGGCCGACCACGGTGACCGCACTTCGCGACTGGTCGAGCGATCTTGCCTACCGTTGAAATTTCGGGGAGGCGGACTAGTCACGCTCAGCCCACCTCGGACGATGGGTAGGGGGAATCCGCCGACAGTTTGGGAGTGCCAGTGCTTTCCTTGCTGCGCGACGACAGCCAGCTGGATCTTCGCCCGGGCGTGGTCAAAGCCGCCGCCGCGCTGGCGGTGATCGAGGCCGGTATGACGCTGATCGCCGTGCCCGTCTTCCCGGGCTCCGCGCTGCTCGCCCAACCTTGGCACCCGATGCTGCTACTCCTGGTGGCAGAGGTCGCCGCCGCCGCGATGCTGATCATCGGGGCGGCCCGACTGCTGTTCGACCGAGGACGAACCCCACTGGTCCTCGGAGCGTTGCTGTCTTCGGCCATCAGCGCGGTGTACATGGTCTTCGCGGTGTTCGTGATCGCCCCTGATCCAGCTGAGGCGCCCTTGACGCCGTTCTTGTTGGGGGCGGCCGTGTTCTTCGGGGTGGTCTCGCTGGGGATCCTGGTGCTCGTGCTGCGGTCGGGCGCGGTCCGACGGGTCGCGTAGGCCGCTTCGACGTCTATTTAGTCGATGGACAAACTTCCCATCAGTACTGATCGACTCTTGATTCGCTGTGTCGGGGTGCCTATTGTAGGACATTAGTCTGTTGAATAAACAAACTAACTGCGACAGTAGGGATCAGCGACGATGCCCATACCAACCGCGCGCCGACTGCGCCCCCGGTCGTCAGCCGTGCCGGTCATGCTGATCGGCGCGGCCGTCGCGACCCTGCTGTCGTCCGCCCAGGCGCAGGCCCAACTGCCCGCCCAGGAGCCAGGCGTCACTTTGCGCACCTATGACGTGCAGGTCGAGCTGAACAAGTTGTGCACGCTCAAGTCGGGGCAGACTCCCAACGTCGACAAGCTGATGCCCGCGATCGACTTCACCACCGACGCCGAGTTCGGCTTGGTGGACAAGTTCGTCACCGAGGTCAGGGCGAACCTCAACATCGCCACCACGGGCAGCTACACCTTCCGGCTCTCCAGCGACGACGGCTCCAAGCTGACCATCGACAGCACCGTGGTGATCACCAACGATGGCCGCCACGGAGTGACCAGCGTCGACGGCTCGCTCACCTTGAACGCCGGGTACCACACGCTGCGGATCGATCACTTCGACCACCTCTACAACCAGCGGCTGCGGCTGGAGTGGCGGACCCCGGGCTCGACCCAGTTCGTCCTGGTTCCCAACTCGGCCCTGAGCACCGAAGCGAACGTCACCCGGGTGACCGCCCCCGGCCGCAAGGAGTGCGAGGGCGTCACCGACACCCCCGGCGACGGACTGCCGCTGACCTCGGTCCACCCGAGCTACACCCTGACCAACCTGCGGCCGACCGGGTTCGAGCCGCAGGTGAGCGCGATGGACTGGCTGCCGGACGGCAGGCTCGCCATCGCGACCTGGGGTGGTTCGCAGCAGAGCCTTGGTGAGGTCTACCTGCTCGGCAACGTCACCGGCGCCACGTCGCCGAGCCAGGTGACGACCAAGAAGGTCGCTAGCGGCCTGCGTGAGCCGATGGGCATCAAGTACGTCGACGGCAAGCTCTACCTCTCGGAGAAGCACCGGCTCGTCGAGCTCACCGACACCAACGGCGACGAGGTGACCGACACCTACCGCACGGTGGCGAACTTTCCGTTGGGTACCAACTACCACGAGTTCGCGTTCGGCCTGCTCTACAAGGACGGGAAGTTCTACCTGAACCTGGCCGTCGCCATCGACGGCAGCGACGGCAGCAGCGTGAACCCCCAGCCCAACAACCAGCGCGGCACGACCATCGAGGTCAACAAGGACACCGGTGCGATCAAGCACATCGCAGGTGGTCTGCGCACCCCCAATGGCATCGCGTGGGGGCCTGAGGGCGACATCTTCGTCACGGACAACCAGGGCGCCTGGCTGCCATCGTCCAAGCTGCTGCACATCAAGCAGGACCGGTTCTTCAACCACTTCATCAACCCGCAAGGCATCTTCGACACCAAGCCGGTGACTCAGCCGGTGCTGTGGCTGCCGCAGAACGAGATCGCCAACTCGCCGAGCACCCCGCTGTACCTGACGCAAGGCACCTACGCCGGTCAGATGCTCTTCGGTGACGTGACCTATGGCGGTATCCAACGCGCGTACCTGGAGAAGGTCAACGGCGAATACCAGGGCGCGGTCTTCCGTCTCACCCAGGGACTCGAGTCCGGAATCAACCGGATCAGCCTCGGCCCGGACGGCGCCATCTACACCGGCGGTATCGGCCACGGCGGCAACTGGGGCCAGCCGGGCAAGCTGCGGTACGGCCTGCAGAAGCTGACCCCGAACGCGACGAGCACCTTCGACATCCTCGCCATGCGCGCTGTCGACGGCGGGTTCGAGTTCGAGTACACCCAGCCGCTGTCGGCCGCGACCGCGACCAACCTGGCCGCCAAGTACAAGGCCAGTCAGTGGCGGTACGTGCCGACCGTCGCGTACGGCGGTCCCAAGATCGATGAGGAACAGCTCACCGTCACGTCGGCGACGCTGTCCGCCGACGCCAAGAAGGTCACGGTCAAGTTCGCGGGCCTCACGCCGGGTCGCGTGGTGTACGTGCGGTCACCGCAGCCGTTCAGCTCGGCGTCCGGGCAGCCGCTGTGGAGCACAGAGGCCTGGTACACCCTCAACAACACGGTCAACTCCGGCACGACCTACGAGGCCGAGAGCGCCGCGCTCGGCGGAAGCGCCGTGGTCAACACTGACCACGTCGGCTACACGGGCTCTGGATTCGTCGCGGGCTATGGGACCGCGGGAGCGAGCACCACCTTCACTGTCCAAGCCGCGACCGCGGGCACGCACACCGTGAACCTGCGCTACTCCAACGGCGGCTACCCGACGGTCGGCACCAAGATGGCGAGCCTGTACGTCAACGGGATCAAGATTCGCCAGGTCCCGCTGGCACCGACCGCGAACTGGGACACCTGGGCGACCAAGATCGAATCGGTGACCCTCAACGCGGGCGTCAACACCATCGCCTACAAGTACGACGCGGGCGACGCCGGGGCGTTCAACCTCGACAGTCTCACTGTCGCCAAGCCGCTGGTCCATGAGGCCGAGTACGCGGCGCTCAGCGGTGGGGCCGGGATCAACACCGACCACCTTGGCTACTCCGGCACCGGCTTCGTCGATCGCTACGCGCTCGGCGCCACCACGACCTTCACCGTGCAGGCCGCGTCGGCTGGGGTCCACAATGTCGGGCTGCGCTACTCCAACGGCCCCTACCCGGCGGCGGGTACCAAAACAGTGAGCGTGTACGTCAACGGCACCAAGGTCAAGCAGGTCCGGCTCGCCGACACCGGCACGTGGGACAACTGGGCCATCCAGACCGAAGCCCTCACTCTCAAAGCGGGCACCAACACCATCGCCTACAAGTACGACAGCGGTGACTCCGGGGTCATCAACCTCGACTACATCACGGTGTCCCCGGCGCAGCGGGTCACGCTGTTCGACGGCGCCAACCTCGCCGCGTGGGAACTGCGCGCGGGCGGGGCGGCGAACTGGCCGGTCTCGGGCGGCTCCATGGAGTCCCTGGGCGGCGACATCCGCACCAAGCAGTCCTTCGGCGACTTCAAGCTGCACGCCGAGTGGCTGGAGCCGACCTACCCGCCTGAGGTCACCGGCCAGCAGCGCGGCAACAGCGGCGTGTACCTGCAGGATCGCTACGAGGTGCAGGTGCTCGACTCCTATGGCGACGCCACCCTCGCCGCGGACGAGGCGGGCGCGATCTACAACAAGCGGGCTCCGAGTCAGAACTTGGCGACAGGCCCGAACACCTGGCAGACCTACGACATCACTTTCCGCGCCGCCCGGTACACGAGCGCGGGCGTCAAGGTCGACAACGCCCGGGTGACGGTCGTCTGGAATGGCGTGGTCGTCCACAACGACGTCGCGATCGACGGCCCGACCCTCATCGGCGACGCGGAGGGTCCCACCCCCGGTCAGATTCGTCTGCAGGACCACGGTGACGCGGGCGCGAACCCCCGGTTCCGCAACATCTGGATCGAACCGATCGCGTAGCACGTACCCCAGGACCGGTCGGGCCGACGTCTGTCGAGGCCCGGCCGGTCCTGTGTGGACGGAGGCATTCTCGTGCGACGTACTAGATCGGCGCCGAGCGGGCCAGGAGTTCCCGGAGACCCTGAAGCAGATCCTCCGCCTGGGGCGTCCGCCCCGGATCCAACATCCACTGCAACGCGAACCCATCACAAACCGCGAGCACGAAACTCGCCACAGCCCGACACCGAGGATCATCAGCGGACACGTCCGGCCCAAACGACGTCGCCACAATCGCCGCGACCCGAGTCCGAGTCCGATCCTGCAGATCAGCCAACTGTGCCCGCAAACCCGGATCCCGCTCAGCCTGCGCCAGCGCCTCGGCGAAGCTCAAAACCAGCACCCGGTTATCAGCCAGATTGCTAAGCACCGCCGCCCAAGTCAGATGCGCACGAGCGATCGGAGAAGCGTCCGGCTCAGCCAAGGCGACGCCGGCGAGCTGATCGGTCCACTCCTCGAACACGACACCAAGCGCCTCATTCAGCAGCCCGGCCTTCGACCCGAAGTGGTAGCCGATCGACGCCAGGTTCGTATTCGACTCGGCCACCAGATCCCGGGTGGTGATGTGCGCGTAGCCCTTGTCCTCCAGCAGCTTCCTGGCCGCCGCGAGGAGTTGCTCTCGATGTCCCACCATCGAAGCGTAGTTGCCGCGCCGATCTATACGGGTGTATGAATCGGGAGGCAGGTCACAGTCGCGGAGGTGCCATGAACCCGGCCGTCACGGTCCAGGAGTCGCTGCCACCCGGCCCGCGGCTGCCGCGGATCGTGCAGACGATCATCTTCATGCGCTCGCGGGCCCGGTTCGGGCCGATCTGGCGCCGCCGGTTCGGCGACATCTTCACCGTGCGGCTCGCGGCCGGGCGCACGGTCGTCGTGGTGACCCGGCCGGAGGACATCCGCGAGGTGTTCGCCGGGCCGACCGGCGTCTTCCACGCGGGCGAGGGCAACGCGATCCTGGCGCCGGTGATGGGGCGGAACTCCGTGCTCATCCTCGACGAGGATGCCCACCTGCGCGCCCGCAAGCGGCTGATGCCCGCCTTCAACGGCGCCGCCCTGCGCGGCTACGGCGACATGATGACCGAGTTGGCGGAGAAGTCGGCCGAGACGTGGCCGGTCGGCCGCCCGTTCGCGGTCCACCCGCTGATGAACGACCTGACCCTCGACATCATCCTGCGTGTCGTGTTCGGGATGTCCGACGGCGACCGGCTGCGGGCGCTGCGGCCGCTGATCACCAAGGTGGTCGACATCGGTCCGGTCGCGGTGCTCGGCTGGACCTATCCGAGGCTCAACCGGTTCTCCCCGTGGAAGCAGCTCGGCGAGAATCTCGCGGCGGCCGACGCCCTGCTGTTCGAGGAGATCGCGGAGCGGCGGACACAGGAGCTCGCCGACCGCACCGACGTGCTGTCCCGGCTGCTGCACGCCGACCCGGACGCGCCCGCGGTGGAGTTGCGCGACCACATGATGACGCTGCTGTTGGCGGGCCACGAGACCACCGCGACCGCGTTGGCCTGGGCGCTGCACGAACTGGCCAGGAATCCTGACGTGCTGCGGGCCGCACAGACCGCGGCGGACCAAGGCGACGACGACTACCTGCAGGCCGTGACCAAGGAGGCCATGCGGCTGCGGCCGGTCATCTACAGCGTCGCCCGGCGACTCACCGAGCCAACCGTGGTGCGTGGGTACCTGATCCCCAAGGGCACGGTCGTCTCACCGTCGATCGGACTGGTCCAGGTCGACGGCGAGCACTTCGCCGGGCCGCAGGAGTTTCGGCCGGAGCGGTTCGTCGGCGCCCAGCCGGAGGCCGGGACGTGGATCCCGTTCGGCGGTGGCGTTCGACGCTGCCTCGGCGCGGGCTTCTCGTTGCAGGAGGCCGCTTCGGCGCTGCGGGCGATCTTGGTCCGCTACGACATCGAGGCCGTCGGGCCACCCGAGCAAGCTCGATCGCGCAACATCACGCTCGTGCCCGCCAAGGGTGCCCGAATCGTGGCCCGGCGTCGCTAGGCGGGAAGGGGCTTGGACTTGTCCGTCACCACGGCCAGGGCGAACCAGGTCAGGGCGGCGGCGGTCGCGTAGCGCTGGAACCGCAGCCAGTTCGGCTTGCGGGTGAAGAACGCGCCGACCGAGCCCGCGAACAGCACGATCGTGCCGTTGACCGCGATCGCGACGGCGATCTGGGTCAGGCCGAGCAGGAAGCTCTGCGTCGCCACCGAGCCAAGCGCCGGGTCGATGAACTGGGGCAGGAGCGACACATAGAGCACCGCGATCTTCGGGTTCAGCAGGCTCGTGACCAGACCCATGGTGAACAGCTTCCGCGGCCGGTCCACCGGCAGGTCCCGCGGCGTGAACGGCGACGATCCACCCGGGCGGATCGCCTGCCAGGCCAGCCACAGCAGGTAGCCCGCACCCGCGATCTTGAGCGCCAGGTACAGCTCCGGCACGTGGGTGAACACCGCCGACACACCGGCGGTCGCGGCGGCCAGATAGATCAGGAACCCGACGCCGACGCCGGTAAGGGAGATCAGGCCCGCACGCCGTCCCTGGGCCACCGACCGGGACACGAGATAGATCATGTTGGGGCCTGGTGTCAGCACCATCCCCAACGCGACCAGGCCGATTCCGGCTATCGCGCCGATCGTGACCATGCTTCCCCCAAGTCCTACAGTCTGCGGTTCGCGAGCACCGGGATGGTCTTCCTGGTCGTGTCGGCCAGGTCCGGATCGATGTCGACGATCAAGATCTCCGGCTTCGCGCCCAGCGCCCCCGCCACCCGCCCCTGCGGGTCGGCGACGAGGCTGTGCCCAATGCCCAGTGGCGCCGTGTCGGTCGTCGGGCCAGGGTCGGCCTGGCCGCAGGCGACCACCCACGACGTCGAGTCCAACGCCCGCGCCCTGACCAGCAATTCCCACTGCTCGCGTTTTCCTTCGCCCGCGCCCCAGCTGGCGCCGACGAGGATGGCCCGCGCACCGTCGTCGGCGAGCCTGCGGAACAGCTCGGGGAAGCGCACGTCGTAGCAGGTTGCCACGCCCAGAGTGACCTCGTCGACGGTGAAGACCACGGGACGTTCGCCGGGTGCGACGGTCTTCGACTCCTTGAAGCCGAACGCGTCGAACAGGTGGATCTTGTCGTAGCCGGTGTGGTGGCCGCGGCCGGTGACCAGCAGCGTGTTGCGCACGCGACCGTCGTCGGCCGGGGTGAACATCCCGGCGACGATCACGACGCCCGCGGCGTCGGCGATCTCGCGGACCGCGGTGGCCCACGGGCCGTCCAGCGGCTCGGCCACCGGGCCGAGCGGGACGCCGAAGCGGCACATCGTGGCCTCGGGGAACAGTACGACCGCCGCCCCTTCCGACTCCGCGACGCCCACGCGGATCAGGTCGAGGTTCGCGGCCGGGTCGGCGGAGGCCGAGATCTGGCAGAGCGCGAGTCGCACAGTGCTCCCTTTGACGTCGGCGCGGCCACGGGGGCGTGGCCTGTGGATCCCGGCAGGCGCTATCCGCGCCCGCGCGGCCCCTGGCCCCACCGCAGGGACGGCCACGGACAACCAGTACGCGACCGCCCCTGCGGCGCGGCCAGGAACCACGCGGATCACGAATCCCACCTACCGGGATCCACAGGCCACACCCTACTGTCGAGGCCGTGCAGGTCCTGTCGCGCGCCGCCGCCGTCGCCATGGTCGGGCTGTTGGTGGCGTGCACGGCCGAACCTACCCCGAGCGCCTCCGGCGACCGTGAAGGTCGGTCCATGGTGATCGCCACAGTCGTCGCGCCCGCATCCCTCAACCCGCTCGACGGCTACGCGCCGTATGGGGCGGCGAAGATCTACGACGGGCTCGTCGAACTCCAGCCCGGCGGCACGACCCGGCCCGTGCTGGCCGCCGCGCCGCCCGTTCCGTCCGCGGACGGACGTTCGTGGACGGTCTCGCTGCGCGACGACGTCTACTTCCACGACAAGGCCAAGTTCGGCGCGGCCGACGTCATAGCGACCTACCAGGGTGTCCTGGCGGGCGGGCTCAAGTCGCGGTTCTGGATGCTCGCCGCGGTGCACCAGCTCGACGCCAAGACGGTTCGGTTCGACCTGTCCCAGCCCGCACCCGGGTTCGCCGCACTGCTCGTCCTGGGGATCAAGCGGGCGGGCACCGTGTCAACCGGGACCGGCCCGTACCTGGTCGAGAACTGGCAGCCCGGCCGGTCGCTGGTGCTCAAGGCCAACCCCGACTACCGCCAGGGCGCGCCAGCCATCACCAAGGTCACTGTCGAGTTCGTCCCCGACGACGAGATCCGCGCCCAGCGGCTGCGCGACGGCAAGCTCGACGGGGCCGACTTGCCCGCGCGGCTCGCCGGGTCGTTCCAGAACTCGTCGGCGTTCACCATCGTCCGCCACGACGCCGCCGACGTCCGGATGGTCACCCTGCCCGCGTCGTCCCCGGTGACCGCCGACGCCTCGGTGCGCCTGGCGCTCAACCTCTGCGTCGACCGCCAGGCGCTGGTCGACGCCGCGCTCGCTGGCCGGGGCAAGCCGACATCGCTGCCGCTGCCGACCGTGCTGGCCGAGTTCATCGAGCCCGGCGCCCGGTTCGAGTTCGACGTGCCGCGGGCCAACGCCGTACTGGACATGGCGGGCTGGGTGCCAGGGCCGGACGGCGTGCGGCGCAAATCCGGGGTGGTCGCCGAGTTCGACGTCGCCTACCCGGTCGCCGACATCGCCGACCGCGAACTCGTCGGCGGGTTCGCCCGCGCGGCCGCCGCCATCGGCGTCAAGGTCACCCCGCGGCCCACCGCGCGGGCCGCGCTGGCGGGCGCGACGGCCGAGTTGACCGCGGTTGGAGATCCCCTCGACCCGGGCAGGGCACTGTCCTGGCTCGGCGACCGGACGGCCGCCGCGGCGGCGGTGACCGACCCCGCGCAGCGCGCCGTCGCGTTCCGGGCGGTGCAGCGGGCATATCTCGACGAACCGTCGTCGGTCGTGCTCGCGCAGGCCGACCACAGCTACGTGATCCGACAGAATTGGACCGGCTACCAGCCCGTCGTGGACGCGACGGGGACAGACCACACGTGGGGAGCATGGTGGAACCTGCAGACCTGGGCACCGAGATGATCGACCTGGCCCGAGTCCGAGCCGACACGCCGGGGTGCGTGGACGGCGTGTTCCTCGACAGCGCGGGTTCGTCGCTGTCGCCGCGATCCGTGGTCGACGAGGTCATCGGCCACCTGCGCCGGGAGACCGAGATCGGCGGCTACCGCGCGGCGGCCGAGCGCCTCGACGACCTCGAAGCGGGCTACGGCGTGTTCGCCGAGCTGCTTGGCTGTGAGCCAGACGAGGTCGCCTTCACCGACAGCGCCACCCGCTCCTGGCTGGCCGCCTTCGACGCGATCCCGCTGGCCGCGGGCGACCGGCTGCTGGCCACCGAGGCCGAGTACGGCGGCAACGCCATCCCACTGCTGCGCCGGGCCGCCGAGGTCGGTGCGACCGTCGAACCGATCCCGTCGAACGCGGCGGGCGAACTCGACGTCGACGCGCTGCGCGGGATGCTCGACGAGCGGGTCAAGCTGGTGTCGCTGGTCCAGGTCCCGACCAACGGCGGCCTGGTCAACCCGGTCGCCGAGGTGGCCGCGGCGGCCCACGAGGTCGGCGCGCTCGTCCTGCTCGACGCCTGCCAGTCCATCGGCCAGCTCCCGGTGTCGGCCGAGGAGATGGGCGTCGACATCGTCAGCGGCACCGGCCGCAAGTGGCTGCGCGGCCCGCGCGGGACCGGGGTCCTGGTGGTCCGCAACTCGGTCCGAGACCGCCTCACCCCCCGACTCATCGACCTCCACGGCGCTTTGTGGACCGGGACGGCCGAGATCACCCTGCGCGAGGACGCGCGGGTCTACGAGCTGTGGGAGAACAGCATCGCCGACCGACTCGGCCTGATCGCCGCCGCTCGGTACGCGCTCGACCTGGGGATTCCCGCGATCGCGAGCACGGTGACCGGCCGGGCGGGCAGGCTGCGGGCCGGGCTGGCGGAGCTGTCGCACGTTCAGGTGCGCGATCTCGGCACGCAGCAGTGCGGGATCGTCACGTTCACCGTCGACGGGGTGTCGCCGGAGGACGTGCGGGACAAGCTGCGGGCCATGGACATCACGGTCACGGTGAGTGGGCTGACGTCGACCCGCTACGACATGACCAGGCGGGGGATCACCAGCATGGTCCGCGCCTCACCGCACTACTTCATCTCCGACGACCAGATCGATACAGCAGTGGAGGCCATCGCCGGACTGCACTAATGCCCGGAACAGCTGTGACCTGCGGTACCGCGTGCGTAGCGGCGTTGTGTGACGCCTTATTCTCATAGGGTCCCCTTTGATGTGGAAGGACCCCATGCTGACGCGCACCGACCTGCGTTCCGCCGTCCCGTCGCCCGTGGAGCTGCGCACCGCGCTGCCGCGGGCCGAGGTCGACGTGGACGCGGTGGTCCATCAGGTGCGGCCGATCGTGGACGCGGTCCGCGAACGCGGGGTCGACGCCGTCCTGGAGTTCACCGAGCGCTTCGACCGGGTGCGGCCGTCGGTCGTCCGGGTCCCCGCCGCGGAGCTGACCAAGGCGCTCGCCGGGCTCGACCCCGCCGTCCGCGCCGCGCTCGAGGTGTCGATCGAGCGGGCCCGGCTGGTGCACGCCGAGCAGCGCCGCACCGACGTGACCACCCAGGTGGTGCCCGGTGGCACGGTCACCGAGCGCTGGGTGCCGGTCGCGCGGGTCGGGCTCTACGCGCCGGGTGGGCTGGCGGTCTACCCGTCCAGCGTCGTGATGAACGTCGTCCCCGCGCAGACCGCCGGGGTCGAGTCGCTGGTCGTCTGCTCGCCGCCGCAGGCCGAGTTCGGTGGCCTGCCGCACCCGACGATCCTGGCCGCGGCCGAACTGCTCGGCGTCGAGGAGGTCTGGGCCGTCGGCGGCGCGCAGGCCGTGGCGCTGCTGGCCTACGGCGGCACCGACACCGACGGTGGCGAACTGGCCCCCGTCGACATGGTCACCGGGCCGGGCAACATCTACCTCACCGCCGCGAAGCGCCTGCTGCGCGGTCTGATCGGCATCGACTCAGAGGCCGGTCCGACCGAGATCGCCATCCTCGCCGACGCCACCGCCGACCCGGTGCACGTCGCCGCCGACCTGATCAGCCAGGCCGAGCACGACCCGCTGGCCGCGAGCGTCCTGGTGACCGACTCCGTCGAACTCGCCGACGCGGTCGACGCCGAACTGGAGACGCGGGTCAAGGCGACCAAGCACACCGACCGGGTGGCCACCGCGCTGCGCGGGCCACAGTCCGGCTGCGTGCTCGTGTCCTCAGTGGACGACGGGCTGCGCGTGGTCGACGCCTACGGCGCCGAGCACCTGGAGATCCAGACCGCCGACGCGCGGGCCGTCGCGGCGCGGGTGCGCAGCGCGGGAGCGATCTTCGTCGGCGCCTACGCCCCGGTGTCGCTCGGCGACTACTGCGCTGGCTCCAACCACGTCCTCCCGACCGGCGGCTGCGCCCGGCACTCGTCCGGCCTGTCGGTGCAGACCTTCCTGCGCGGCATCCACGTGATCGACTACTCCGAGGACGCGCTGCGCGACGTCGCCGCCCACATCGTGGCGCTGTCGCAGGCGGAAGACCTGCCCGCGCACGGCGAGGCCGTCACCGCGCGCTTCCGGGACGAGTCGTGACGCCGGGGGAGCGGGCCGCGCTCGCCGACCTGCCGCTGCGCGACGACCTGCGCGGCCGTACGCCGTACGGCGCGCCGCAGCTGGCCGTGCCGTACCAGCTCAACACCAACGAGAACCCCTACCCGCCGCCGCCGGAGCTCGTCGCCGACATCACCGCCGCCGTCGCCGAGATCGCGGGCACGCTGCACCGCTACCCCGACCGCGACGCCGTCGGCTTGCGCACCGACCTCGCCGCCTACCTGGCCGAGTCGACCGGGGTGCCGCTGACGACGGCGAACCTGTGGGCGGCCAACGGGTCCAACGAGATCCTGCAGCAGCTGCTGCAGGCGTTCGGCGGTCCCGGTCGCAGCGCGATGATCGGGTGCATCGAATACGAC
>DATLIA010000076.1:0-19674 GCA_035540215.1 Actinokineospora sp. | reverse complement strand
CCCGCGCTGCGCGGGCAGCTCGGCGGCGAGCGCGGGGCCGGTGTCATCGGGGCGGTAGGTCGCCAGCACAAGCACCGGCAGGGCGCGGACCTCGGCGGCGACGTGGGTGAGCAGCGACAGCGAGGCCGGGTCCGCCCAGTGCACGTCGTCGAGGACCAGCAGGGTCGGCCGGTCGTCGCGCAGCGCCCGGACGACCGCCGCGAACTGGGCCGACCGGGTCGGGGCTGATTCCAGCACGGCGTCGTCGGACAGCCGGGCGAGCAGCCGCGACCACGGCCACAGCGCGGGCGCGTCGGCCTGCCAGCAGCCCGCCCAGGCCCGCCGCCAGCCGTCGGCCTGGTCGAGCACGTCCTCACACAGGGTCGTCTTGCCAATGCCAGCCTCGCCGGCGACGAGCACGACCGAGCCGGTGCCGCGCCCGGCCCGCCGCAGCCGGTCGGCGAGTTCGGCGCGGACGGCGTCCCGCCCGACGATGACCATGGCGCTCAGGATGGTGCGCTCGGCGGACAGCGGCAAGCGCTGCCCAGACATGCGCGAGTTCAAGGATGATCGAGCAGGTTCCCCAACCGGCCGAATGACCGAAACTGCGCGCTTCGCCATCCCATCGGGGATGAGGGCGCCAAGGCCGGAAATACACGCTCGGAATCGATTCTGTTCTTACCACTTCCCAGCTTTGCGTCGAACCTGCTGGTCAGCCCCGACCACCCCCGGGGAAAGCGATTTCCCCCTCTTCCGCACGGTGATCACGCTACCTAGCGTCGGCCCGTGCCCGCCCCTGCATCCGGGCACGTGAACCGAGTCAAACGCGAGGGAGTTCTCTGTGCGTGTCATATCAAAGCTCGCGATAGCCGCAACCGCGACGGCGTCCCTGTTCGCGACCACCGTCGGCCAGGCCAGTGCCGCCGAGGGCCAGATCCTCGGCGCCGGTCAGGCCACGGCGATCGACGGCAGCTACATCGTCGTCCTCAAGGAAGGCCACTCCGCCGACCTGGCCGCCAAGCACGGCGCCAAGGTCAAGCGCCGCTACCAGTCTTTCCCCGGCTTCTCCGCGGAGATGACCGACGGGCAGGCGCGGCGCCTGGCCGCCGACCCTGCCGTGGCCTACGTCGAGCAGAACCACGTGGTCGAGCTGCACGCCGACCAGCTCAACCCGCCGTCGTGGGGTCTGGACCGGGTCGACCAGCGCGCCCTTCCGCTCAACAGCAAGTACACCTACGCGACCGGCGCGTCGAACGTGACGGCCTACGTGATCGACAGCGGCATCGCCATCGCGCACACCGACTTCGGCGGCCGGGCCACCCACGGCAAGGACCTCTACGACAACGACAACGACGCCACCGACTGCGGCGGTCACGGCACGCACGTCTCGGGCACCATCGGCGGGACGAAGTACGGCCTGGCCAAGCAGGTCAAGCTGGTCGGCGTACGGGTGTTCGGCTGCTCGGGCAGCACGATGGCCGAGACGATCATCGCCGGTGTCGACTGGGTGACCGCCAACGCCGTCAAGCCCGCCGTGGCCAACATGAGCCTCGGCGGCGCCAAGTCGGTCGCGATCAACGACGCGGTCCAGCGCCTGATCAACAGCGGGGTCACCGCCGTGGTGTCGGGGGGCAACTCGAACGCCGACTCCTGCAACAACTCCCCCGCCAGCCTGCCCGCCGCCATCACCGTCGGCGCGTCGAACATCAACGACGCGAAATGGGCGTCATCGAACTGGGGCACCTGCCTTGACCTGTTCGCCCCCGGACAGGACATCACGTCGGCCAAATGGGACACCCCGGACGGCTCATTCAGCACCAGCGGCACGTCCATGGCCGCCCCGCACGTGACGGGCGCCGCTGCGCTCTACCTCAGCGCCAACCCGACGGCGACTCCCCAGCAGGTCCGCGACGCACTGGTCAACGCGAGCACGCCCAACGTGCTGACGAGCATCGGCACCGGCTCACCCAACAAGCTGCTCTACGTCGCCCCGGCCACCACGCCGCCGCCGACGTGCTCGACCCAGACCAACGCCACCGACGTCGCCATTCCGGACGCGGGCGCGGCGGTGACCAGCTCGGTCACCATCTCGGGCTGCACAGGCACGGCGTCGGCGACGAGCAAGGTGGCCGTGGACGTCAAGCACACCTATCGCGGTGACCTGGTGATCGACCTGGTCGCACCGGACGGTTCCAGCTACCGGCTGAAGAACTCCAGCAGCAGCGACTCGGCGGACAACGTGATCACCACGTACACCACCAACCTGTCGACGGAGACCCGCAACGGCATCTGGAAGCTCAAGGTCCAGGACGTCTACGCGGCGGACACCGGCAAGATCGATAGCTGGAGCCTCACCCTGTAGTCACCGGCCCGCCCGCGGTCAACGCACGCCAATCCGACCGCGGGCGGCTTCCGGGCCGCAGCCACACGCTCCACTCTCGGTAACCAAGATCCATGGCGTTTCACACCCGGCCGATTCTGGCCTCAAATCGCCGAAGGAATTTCACCGATTCGGCTGAACTGAGCGCCACCTTCCCCAACATGGCCGTCACTTCCTGAAAGGCCCCGGCTTCGCGCTCGCCATGCACGAAGATCGAAGACCTTGGGAACTCGATGAACACTGTGGGAGTGCTGTTCGGCAAGTCCAGAAGCATGTAACTGCCCGCCGTTCCAGGATGCTGGCCTTTCTCGAACGGGATGACGCGCACCTCGACATGCGGCAGCTCGGCGAGATCGCAGATGTGCCTGAGTTGCGCCGCCATCACCGCCGGGCTCCCGGTCTGCCGGGCGAACACAGCCTCATCGAGGATGGCGAGGAAGCGCGGTGCGCCCACCGGCCGGTGCAGGACCTCCTGACGGGCGAGGCGGAGCTCAACGAGCATGCGCACCTGATCAGCGGGCACACCCTCTCGCAGCAGCAGGGCGCGGGTGTAGTCCGGCGTCTGGAAAAGGCCAGGAATGCGAAGCATGGAGGACTCAACGATCATGCTGGCACGGCCCTCGCAGTCCTTGAGCGTGAGTGTGTGCTGGGTGAAGTAGTCCGACGGGGCTTCCCACCAGCAGGGCTGCCCGAGGTTGCGCACCAACTCCAGCACCCGCTCCCGTGCAGGCCCCTTGACCCCGTAGACGCCCAGGAGAACCGCCGCGTCCTCTACCGTGACGTCCCTGACGGCGTTCTCTATGCGGCTCGTCTTCGCCAGGGAGAACCCGGCCAGTTCCTCGACCTCCCGAAGTGTGAGGCCTGCTTCGTCGCGGAAGTCCTTGAGCTGCGTTCCGATGCTGCGCATCCGCGTTGAACTCCTGTGCATGCCGAGAGTTTCCGGCTGATCACGGTGATCGGCAACCGCGTGATCGGTGTACCCGTTCCCACCCTTGCAAGTCCACAACGCAGTGAAGGCCCCGGCGTGCGCCGGAGCCTTCACTAATCAGCGATCAATCCGAACAGGACTCAGTCGGTACAAGAGACTGGGTCGTCGAAGTGGCCCGGTGTGGTCGGGTACGCCTTCCCCGTACCGTGCGCGTTGTTGTCGCTCGGGTACACCAGCGCCAGTTCCCGGAACGCCGACGTACCAGCGGTGGACGCGTCCGACACCGTCTGGCCCGCACCCGTTCCCCACACGAACCGCTGCAGGAACGTCTGCATCCCCGGGCTGTGCTGGCGGACGTCGTTGAAGCCGCCATAGGCCGCGTTGCAGTGGGTGTAGAGGTTGTAGGCGCCGTTCCAGTCCAGCATCCGGTCGCCCGGGTTCGGGCCGTTGCCCGCGACATCGCCCTGCAGCACGTCGCGGTCCCAGCCGCCGTACTGCCAGTCGGTGCCCTGGTGGTGCTGGTTGTCCGACTCGTCGGCCGTGGTCTTCTCCGTCATCTCGAACCAGCGGCACGGGTCGACGGTTCCGCTGCCCAGTGTCTGCGGCCACGGTCCCGCCACACAGTTCGCCGGGTAGGCGCCGCGCGGGTTGAAGTCGATGACGTCGGAGCCCACCGCGCCTTGCAGTGACGCGGGCGACGTGCCGCCGACACCACCGAAGACGTAGTCGATGAACCGGTCGTTTGTCCCACGCGAATCCGGGTTGAACGCGCCGTTGGTCAGGCAGTCCGGGGTCGCGGCGTTGACCACGGGGTCGCAGCCCTTGCCGCCCCACAGCACGTCCGCGCCGTCGCCGCCGAAGACCTTGTCGCCGCCGCTGTCGCCGTTGGCGAGGTCGTCGCCCCAGCCCGCGTGGATGTTGTCGTCACCCAGGCCGCCCTTGATCCGGTCGTCGCCGCCTTCCGCGATGCCGTTGTGCGGCATCGCAACCGCGCTCGGACCGCCGAGGAACACATCGCCGTCGACGTCGTGGAGCAGGTCGACGCGGCGGTCGTATGCCCCGGCCCGGAAGCCGGTGTAGGTCTCCTGCGGCACCGAACTCAGTGTCGTGGTGAACCCGTCGGCGGCCACGTCGTCGGCGTTGAGGAACTCGTTGACCACGCCGCCGCGGTCGCCGAGCATCGCGTCCTGGCCGTCGTTGCCGAACATGGTGTCGTCGCCGAGTTCGCCGTACATGTCGTCGTCGTCGTTGCCGCCGGTCATGGTGTCGTTGCCGTCCTGACCCCACATCCCGTCGTCGCCGTCGTCGCCGTACATGACGTCGTTGCCGAAGGCGCCCGTGACCTCACACGTGGCCTGCGCCGTGGTGCAGAAGCGGGTCGACGGTCCGGGCAGATCAGGATCATGCGTGCGCGACACCGTCGCGGAAGCGGGAACCTGACCAGTCGCGTACCGCTCGGCGTAGACCTTCTCCGACATCGACCCAGGCGAACCCTGCAAGGTGCGCACGAGCGAGCCGTTGTCGCCGAGTTGGACGTCGTCGGCGCCGTTGCCCTCGAAGGCGTCGCCGCCATCGCGGAACCCGGCCGCCGAGCTGCCGCCGATCATGTCGTCCTGACCGGCCGTCGGGTCGGTGCCCTCCAACTCGGCAGGAGCACTCGCCGCACCAGGCCAGCCCGGGTCGGCCAGCGGGACCACGGTGGTCTCGCTCGACGGCTCGCCCAGCCCGAGGTCGCCGCGCAGCACGTCAGCGCCGCCGTTGCCCTCGATGTAGTCGGCCTGGCCGCCGCCGGAGACGAAGTCGCCGCCGTCCTGGCCCCACAGCACGTCCACTCCGGAGCCGCCGGACATCCGGTCGTCGCCGAACCTGTTGGCAGGCGGGGCGATCAGGATCCCGCCGTTGTCCAGGTCGTACTTCTGGATGATCCGGCCGGTGATCGGGTTGCCGCCAGAGGTCGCCAGGCGCTGGGTCGCCCTGGTCGGGGTCTCCCCCGCGCCGGGCCGCAGCACGACGCCGTTGTCGCCGACACCGATGTCGTCGCCCGGTCCGCCGAACATGGCGTCCGCCGCGTCCGGCTGGCCCGAGGTCTGGGCTCCGGACCCGGAAAGCGGGGTGCTGCTGCCGCCGACCAGGTCGTCGTTGCCCGAGTCACCCTCGATCCAGTCGACGTCCTGGTTGCCCTCGACGTAGTCGTCGTGGGCGTTGCCCTGCAGGCGGTCGGGACCGCCCTGGCCCAGGAGCACGTCGGCCGCGTCGTCACCGAACACCTCGTCGCCACCGGACGAGTCGGCGTGCGGGGTGAGGCCGAGGTCGAGCAGCACGATCGCCCGCCCGGTCATCCCGCGTTCCAGCGTCAGCCTGCTCGGCGGCCCGAAGCGGACCAGCGAACCGTTGTCGCCCAACGCCACGTCCTGCTCGGCGTTGCCGTGGATCGTGTCGCCGATGTCCGGCTGACCCACGCCCGGCGCTTCCTCCGTCGAGCTGCCGCCGACCAGGTCGTCCTGGCCGTTGTTGCCCGTGATGGTGTCGTGCGCTGGACCACCTTCCGCGTAGTCATCGGAGTCGTCGCCCGCGATCGTGTCCATGCCGCCCTGGCCGGACAGCACGTCCTGGTCGTTGCCGCCGCTCATGATGTCGTCGCCCGAGGTGCCCGCCGTCGGCGCGTACCCGAGGTCGAGCAGCTCGATCTTGTGCGCCTTGGCGAACCCGCGGCCCAGCGTGATCTGGGACGCCTGCGCGCCGTCGACCAGCGTCAGGATCGCGTTGTCGCCCGCAACCAGGTCCGGTCCGGCGTCACCGAAGAGCTTGTCCCCGGTGTCCGGCCGACCCACCTTGTGGTTGTCCACAGTGGACGCCACTTCGGCGCTGCCGCCCGCGATCCGGTCCTCGCCGCCGTCACCGTGAACGATGTCGTCGGCGTTGTTGCCCTCCAGGTAGTCGTCGTTCGGACCACCCGACATCTCGTCGTGCGCCAGTCCGCCGAAGCCCCGGTCGTCGGCGTCGCCGCCGAAGAGGAAGTCGGGGCCACCCGCGGTCGCGGTGAGACCGTCGAGGTCGAACGGCCCTCCGGTGCCCGCGACAGCGTCACCGTTGCCGTTGTCACCGATGAGGAGGTCATTCTCTGCGTCGCCGTAGAGGTAGTCGCCGCCGCTGTCGGTCTCGCCTGCCTTGCGCGTGCCGCCGATGACGACGTCGGAGCCGCCGTTGCCGAACTCGGTGTCGGCGCCGTTGTTGCCCTCGATGACGTCGTTCTCGCTGCCGCCGTAGAGGGAGTCGTCATCGTCGTTGCCGTAGACGGAGTCGGTGCCCGCGTCGCCGTAGGCCAGGTCCTTTCCGCCGCCGCCGTAGATGGTGTCGTTGTCGTTGCCGCCCGCGATCACGTCGTCGCCGAGTTGGCCACAGGCGCGGTCGTTGTTGGACTTGACGTCGACGTTGTCCGCCGCGCCACCGGCCGCGACGATCTCCACGCCGGTCCCGCCGCTGATCAGGTCGCGTCCGTCGGCCGCGTCGAGCGGCTCGGCCGGGGCCTTCGAGGCCGGGTCGGTGCTCGGCGGCTCGCACGGGTTGGCGTGCTTGTCACCGAAGATGTCCGCCCCGCCGTCGCCGCCGATGACGTGGTCGTTGCCGTAGCCGCCGACGAGCAGCTTGGGCTGCGGCGCGGTGTTGGCGGGCAGCGTGCGGTGGCTGATCGCCCGCTCCGGACCGAACACTCCAGGCCCAGTGTCGGGCCCGACGTCGGACGGTTCGGCGATGACGTAGTCGTCACCCGGACCGCCGTAGACCTTGTCCTTGCCGTAGCCACCGGTCAGGACGTCGTTGTTGCCGCCGCCGCGCAGGTCGTCGACCTGGCTGAGCGTCGAGTGACCGGTGACGTAGTCGACGCCCTGGCTGCCGTAGACCGTGTCGGAGCCGGTGCCCGTGTCCACGGTGTTCGTCGCGTCCACGATGTCGCCGTTGACCGTCGTCTTGTCCGGGTTGCCCGGGTCGTCCACGCCGGTCTCGTCGTCCGGTCCGCCGAAGCGCGGGCCGGTGTAGATGACGTCGCCGCCCGAGCCGCCGGAGATCCGGTCGCTGCCGTTCCCGCCGGTGATCGTGTTCTTCTGCGCCACGTATTCGGACTTGCCGGGGTTGCTCCCGGCCAGCGGGCTGTCGGAGGCGACACCGATGTTGTCGTCGCCGTCGCCGCCGTCGACGGTGTTCTCGCCGAGGCCCACCGCGATGCGGTCGTTGCCACTGCCGCCGTTGACCGTGTCACCCGCGCCGCCGACAGTGATCGAGTCGTCGTCGCCGTCGCCATTGACCGTCGCCTTGCCCGTGCCGCCGAATGCGGTGTGCAGGTCGCCGGTGGTGAGCTGGTCCTTGCCGGGACCGCCGCTGACCTTCGACGTGCCGATGCCCGCCTTGATCGAGTCGTCGGCCGAGCCGCCGGTGATGTCGATCTCCTTGTCGAACGGCTTGGCCTCGGCCTTCGCGTCGTTGGCCGCGCCGCTCTTGTCGCCGTCGCCCTGGAAGACGAAGATCCGCTTCCCGACGTCGCCAGCCGCGTTGCCGAACACCTTGGTCAGGTCGACGTTGCGGTGCTCCTCACGGAACCCGAGCGCGCTCACGGCGAACCCGTCGAACCCGCCGCCCGGCTTGACCAGCTGGGTGATCGTCCACTTCTCCTCGCCGTCGTTCGCCGTCCACGCGGAGTGGCCGCGCTTGCCGATGTCGCTGTCGCCGACGTGCAGGATCAGCGTCCCGCCGTCCTCATGGGCGAGTATCGGAGGTGGTGGCTCACAGTTCGGTTTGACGGAGAAGTCGAGCAAGGTGATGTCGGCCAGCGTGAAGTCGAACGACACACTGAAGATCGAGAACCCGAGGGTGATGTAGACCTTGAGGAACAGGCTCAGCCGTCCGTCCATATTGAACAGACACATCGGGTTCTGCAGCGCGATCTTGCTGAACTCGAAGAACCGGAACTTGCCGTCGTTGTTCGGGTCGGCCCAGGTCAGGTTGATCGTCAGCGCGACGCCGCCCTTGATGCCCACCTCGATGAGCACGACGCTCACCGCGGCCCCCGCGGCCAGTTCGCCGCGGAAGGTCACCACTGGCAGCGGCTTGCCCGCGTCGTCCTGGGTCACCAGGTAGATGGAGTCCAGGATCTCCGCGGCCTGCTTGGTCTCGATCGCCTTGCGCAGGCCGTAGGTGTCGAAGCCCGCGCGGAACTGGGCCTCCACCGACGCGCTGCCGGAGATGTTCACCAGCACCGGCGGCGGGGCGTAGACCGGGCCGAAGGACTGGCTGTAGGAGAACGCCAGGCGCAGCGGTCCCGAGTCGAACCGCATCAGGTCGACGTCCTGGCCCATGATCAGGCCGAACAGCTTGGCCGGGTCCTTGAGGATCGGGAAGCTGAAGCCCGCCGAGTTGCCCGACTTGCCCTCGCCGACCAGTTCCTTGCCCGACTGCGCGTCCATCTCGGCGCGCAGGTCGGTGTGGGTCAGGTTCGGGTTGGTGATGAGCGACTGGGCGTTGTCCGGCGAGTTCGTCGTCGTCTTCGCCGCCGCGCCTGAGACCTGGAACGAGCCGACGTCGATGGCGCCGCCGTTGTTCACGATCTGGCTGACCAACTGGATCGTCTTGAGGATCTTGTCGACGAACTCCAGGTCCGGCCCGCCCGCGAGTGTGCTGAACTCCTTGGCGATGGTGACCAGGTTGACGTCACCGCCGCCGACCGCCCGCGACAGGTCCGACAGCACCGGGATCGGCGCGTAGAGCTGGTCGAGGATGGGCTGGATCGGCTTGGTGAACAGGGCGATCTTCTCCACGATCGGCTTGAGCACCGAGCCGAGGAACTCACCCGCGTTGAGCTGGATGTTGTTGAAGGCGATCTCGGGATCGCCGTCGCCGGGTTTCTGCCCAAGCTCCCAGGCCCACTTGAGGTGGAACCAGCCGGAGATGCCTGGCAGCGGACCGGCGCTGACGTCGAAGTCCCAGTCGATGCCGACCGCTGCCTTGAGCGAGACGCTCGTGACCTGGTCGATGTCGACGAGGTCGGCCAGCGCGATGCGCGCGTCGACGTCGACCGCGCAGCCCTGGAAGCAGCCCGCCTGACCCTTCTTGTGCAGGTCGACGAAGAATGTGCCGGCGAACAGGTCCGTCGCACCGCCGGGGTGCTGCTCGATGTCGATTTCCAGGAAGGCGAGCTGTGCCTTCATGTCGGCGGGCAGGGTGAACGCGAGCTTGAGGCCCAGCTCCGGGGTCGCCTTGTCCTGCGTGGCGACGTAGAAGCCGCTGCTCTTGTCCACACCGACCTTGACGTGCACGCGGTAGGACAGCCCGGCTGTCACGCCGGTGCGCTTGTCCGGATCGGCGGCCTCCCGCAGCGAGAGACCGGGGATGCCGATGTCCAGCGGCCGGTTGAGGCTCAGCGTGTCCTTGGCGCAGGTGTCGTTCGGGTCGACCTTGCCGGAGCACAGGTCGAAGCTGAACGTCGCGCCCGTGATGTCCTGCAGCGCCGCGCCGTCCGGGCAGTCCTGCAGCTTCGGGTTGGTCGTCTCCGGGACATAGTTCGCCCCGAGCGCGCCGCCGACGTCACTGAAACTGGTGGCGTCCTTGCCGAGGTTGTCGACCAGGACCTTCCAGTCGTTCCCGTTCGGGTCGACCTTGCGGATGATCTTGTACCCGGTCGCGTACTGCGACTTGGTCCAGGTCAGGTCGATCTTGTTGTCGTCGGTCAGGGTCGCGTTGCCGTCGAGCACCTCGACCAGGGCGGGCGGCGCGTCCTTGTTCTGCGCGGTCGCCACGACGCCGTAGACGTACTTGGTCGACCCGGTCTCGCCCTGCTGGGCCGCGGTCGGCGACGTCGCGGGCAGCAGCGTCGCGTCGCAGGTGAAGCCGATGGTCACGGCCTCGCCCACGGCGGGCTTGAGGTGGTCGTTGACCCAGGTGGTCAACTCGGTGGTGTTGCTGACGCGCCCGCCGCCGGGCAGATGCGTCATAGCCTCCTGAATCTTGGCGCGAAGCTTGCCGAACTCGTCGGCGCCCTGCTGCAAGTCGTCGCCGACCAGCGGCAGCTTGCCGTCGAAGGCGGCCAGCTTGAGCGCGGCCTCGATCATCGCCAGGTACTTGTCCAGACCGTCGCCGAACTGGGAGAAGTCCAGCAG
Source organism: Actinokineospora sp. (assembly GCA_035540215.1). Lineage (GTDB taxonomy): Bacteria > Actinomycetota > Actinomycetes > Mycobacteriales > Pseudonocardiaceae > Actinokineospora. The sequence continues at coordinate 9,242 of DATLIA010000076.1, read as the reverse complement.
CGCGTCGAGGATCTTCTGGCCGATGTCGGTGGGCATCTCGAACCGCTTGACCCCGCCGGGCAGGTCCGGGCTGAACGCGAACGCGTCGGCCAGGTCGCCCGTGCGCGGCAGGCGCACGATGAACGAGCCGCCGGGGTCGGCGAGCTTGTTCCAGTTGGTGTTGTCGATGCTCACGTAGACCGGCATGACCGCGCACAGCGCGAGGTCGGTGCCCGCCGCGGGGTCGCCCGCGCAGGTGACCGGCTGGTTGTCGCCGTTGAGTGTCAGCGAGACGTTCTTGATGAAGTCCGACAGCGGGACCGGCGCGGTGCCACCGGGGCCGTAGCCGAGGTGGGCGTTGTAGTGCGCGTTCGCCACGGCCTTCTCCGCGTCGGTGCCGCCCGGCTTGCCGAGGGCGATCGACAGCGGGCCGATCGAGGACTTGACCACGCCGGAGATGCCGCCGTGCGCGGTCAAGTCCACTGTGGAGTCAGGCATGACCGACAACGCGGTGGCGTCGGCCGGACCGGTGCCCGCCGCGAGCGGGAGCACGAAGCCGAGCTTGGTCGACCCGGTCAGCGCCAGGTTCGCCGTCGCCTCGCCCTCGGCGCCGACCAGGGTGCGGCCGGTGCCCAGATCGTCGGTGAAGGAGAAGCGGACCGGCTGCGAGGTCGCGACCTTGCGCTTCATGTCGACGGTCAACACGATCGACGGGACGTTGTTGACCTCCTTGTAGGCGAACGCGATCCCGCTGCCGTCGGGCAGCGCGTCGTTGAGGACGCCGACGAGGTCCTGCAGGTAGTCCGGCGGGGCGGCGGTCAGCTTGTCGACCGCGTCCTCCAGCGGGCTGCGGAAGCTGTACGCGGTGCCCTTCGCGGGCGGGTTCGCCCAAGGCGCGGCCAGCAGCAGCCGGTTGTTGGCGGGGTCGGCAGCCGCGACGACGGCGACGTTGGTGCCGACCAGCACGGCGCGGGCCTTGTGGTCGTCGCCGAACGCGGTCTGGCCGGTGCGGTTGGTGTCCTTGATGAAGCCGGTGTTCACGCCGTTGATGTCGACGTTGCCGTACTCGACGCTCGGGCCGGAGCCGACGTCGGCGCTGCCCATCAGCTCCGACAGCGACTTGCCGACGACCGGAAGCGGCGTGGTCAGCGCGGTCTTGACCGCACCGTCGCCGTCGACGAGCTTCAGCGAGTTGTTGAGGATCTGCAGGGCCTTGATGATCTGGCCGAACATCGCCCGCGGGTTGTTCGGGTCGAAGTCGAACGCCTTGGCCTTGTCCAGCGCGTCCAGGCCGGTGAACTGCACGGTGGTCGGGTCGGTGATGTCCGGCATGGACACCCCGACGCTGACCGGGCCGCCGAAGAAGTCGGTGATGCCGGGGACGTCGAGCGAGACCGTCGCGGTGGCCTTGCCGCCGACCGCGATGGTGAGCAGGTTCTCCGGCTCCTTCGCGGGGGTGGTGAGGTCATCGATGAGCTTGGGGAATAGCTGCGACAGCGGAAGATCGCCGTCGGCGTCGCCGACCTTCTTCAGCGCCACGGTCAGCATGTGCGCCGACCCGTCCTTCTTGGCCAGCGCGAGCTGGCCGGACATGTGCAGCTTGAGGTAGCCGACGCTGCCGTTGACGTCGATCGCGGTGTCGACGGGCGCGTCGGCGGTCAGCAGGTCGACGCCCGTGCGCAGCAGGAAGCGGTCCGGCGTGCGGGGCAGGCTGGAGACCAGGGTCGTGGTGCCGTCCGGGTTCTTGTCCGCGAACGGGCAGCCGGTGGCGGCGGCGTCGGGGTCCAGCGGCTTGCAGGCGTCGCCCTTGATGGGCGTGCGCAGGTCGAGGACCAGGGTGGCCTTGGCCTCGTAGCTCGGCTTGACCGTCGCGGTCGTGACCAGCGCGTTCGCGCCCGTCAGGCCCTTGCTCTTGAACGTGTCGCCGAAGGTGACCTGGCCGGTCATCGGGTCGGGCGAGGTGACCTTGTAGGTGGCGCCGTCGACCGGCTCGCCGCCGGTCCACGGGGCCTCAAGGGTGATCGTGTCCGCGGAGTTCTCCTTCACCACGCCCTGCGACGTGCCCGCGGAGATGATGCGGCCCTTGAAGCCGTCCACGATCCACGGCTCGGCCTTGTTGAGGTGCTTGACCGTGTCGCCGGTGTAGGTGACGTCCGCGCCGGACCCGGAGGTCTCGGTGGCGATCTGGTCGAGCGGCTGCGCGCTCGCGGGCGCGTCCTGCTTCAAGGTCAGGGTGAATTCGAGCTTCTTGGTGGTGTCGTTGAAGTTCACCCCGGACACGGCGATGCTGCCGCCGGTCAGCGGGACGGCGCCGTTGAGCTTGGTGAACAGGTCCTGGATGGACGTGAACTTGGGCAGACCGGCCTTGGCCTTGTCCTCGGTCTCCTTGAACACGTTGTCGTCGACGAACTTCGCCAGCACGGCGCCGACCTTGACCGCGTCGGCCAGGCTGCCGCGCATGAAGGGCAGGTTCACGTTGCCGGTGGGCTTGGTCGGGTCGCCCCACTGGGCGCGCTGGATGGCCTCGATCGAGTTGACCAGGTGGCTCAGGCCCTCGACCAGGTCGCGCGGGCTCAGCGTGGTGAAGCGGGTGAGCTGTTCGAGGTCGGGGCCGGTGACGCCGACGACCGGCGAACCGGTCGCGATGTCGGGCCACTGCACGGTGACGGTGCCACTCAGCCCGGCGACAGACGCGCCCGCGAGGGGCTTGGCGGTGAACGCCAGCGCGGCGTCGACCTTGCCCGCCGGGGTGGCGAGTCCGATGTGGAACAGGCCCGCCGCGGCACCCGCGGTGGCCAGTTCGGTGGTGCCGGTGCCGGTGGCGGGCGGGGAGAGGGCGAGCTTGCCGTCGCCGTCCGGGTCGTCGGCGGTGGCGGAGATGTTCGCGTCCACGATGACGTGGGAGTTGGCCTTGTCCAGGTCGACGCCGAGGATCCCGAAGCCCGCGGTGGGAATCACGCCGGGGTCGAGCTCGCCGTGCGCGCCGACGGTGAACTTCGGCGAAGCGCCGTCCTTGACCAGGTAGAACCAGTCGCGGGCGGTGTCGTAGGCGAAGTGCAGGGTGGCGTCGAGGGTGAAGGTGACGTCGACCGCGCCGGAGGTGGTGAACCCGACCTCGGGGCTGGCACTCGCCACGGTGACCGGCTGCTGGTCGGACACGGTGGTCACGTGCAGGGTCGCGTCGACCCGCTTGACCCCGGCCGCCTCGCTGGTCGCGATCGTCAGGGAGCCGGGTCTGCCCCCGCCAAGTGGGTAAGTGCCCGCCAGCTCGGCGAACGTGTTCTTCGCCTGGAGCGGCTCACGCACGGTCTTGTCGATGAGGTCGTTGAAGCCGAGCGCGGCGCCGGGACTCACCCCCAGCACCGGGAGGGCCTCGCCGAGCTTGCCGACGGTGGCCAACGCCTTGCTGAAATCCCCGAACGTGCCGATCCCCGCGAGGATCTTCTGCACGTCCTGGTCCTGCGCGGCGGCGGGCTGGGCAGTGGCGAACAAGCCCAGCACAGCCAGCGCGAAACCTGTCAGAGCGGCGGTGAACCGCCGCGCGTGTCGACGACCCGAAGTGGACATGCCAAGCCCCTCGCCCGGCTGAAGGCCCCGACGCCTCTGGCCGTGAAATGGATGGTCCAGTTGTGGCGCAGCACACAGCCGCTGCCACCTTCGAGTAGTCGGCCGGTGTGAAACCCGCGTTACGGGACAGACCGACTGTCCGTTCCTTTCACACTGAAGGGTGAAAGGCCGTAACTCAGCGGAGAGTTGCTCGTTTGCGCCGTTCAAACAGGGGCGGCAGGTAGCGCACCATGAGGGTCGACCAGACCAGGTGTGTGATCAGCGGCGCCTGGACGCCGCCGGTCCGCGCGCGCTGGGCGGTGAACAGGGTGCCCATGACGATCGCGGCCAGGACCAGAGCCGGATTCCTGGTCGGCGTGGTGGCCAGCGCGTAGACCGCGACGGTCTGGCCAGGCGTGGCCAACTCGTGCAGTGCGCCCCGGAAGAAGACCTCCTCGGCGGCACCCGTGGCCAGCGTGGTGAGCAGGACCAGCCGGGGCGCGCCGTGTTCGCCGTACTCCAGCACGCCCGCGATGGCCCGGTCCAGCGGCGGGATGTGCCGCGAGACCAGAGCGGCGGCGTAGAACGCGGCGAACGCGGCACCGCCGATCGCGACGGGGACCAGCACCCGCCGGGATCCGCGAGCCACCCGCCCGGACACCAGCCCGCCCGCGAACCAGGTCGCGGCGACGGCGGCGGTGTAGCCGAAGAATCCCCGCGACCCTGGCGTCGCGGTCAGGGCACGGCCCAGTAGCGCCGACCCGACCACCGCGACCCCAGCCGCTATCGCGCGCCGCGTCCCGATCCTCACCGGCGCCTGCCGTTCTTCACCCGTTCCCCGAGAGCGCGCAGGGCCGCGTCGTCGAAGTCCATGGGCTCGAAGTCCACGAGCGCGCGGATGCTGTCGTCGCGGACCACGACCTCGTTGGACATCGAGTCGATCAGCGCGCGACCGGTTTGAGTGTCCACATCGGTCACCAGTCCCAGCCAGAGCGACGACAGCCGGGGCGTCAGCAGCGGCACGGGGAGCAAGAACAGCGGCCTGCCCTCGATCGCGGCGAGCCTGCGCAGCATGTCGCCGTAGGTCAGCACCTCGGGGCCGCCGATGTCGAAGACCGCGGCCGGGTCGGCCAGGTCGAGCACCGCCACGAGGTAGCGCACGACGTCGTCGGCGGCGATGGGCTGGGTTCGGGTGTCCACCCACCTCGGGGTGACCATCGCGGGCAGCCGCTCCACGAGCTGCCGCGTCATGTCCCACGAGATCCCGCCGTGGCCGATGATGATGCCCGCCCGCAGCACGGTGACGGGCACGCCCGCGGAGCCCAGGACGCTCTCGACCTCCCGCCTGCTGCGCAGGTGCGGCGACAGGTCGTCGGCGTCGTCGCCGAGCCCGCCGAGGTAGACGATCCGGCCGACGCCCGCCGCGGCCGCGGCCCGCGCGAAGGCGGCGGCGGCCTCGGCGTCGTGCTTCTCGAAGTCGGGCCGGTCGAGGGAGTGGACGAGGTAATAGGCGGCGGTCGTACCGGCCATGGCCGCCCGCAGCGACCGCTCATCGGAGACGTCCCCGAACACCGGGGTGCCCGCGCCTCGGTAGGCGTCGACCCGGCGGGTCATCGCCCGCACGTCGTGCCCGGCGTCGACCAGGGCAGGGCAGAGTCTGCGGCCGACGAAGCCGGAGGCACCCGCGACCAGCACGGGAGGTGTGGTCGCGGGCTTGGGCATGCCTCCGACTCTAGGTCGGCGTGGGGACTCGGGCACTTCGGTCGATCAGTGCACCTTCACCTCCGCCAGTGACAGCGTCGCGGTGTTCGCGAGCTGGATCCGGACATAGCGTCCGGTCCGGCCGACGGTGACGAAGCTGGGGCGCAGCGCCGTGCCGGTGTGCTGGTAGGTCGAGACACCGGCCTGGGCCTTGGCATCGGCCAGGGCCACCGGGGTGATCGGGTTGTCCGACACCAGGACCGAGAAGTTCGCGAGGCTCCCCCACGCGTTGCCGTTCCAGATCTCGACGTTCGCGATCGACCGGGACGCGCCGAGGTCGACCTGCCAGTAGGGCTGGCTCTGGCTTGTCGTGGAGCTGTAGTTGGTGGTGTTGCCGTCGTTGGCCGCGCTCGCGCCGACCGAGGTCGATGACTGCGTCGCGGGCTTGCCGCGTGCGTGATCCACGGCGAGCGGTTCGACGGTCGTCCCGCCTGCGCCCGCCGCGCTCGCCACGGCCACCGCGTCGGCGGGCAGGGACAGCAGCGCGGTCTGGTTGTTCGTCATCGTGCTGCCGGTGCCCGACAGCGCCGGGGCGACCGTGTCGGTCCAGTTCCCGGTCACCGTGTTGTTGATGCCCCACGACGCCCAGTTGGACACCCACTTGTAGGCGACCCGGGTGACGACGTTGCGTTCGACGCGCAGGTATGAGCTCTGCTCGTCGAGGTAGATGCCGTTGCCGTCGCGCTCGGTGTTGGCGAAGGCGCTGCGGTTGATGTAGTTGCCCGAGATCACCGAACCCGGCTGCGCGCCCTGGGTGTAGATGCCGCCGCCGTCGTGCTGGTTGGCCGAGGGCATCATCGCGTTGGTGATGTAGTTGTTCGTGATTCGGTTGTCCCGCAAGGAGGACTGCTGCGCGGCGGACTGGTTCCAGCCCCAACCCACACTGATGCCCGAGTACGGCAGGTCGGTCAGTGTGTTGTGGTCCACAACCAGTTCGGCGTCGTAGCCGGACCAGATCCCGACGCTGTCGGTGAACTCCTTGCCCGTCCAGCTGATCCTGTTGTAGGACAACGTGTTGTCCAGCGAGACCAGGTCCGCGGTCGGGTCGGGATCGGTGTCGCCGACGAACACGGCGCCGTTGGAGATGTCGGTGAAGGTGTTGCGGGTAATGGTCGAGTGTTGGGTGCCGGTCTCGAATTTCACGCCCGCGCCGCCGAGGTGGGTCAGCGTCGAGTCGCTGATCACGACGTTTCGGCCGGTGCGCACGGTCACCGCCGCGGCGGGCTTGGTGTAGTAGCGGCCGGACTGGTCGGCCGGGCCGGTGGCGCCGGTCAGGCTCAACCCGGCCTGCGTGCCCGCGTAGCCGTCGCCGGTCTTGGGCTGGTTCCAGGTGCTGTAGGCGAAGGTGATGCCGTCGATCTCGATGTCGTGCACCGGATCGGCCGTGGTGCCCGACAGCAGCAGCAACGTCTCCACGGCCGGGACCTCGAAGGTTCCGGCGTTCGGATCGCTGCCCGAGTAGAGGACCTTGTAGTAGACGTAGCCCGCACGGGTGTCGGCGAACCACTCGCCCGGGGTGTCGATGAACTCGTAGGCGTTCTCGAAGAACTCGACGCCGTGGTAGCCCTTGTCCACGGCGGTATTCCCGTCCCAGCCGGGCCCCGTGCGGCCGGTGCCGGAGCGGGAGTTGGTCCAGCACGGCTGTTCCATCACCAGCGTGTCACCGGACACAGAGGACACTCCGCAGCGGTAGTTGCGCCAGCGGCTCTTGAGCGAGGCCTCGACGTCCTCCGGATGCGCGAAACCTCCGATCCCCGTCGCCGCGGCGCCGGTCAGGCCGGTGGTGGCGACCAGGCAGACCGTGCGCGCGCAGCCAGGGCCTGCCGCGCGAGGGCGGGGGCCACCGTTGACGTAGAGCTGGCGTGGTGACGTGCCCGCTGGGAGTGGCGCGCGCCAGATCTCCTTGGCGGCGTCGGACTTCGTCCAGCCGGTGACGGTCTTGCCGCCGCTGAACGTAGGCGTGGCGCCCGCGGCGGCGGTCCAGATCACCTTGTGCCCGTTGGTGCCGGAGTCGGCGGGGCCGAGGGTGAAGGTGCTGGTCAGGCGGTAGGTGCCGCCCGCGAGGGTGACTACGAGGTCGCCGGTCATGGTCCCCACCATGCCTCGGACCTTGGTGCGCGCGCCGTCGAGCGAGCAGGGCGCGACTTGGGTGCAGGCGGTGCCGGAGCCGGTGGGCGCGGCGTAGAGCACCGCCTGTGTGGCGGCTTGAGCGGGGAGGGCGGGTAACAGGCCGAGACACAGGGCGGCCAGTGCCACCCGTCGTGCGGTGAACATCATTGTCCTCCGAGAACGCAGGGTCAGGAGGCGAGCTAGGACAACAGAATCGCCGAAGCATCGGATGAAAGTAAGGGAAAGTGTGGCACCGGTCGCGATCGACCCGCAATATCCCGGTTAGAGGTCAGACGTCTCGCTGGGTCAGCGTCCGACTCACCTTGGTGGTCGCCGCGATGCTCAGCTCCAGGAAGCGGCTGACCACCAGCCGCTCGCTGTCGTCCAGCACGGCCCACGCCTCGGCCATCTCGGCGCCGAGCGGGGCGAAGAACTCACGGCCGACCTCCAGCGCGCTCTCCCGCACATGAAGTTCGACCCGCCGCCGGTCGGCGTCGCTGCGCGCACGGTGCACGTGGCCCGCGGCTTCGAGCCGGTCGAGCAGGGCGCTGACCGAGGACGCGCTCAGGTGCAGCGCCTCGGCGAGCTGCCCGGGACTCAGCGAACGCCCGGCCTGGTCGGCGTGCATGATCAGGGCGACGGCATTGAGGTCCGTGCGGTGCATCCCCCGGGTCTCGCTGAAGACCTCCGCGAACCGGTCCGATTCCACGACGAGCCTGCGCAGCAGGGTGATGAGACCGTTGTCGGACAGGTCCGGCCGCGCCTCCGAGTCCACGCCGACCTCCCGCTTGTACTATTTCGACCGTCGAATGATTCGACGGTCGAAAGAGTCTCGTACCGACGGACAGAGGGTAGTGACCGTGAGCGCCCTGAACGAACCGGCACGGCCTGGCCGGACCCGATGGATCCTTCCCGCCCTGCTCATCCTTGGCTGGCTCGTCGTCGGAGCGATCGGCGGACCGTTCGCCGGGAAGCTGAGCAAGGTCGCCGAGCAGGACACCGCGACATTCCTGCCGAGGTCGGCCGAGGCGACGCAGGTCAACGAGCTGCAGGCCCGGTTCGCCAGCGGCAAGGTGCTGCCCGCGGTCGTGGTCGCGGAGCGACTGGGCGGCGTCACCGCCGACGACGACCGCTACCTGGCCGACCGACTCACGAAGCTCGCGGACATCGAAGGCGTCGTCGCCGCTGTCCGCACACCGGGTCAGCCCCCGGCGGAGGCCCGCCAGGCGGTGCTGGCCGTCGACGGCACCGTCGACCCGGCCGTGTCGATCACCGCGGTCCGCGAAGCGCTGGCCGAGGGGCGGCCGGACGGGCTGACCGTGCTGGTCACCGGGCCCGCCGCGCAGATCGCCGACCTCAAGGAGGCGTTCGCGGGGATCGACGGCCTGCTGCTGCTCGTCGCGGGCGCTGTGGTCGTGGCCATCTTGATCGTGGTCTACCGCAGCCCGTTGCTGCCGTTTGTCGTGCTGCTGTCCGCGGTGTTCGCGCTCGGGCTGGCCAGTCTGACGGTGTACCTGCTCGCCGAGAACGACGTTCTGGACCTCAATGGACAGAGCCAGGGGATCCTCTTCATCCTGGTCTTCGGCGCGGCCACCGACTACGCGCTGCTGCTGGTTTCGCGGTTCCGGGAGGAACTGCGCGACACCGCCGACCGATACCAGGCGCTGCGCACGTCGTGGCGGGCCACCATCGAGCCGATCGCCGCGTCCGCGGGCACCGTCATCCTCGGTGTGCTGTGCCTGCTGTTCAGCGACCTCAACTCCAACCGCGGGCTCGGCCCGGTCGCCGCCATCGGCATCGCCGCGGCGCTGCTGGCCACCATCACGTTCCTGCCCGCGGTGCTGGCC
>DATLIA010000075.1:0-5017 GCA_035540215.1 Actinokineospora sp. | reverse complement strand
GGCCAAGCGTGCGCGGAAGTCACCACGCCCCGTCGCGTTCGAGGACGTCGTCGTCGGCCGCTGCGGCGGTCATGTCGGCGGCGTCGGCGGCGGCCCAGCGGGCGAGTTGCTCGGCGCGGGCCTCGTCGGCGGCTCGTTGGGCGTCGGCGTCCTGGCGGGCCTGGATCTCGGCGAGGGCGCGCTGGGCGCGGGCGATCGTCTCGGCGGTCTCGTCCGCGCTCGGGACGCGCACGATGTCGGACTCGTCGACCGGCGGTTCGGTCTCCGCGATGACCCGCACGTCCTCGACGTCGGTCTCGGCGGCGTCGGGGTGCGGCTCTGGCTCGACCGCGGCCAACTCGTCGGCTCGTTCCTCGACGACGTCGACCAGGTCGTGGTCGGCGGCGACCTGGCGGTCAGGGTCGGCTTCGGCCATGGCTTCGGCGTGGGCGGCGAGCCATTCCGCGGCGGTGACCGGTTCGTCCTTGCCGCCATCGGCGGCGCGGCGGGCGGACAGTTCGGCTTTCGCGCGGTCCGCCGCTGCGCGAGTTTCGGCGGTGTGTGCCCACCACGTCGCTCGGGCGTTGTCGGCATCGGCGAGCATCGCCGCGCGCCCGTCGAGGACTGCGGCGAGCGCGTCGGCGTCGGCGGCCTCGGTTGCCAGCCGCTCTCGTTCGGCTTGGTCGGCGGCGGCCTGCGCTTCGGCGCGGCGGATCTCGGCGGTGTGGCGGTGTTGTTGGGCGGTTTGGCGGGTTCCGGCGAGTTCTTCGCCGACGTACTTGGGTGCCCAGGTGGTTTCGCGTTCGTAGGCGCGCATGCGCAGGTGGAGTTGGCCGTCGCTCATTTCCAGTTCGTCGCGGTCGACCTCGGGCCGGTCGAGGGCCCGCCACGCCGCCCGCCAGGACGCGTACGCCTCGACCTGACCCGGTTTCGGGGCCGCGCCCAGGGCCTCGACGGGATCGACGTGCCCGGACAGCTCGCGGTGCGCGGCAACGGTGCCCGCCCGGTTCACCCACTCGGACCGTTCCTTGGTGTCCGCAGGTGGCGGGCCGAATGCTTCGACCGCCCATTGTGGACTCGTGGTGGCGGCGTGTTCGCCGAGTTCGTGGCGGCGGGTGTCGGCGAGGGCGGCGAGAGAATCGAGGTAGCGCTGCCAGTCGGGGTCGTCGACCTTCGGGGTCCAGTCGGTGTAGCTATCGCCTTGTGGGTCGAGGGTGACGGTGTCGGTGATGCGGTGGTGGATCACGTTTGCGAGCTGCCGCGACCCGGCAAGCGGGCGGGACGTGACCGCGTCGTGCAGGACCTGGCGTGGGTCATGTCCGGCGAGTTCGGCGCGGCGCAGTAGCCGGGTCAGGGTGGGTCCGGCGTCCTCGGCGGCGAGGCGCTGGCGTTCGTTGACGGTGAGGTGCCCGGCCTCGGCGAGGTAGTCGAGCCACTGCGTGGTGCGTCCGGCGGTGGCGAGGTCGACGGCGTCGGCGTGCAACTCGGCGGGCGTGCGCACCGAGTCCATGGCTTCGGCGGACTCGACGGCGGTGGCGAGCGCGGACTTGGCGGGGTCGGCGGCTTCCATGGTCATCGCGAGCACGGCGGCGGCGCTGCGGTGCACGACCTCGTTGCTGTCCGGCGCGTCCTCGGGGACGGTGCGGGTGGCGACGTGGGCGGTGTTGTTGTGTCGGCCGCGGCTGAGCATCACGTACTGGGCTTCGGCGCTGGTGGCCGGTGTGATCACGGGGTGGCTGGTGTCGACGCTCAACCCTTGGTCGGCGTTGACGGTGGAGGCGTAGCCCAGGGCGAGGTGTTCGGCGACGTAGTCGGCGGGCAGGGTGATGCGTTCGCCCTGGTGGTCGACGACCATGGACCCGTCGGGGCGGGTCTCGACCACGGTGTACATCTCGCGGTTGAGTGGGGCGGATCGGTTGCCGTCGTGGCCGATGAGGTGCCAGCCGTTGTGGCGGGCCTGGACGGTGTCGCCGACCCCGGCGAAGGTGCCCTGCAACCCCAGCGGCACCCCGTGTTCGGCGACGCGGCCGAGTCGGACGAGTTCGGCGCGCAGCTCGGCGGAGAGGCGGGCGGCCTGCTCGTTGGTGTCCACGATCAGCAAGGAGTGTTGCCCGGCGAGGGTGTCGGCGAGAAACGCGCGGGAGGCGGACGCTTCGGCGTCGGTGACGGTTCCGGCGTCGATCAGCCGCCCGTGCCGGTGGTACTCCGCGAGCACGGTGGTATCCCCAGCGCGCAACCGCAGCGAGGCGGCTTTCTCCCAGTCGGCGGTGAAGCGGCGGGCGTCGGTGAGTTCGTAGCTGGTCCCGGCCTCGGCGATCAGCTCCATCGCCCCGGCCGCGCCCACGGCGGCCAACTGCCGGTGATCCCCCGACAGCAGCGGCTTCGCCCCGGCCTGCTCGGCGTAGGCGAGGATCTCGGCCACGGCGGGGATGTCGGCCATCGCCGATTCGTCAATCACGACCACGTCCCCGGCACGCAGCCGCCACTCGGTGTCGTCGCCGAACGGGCGACCCGCCGCCAGGCGGCGCTGGGCGCCCAGCCAGGAGGCGATGTTGCGGGCCTCGACATCTTCGCCTGCGAGGACTTCGGTGGCGACCTGGCTAATCGCCAACCCGATCACCCGCCGGTGCTGCCCGCCCCACAGGGTCGGGTCAGTCCACGCCTTGGCGATGATGCCGACGACGAACGATTTGCCGGTACCGGCGGGGCCGACCAGCGACTCGACGGCGGCGCCGGAGGTGAGGACGCCGCGCACGGCGGCGGCCTGGTCCACGCCGAGTTCGATGCCGTGGGCGGCGAGGTCGGCGACGAACCCGTCCACCGTCTCGGCCGACAACGCGGGCGCGCCGCGGCGGGTGGCGGAGGCGACCAGGGTTCGTTCAGTGTGGATGTGGTCGGGTGTGGCGTAGAGGTGACCACCGGGCGTGTCATAGACAGATCGGCCGTTGGCCAAGCGGAGGTCGGCGGGCAGTGAGTCCTCGCCCGGGCGCTGGGCGTCCAGCGGCACCACCAGGTCAAGTGCATCGGCGGTCAACCCGTCCAACAGGGCCGTGATCTGGGCGCCGGACAGGTCACCGAGCCGGTCGGGCAGAGCGTCACTAATCGCGCGAGTCAGGTCCGGGGCGGTCCAGGCGGCCTTCTTTGATTGGACGTCGGCGAGCGCGGTCTCGATCACCTCTGCCGGTGACCACGCCTCGGCCGCCGGTGCCGCCATGGCCAGGTCGAGCACGCCGTCGGAGACGGCGGCCAGGCCGCCAGCGACCTCGGCGCGCAGTTCGCGGTCCCACCGGTCCAGGCGGGCCTCGACCGACTCGCCCACGTGGGACTTGGCCTTGCGAGTGGCGAACGTGGCCTGACGTTGCAGGCGATCCAGCTCCAGCGAGTTCGGTTCCCGCCCGAACTTCGCCTCAAACGCGCCGACCATGTCGGCGGTCTTCTTGGTGATCGCCCGACGGCGAGAGCTGAACAGGTCCATCACGGCTTGGTCGACGCCGACGACCTCGCGGGCCTTGCCGTCGGGGCGGGTGGCGAACCGCACCCCGAGCGCTTGGGCGAGGTGTTCCTCGGTGGTGCGCTCCCCCACCGCTGAGGCCGCGCCGCGGAACTTGTGCATGGCGCGCGAGTCGAGGGTGCGCCACTGCCCATCACTGCCTTGGACGCGGTTGAGGATGGCGTTGTGGATGTGCAGTTGGGGGTCGTGGTCGCGGGAGTCGTGCTGGAAGAACGACGCCACCGTCCAGTCGTGTGCGTCGGTGAACCGCCCGGCGGCGCCGCCGTGGTGCCCGACCCGCGAGTAGCCCGCCTTGTCCGACAGGTACTCCAACGCGGCCCGGTTCCCGGCCCAGATCGCGTCCTCCACGGCCTGCCGGTGGGTGTCCCATGACGCTGCGGCGGCCACCGCGTCGGCGCGTTCAGCGTCGGTGGACGCTGCAGCGGCCAACCGTTCAGCCGCGACCTGCTGCGCCTCGAACGCCGTATGCAGGACGGTCACCGACTTCTGGACGCTGAACGTGGCGTCCAAAAACGCCACGTTCCGTCGCGCCCGTTTAGCCGACTCCAACCGCAACTCCTCGCGGCGTTCACCGTCGGCGTCCGGCTCGGCGTCCAACGCCGCCGCGTACAACTCCTCAGCCGACTGGTAGGCCCGTCCAGCGTGTCCAAGGGTGAACGCCTCGTCCCACTGGGCGGGGTTCTTGAACCCGGGGTCGCGCGGGTCGATGAACCGCTCGTACAACGCGGTCATGTCCTGCGTGTCCACCAACCCGGTCAACCCGAGCGCCTCGGCACCCCGCCCGGACCAGCGGCCCGGCGGCTCACCGGCGGCGACGGCGCCTGTGTAGTAGTTCTCCCTGCCGGTCGCCACGGCGTCGGTCAGATAGCTCGCGGAGTGTCCACTTGAGATGGTCAGCACGGCGACCACCGCCCCGAAACGCCGTCAGGCGTTTCCGCAGGCCGCGCCAGCGGCGGCGACCACAGGATCGTGATGCCTAGGTGTGTACTACTGCTCTGGTCCTTGTTCTTGTCTTGAAAACTTGACTGACTACAAATCTGGGTCTTCTTACTGGTCAACTGGAGTGGCTTCACTGAATGCGTCATGAGGAGTTCCTGAGCTGGTTCTCGTCGTCAACAAGGTGAAGATCGGCAGGCTGTTCCCGAAGCTCTTGCAGGGCGGTTCCGGCAGTTCCACGGGAGACCTGGGCCATGTTCACGAGTTCGGTGACGGTGGGCAGGGTGCCGGTGCGGTGGTGGTGGCTGCGGGCGGCAGCCCGCGCCCGGTCTTTGGCTGGTGAGCTGGACGGCTCGACCATGAGCGGCTGGACACGCGGACGGGAACGAACAACGGGCTGTACGGCCGGTGTGGGCTCGGCGGCGACCGGCGCGAACTGGACGGTGTCCTCCGGGTCGTCCTGAACAGCCGACTGGACGGCCGATTGGACAGCGGACTGAACACCCGGCTGGACGGTGTCCTGTACTGCGGGTTGGACGGTCGCGTGTCCGTTGGCCGGTGAACGGTCGGGCACGTGGGGCGCGGTGAACG
>DATLIA010000074.1:0-17189 GCA_035540215.1 Actinokineospora sp. | reverse complement strand
GTCCGGGTGGGTTGACGCTGGGCTCGGCGGTCGTGAGCGGGGCAATGCTGAGCTTGGCGGTGTTCGCGAGCGCGACAATGCTGGGTCGAACGGTGCTGGGCGGACCGGCGACAGCGGACTGGACGAGTCGGGTGATCGGCGCAAGACCAACGACTCGGTGCGGCAAGTCTTCCGACGCGCGCTCAACGTCGTCGACGTTCCCGACGACGCGACCTTCGTCAGTCTCGGTGGCGATTCCCTCACCTACGTCCGAGCGTCCATCGACCTCGAGCGCCTCCTGGGCGAAGTCCCCGCCGCCTGGCACACCGTCCCCGTCGCCGAGCTCGAGAAGTCCGGGCCGAATCGCCGCAGGTTCCGCGCACTGGAGACGAACATCCTCCTCCGCGCCCTCGCGATCACCCTGATCGTGTCCACCCATGTCGGTCTCACCCAGGTCTGGGGCGGCGCGCATCTGTTGCTCGTCATCGCGGGCTGGAGTTTCGCCCGGTTCGCCCTCGCCCCCGTCGCCCCCGAGCGGATGGCGAGCCGGATCGCGAAGGCGGCGGCGCGGATCGCGGTGCCGTCGGCGATCTTCCTCACGTGGCGCGCTGCCGTGTCGGACAACGTGGCCGTGACGAACGCGTTGCTGGTCAACAACTTCTTCCACCACGGGACGATCTCATATTGGTATGTAGAGGTTCTTGTCCAGATCCTCGCCGCGCTGGCCCTTCTGTTCACCGTCCCCGCGGTCCGTCGCGTGGCGGTCAAGCACGGATTCGCGCTCGCGGCGGGCGTCCTAGTCCTGTCGCTCCTCGTGCGCATTCCAGCGGTCCACGTCCCCATGCCGTCGGGCTACTCGGCCCGCGACATGAGCGTGCATGGTGTGCTCTGGCTGTTCGTCCTCGGCTGGCTCGCGCAGCGCGCGACGACAGTCCCCCAGCGCGTCACGGCTGGGGCGCTCGCGCTGATTCTGATCCCTGGCTGGTTCGACGACCCTGTCCGTGACGCGATAGTCATAGGTGGGGTCCTGTTGATCCTTTTCGTGCCGCGCGTCCGCGTCCCCAACGCTGTGGTCCGGGTCGCCGGGCTCGTGGCGGGCGCGTCCCTCTATATCTATCTGACGCACTACATCGTCTTCCTGCCACTGCGCCCGCTCATGCCTCTATGGACAGTCGTCGCGATCACGGTCTGCGTCGGCGTCGTCGTCTGGCGCGCGGTCTGCGCTCTAGGCAAGGTGCGTGCTAGACACGTTGTATGACAGAAGGTGAACATCCCCTTCCCCAGATCGCCCGGTGCCGCTGATCGACATCTTCGCCGGTCGATCGCAGCTGATCGCCTAGTTCCAGATGTGGCACACCGGCAGGCCCGCCGTGGAGCAGTGCGAGGGCTGCACCTTCTCCACCGCCCACATGAGCGAACTGGCCTACCTGCACTCGCGGGATGTCAGCTACGCGACCTTCTGCGAGGGGCCGTATGAGGAGAGCTCGCGCTATCGCGACTTCATGGGCTGGACAGTTCCCTGGTACTCGGTGCCGCCGGACTCCGTGGACCGGCTGATAGCGAACCGCCACTTCGGCATCCTGGTCAGCTACCTCCGCGACGGCGACCGGGTCTTCGAGACCTACTGGACCACCGGCCGCGGCAACGAACGCGGCTAGTTCCGGCTGGACGGGCGGCCGACCGCCCAGTGGTCCCGAATCAACGCCGGACGCGACGACAACCTAGGCACGTAACCCGATCCGCCAGGCCACGCTCGACGTCGGCCCCCCATTGACAAAACAGATTTGTACGTCAAGACTGATTTTGCCATGAGAGAAGTCCTGTATCTGGAACGCATCGAGCAGGCCGAGACCCTGCTCAAGCCGCAACGCGTCGAGATCCTGCGCCTGCTGGCCGAGCCGAGGTCCTGCACCGAGGTCGCGGCCCAACTCGACCAGACCCCACAACGCGTCTACTACCACGTGAAACGCCTGGTCGAAGCCGGTCTGGTGACCCTCATCGCCGAGCGCAAGGTGCGCGGCATCCATGAAGGCGTCTATCAGGCCGCAGCCCGGTCTTACTGGCTGTCACCGCGGCTGATCGGGCGCGTCGGCGCACGCCGCGACGAACGCGGCCTCGGTTATCTGCTCAACCTGATGGAGGACGTCCAGGCCGACATCGCCGCGCTCGACCGCGCCGCCGAGCTGCCCTCGGTCGGCGTGTCGGGGTCCATCCGCGTCGAGCCGGAACGCCGCCAGGAGTTCCTCGACGACCTGCGCACCACGCTGCAGGACCTGTTCGCCCGCTACGGCGGCGCCGAAGGCGACGCGTTCGCACTCGCTGTCGCCTGCTACCCGAAGGGACAACCCGATGACTGACATGACGCTGCGCGTGCGCGTCCCGGCGGCCGTGGACCGCGTCCACCACGCCCTCACCGACGCCGGTGAACTGCGTGGCTGGCTCGCCGAACACGCCGAGGTGGCCCTGCCCGACACCTACTCCTTCTGGGGCAAGACGACTCCCGGCGGCGAGCACCCGGCCCAGCGCCCGCTGCACGCCAACGCCACCAGCCTGCGTTTCGAATGGACCCTCGAGGGCGTCGCGAGCACTGTGGACTTCACACTCGAGGCCGAGACGCCCGACAGCACCATCCTCACCCTCACCCAGTCGGACATGCCCACTTGGGACGAGATGATGGCCGAGAAGGGTCCACGGTCCGCGCTGCAGTCGTTCTGGGCGCTCGCGGTCGCCAACCTCGTCGACCACATCGACGGCCGCGACCTCACCCCAATGTGCGACTTCACCGACCCCGAGATGCGGGCGGTGTTCACCATCGACGCCGAACCCGCTCGGGTGTTTCACGCGCTCATCGACGCGCCCACCTTCACCCGCTGGTTCGGCGCGAACGTCGAGGTCGAGCCGTACGTCGGCGGCCGCTTCGCCATGGGCAGCCTGGACACCGAGGAGAACCCGGCCAAGATCGTCGACCTGGCCGAGGACCGCAGGCTGTCCATGGAATGGCCTGGCACCGCCGTCGCCACGTGGGAGCTGGAAGGCACCGAGGGCAAGACCCGGATCACCTTCACCCAGACCGGCTTCGACCCCACCTACCCGCCCTACGGCTCGTGGATGGGCTGGCTCAGCGGGTTCGCCGAGCTGCGCCGGTTCCTCGAGCTGGCGGACTGGCGCGCGATGTGCCTCAGCTTCGACCTGCCCGGCATGCCGGAGGGCATCCTGGCCATCGGCGACTGATCAGACCCGTTCGTCGGCTTGGACGAAGAACTCGCGCACGTCCTCGCGGTAGAGCAGGTACGAGCCGAAACCGACCGCGGTCACCATCGGCACGACGACCGCGACGTCGAACGGTCCGGTGATCAGCCCGATCGACAGCAGCGCCGACAAGCCGGACACGACGACTACGCCGGTCCTGGCCCAGTCGCGCCCGCCGGTCGCGCACACCGCGAAACACAGGGAGACGGCCAGCGGAAGGAAGTAGAGGGACAGGTCGACACCGGTCTCGGCCCAGGTGACGGTCAGGTGCAGCACCGACAACGCGACCTGGGTGACGAACAGTCCGCAGGCCACGCGCACAGTCCTGGGCGCGGGCGTGGGACGCGGATCTCCGAAGATGGGCAGGTGGGCCGGGTCGATCGCCATGGTCACCTCCGTGTCCACTCCGTCGGTGCCGGACCCGGGTTTGTTACACCTCAGTGTCCACCCGGTGTCCAGGTGTGAGACATGTGTCGGCGCGGGACGTGGCTTCCCGGGCCCGCGTGCGGGATGCTGGGGAGAGGACTGTGTTCACCGAGGTCGTCCGGAGGAAGTTTGTTGCGACGCTTTGCCGCCGCTGTCGCCATCACCGCGCTCGCCGCGGGCTGCTCGTCCGACGCGCAGCCACAGGACGAGCTGATGGTCTCCGCCGACCCGGTAGCCGCCACCGCCGCCCGCTCCCCCGCTCCGGCCGCGACACCCGCCGGT
Source organism: Actinokineospora sp. (assembly GCA_035540215.1). Taxonomy (GTDB): domain Bacteria; phylum Actinomycetota; class Actinomycetes; order Mycobacteriales; family Pseudonocardiaceae; genus Actinokineospora. The sequence goes on along the minus strand of DATLIA010000074.1, from coordinate 13,253 downwards.
CAGGTGCTGCCGCTGTCCGCGGCCACCGCCGCTGTCGTCGACGGTCGCACCAGGACCCTCGCCGTCGCCGTCGAATCGCCCCCTGGCCTGCGTCTTTACGACCTGGACGCGCTCGAGAAGGCGCCCCGCTCAGTCGAGCTGCCCGCGGTCGCCGAGACGCTGACCGTGGCCAAGGAAGGCGGCCCGCTGCTCGCCGCCACCGGCAAGGGCGTCGTCCGGGTCGCGCTGCCGGACGCGGCGGTGACGACCATGGACGGCGCCGCCGCCGGTGCCGCGGCCTACGGCGACAGCACGCTCGTCGCGGTCCGTGAGACCAAGTCGGTCGCCGTGCTCGCGGGCGACGGCGGCCACCGGTCGATCAGCGGCGGCCTGCTCAGCGCCGACCAGGTCTACGCCGTCGGCGATCGGGCGGCCGTGCTCGACCGGCTGCGCAACGCCGTGTTCGAGATGGACATCGCCAAAGGCACCATCGGCGAGGGCCTGCGCGCGGGCCAGGGCGCGACCAACGGCGCCGTCGACCGGTTCGGCCGGATCCTGATCACCGACACCCGCGGCGGCGCGCTGCTCGCGTTCTCCCTCGACCCGCTGCTGATGCGCCAGCGGTTCCCGGTCGCGGGCAGCCCATACGCGATCACCTACGACCCGCGCCGCGATCTGGCGTGGGTCACCCTGACGGAGACGAACGAGGTCGTCGGCTTCCACGTCGCGGCGGAACAACCAGAACAGAGGTACCGGTTCCCGACCGTCGGCCAGCCCAACGCGGTGGCCGTCGACCCGGCCAGCGGACGCGTCTTCGTCGCGTCCGCCAACGGAGGAGGTGTCCAGGTGATTGAGATATGACGGACGGGGTGAACGGGGTGGTTGAAGGCGACTGGGAGTACCGGCCGCTGCGACTGCCGCCCGGGGTGTCGCGGCTGACAGCGGCCACGCAACTGTCCATCCACGCGGAGTTCGCCGGGTGGGAGCTGTCCAACGTGCGGCTCTACTCCGACGGCACCCGCAAGATCTGGCTCAGGCGCAAGCGGCGGGCCAGGCCGCTGCCCGGCCTGATCACCTGACGGGGAGTTCGTCGAACCCGTCCCACACGGCCCGCGCCCCGGCCTCGCCGACGCGGTAGACGTGCACGGTCGCCGCCGCCCCGGCCCCGACCGACAACACCGCCGCGACGATGAGCGCCGCCTTCGTCCATGACGGCGGCTCCGCGCTGTTGGCCGCGCGATGGACCAGCATCAGCCCGAGCGCGATCACGAACACCGGCACCGTGAAGTAGATCATCATGTCGCCGAGGCGCTCATGGGCGTTGATCAGCTCCTGCTCGGGCAGCCTGCTCGCGAGCTTCTTGCCGCTGTTCGCGGTGAACGGCGTCAGCACCGCGGCGACCGCGGCCGCTCCGACCACGATCCAGCCCAGCCGCGCCCGTGCGGCGGGCCATAGCGCGATCATCACGGTCCCCAGAGCGGACGCCGGGATCAGGATGACCGTCAGGTGCACGATCAGCGGGTGCAGCGGAAGTCCGTCGACGAACTCAGGCATGAAGCCACCTCCTTGATCTTCCTACGCACGCCGTGCGGGATCGGTTCACCGTCGCATCGCCGCGTTGACCAGCCCCACGATCCGGGGCAGGACCTGGGCGACACCTTCGAGCGGGAGCATGTGCCCGAGCCCGGGCAGGACCACCGAGGTGCCGTCCTGCACCGCGCCCGCCAGCGCCTCGGCGTGGTCCTCGGGAACGAAGCGGTCCCGGTCACCGACCATCGCCACGACGGGTGTGCCCGCGGCGACCGTCAGGGCGGCCTCGCGGTCATAGCGGTCCAGCGCGGGTTTGAAGAGCGCCACAGCGTCGGGCCAGTGCGCGGCCACCATCTCCGCGACCAGCCGCACGTCGTCGGGATCGGGGTCCTCGCCGAGCAGCAGCCAGCGCAACCCGATGGTCTTGGCCTTGTCGATGCGCTGGCTGACCCGGTCGACGATCTTCGCGCCGAGGATCGCCCGCAGGTCCTGGACCAGTCTGCCGACCGAACTGGGCAGCGCGGCCTCCATCACCCAGCCCGCCGCCGTCGACAGGAACGCCAGTCCGGCCACCCGCTCGGTGAACAGCACGGGGTGGCGCGCGGTCAGCGCCATCAGCGTCAGCCCGCCCATGCCGTGGCCGACGAGCACGACCCGCCCTTCCGGAACGGCGCCACCGATCACCTCGGCGAGATCGTCCCCGAGCTGCTCGACGGTCGCGGTCTTCTCGTCGGCCAGGCTGGACTGCCCGTGCCCTCGATGGTCATAGGCCACCACCTGAACCGGCCACTCCGCAGCGTCGGGCAACGTGTCGATGATCTTGTGCCAGACCCGCTGGTCCTGCGCGTAGCTGTGTGCGAGCACCACGGTCACCGAGGCCCCAGGATCGCCCGCGCGCGTCAACGCCAGTTTCGCCCCGTCGGACAGGGCGAAACGCTCGGTGGTGGGCACGGGCGAATCCTGGCACGTCCTCAGCAGGTTCGCAGGAAGCGATCCAGTACTCGTGTCCCGAACTTCAGCGCGTCCACCGGCACCCGCTCGTCCACGCCATGGAACAAGGCGGAGAAGTCGAGATCGGCGGGCAGCTTCAACGGCGCGAACCCGAAGCACCGCATACCCAAGGTGTGGAACGCCTTGGCGTCGGTCCCCCCGGACAACATGTAGGGAATCGCCTTGGCCCCCGGATCCTCCGCGACGATCGAGGCCGTCATCGCCTCGACCAGCGCGCCGTCGAACGTCGTCTCGACGGCGGGCAGCTTGGCCACCCACTCCCGCTCGACGTCGGGCCCGAGAATCTCGTCCAACTCCCGCTCGAACGCCGCCTGCCTGCCCGGCAACACCCGGCAGTCCACGACGGCCTCGGCCACCGACGGGATCACGTTGGCCTTGTAGCCCGCGGTCAGCATGGTCGGATTGGCCGTGTCCCGAATGGTCGCCCCGACCACCCGAGCCACCGACCCAAGCTTGGCGACGGCACCGTCGAGGTCGTCCTCGTCGAACTCCATCCCGGTCATCTCGGTGATCCCGGCGAGAAACTCCCGCACCGAGTCGGTCAGGACCAACGGGAACTTGTGCGTCCCCAACCGCGCGACGGCCTGAGTCAGCTTCGTGACGGCGTTGTCCTCATGCACCATCGACCCGTGCCCGGCCCGCCCGCGCACCCGCAGCCTCAGCCAAGCGATGCCCTTCTCGGCGGTCTCGATCAGGTAAGCCCGTACGTCATCCTTGACGGTGACCGAGAAGCCCCCGACCTCACTGATCGCCTCCGTCGCCCCCTCGAACAGGTCCGGCCGATTCCACACCAACCACTGCGACCCATAGTCGCCCGCGGCCTCCTCATCGGCCAGGAACGCGAAGATGATGTCCCGCGGCGGCACAATGTTGTCCCGCTTCATCCGCCTCGCGGTGGCCAGCGTCATCGCCACCATGTCCTTCATGTCAACGGCGCCACGCCCCCACACGTAGCCGTCCTGCACCGCGCCAGAGAACGGATGAACCGACCACTCGGAGGGGTCAGCGGGCACCGCGTCGAGGTGCCCGTGCACCAACAGCGCACCTCTGCTCGGGTCGGCCCCCTCAAGCCGGACGAAGACGTTGTCGCGGCCCTTCGCCCCAGACTGGACGTAGGTGGTGTCGTATCCCACCTCCGCCAACTTCTCCGCCACGAACTCGGCGGCCACCCGCTCCCCCACCACGGTCGCCGGATCACCGGTGTTCGTCGTATCGATCCTGATCAAGTCACTCGTCAACTGCACCGACTCGGCCTCAGCAAGCGCCAGGGTGTCCCTCTGCTCCACGGTCACACAGCTTTCCTACCACTGTCAGTCCGCTTGGGCGCCCCCGATTTGGGACCACTCCACCCCATCCGATACTCTGTGCGCACACCAGCGGGAGACCGCAAGTCCGGGTGGCGGAATGGCAGACGCGCTAGCTTGAGGTGCTAGTGCCCTTAACGGGCGTGGGGGTTCAAGTCCCCCCTCGGACACACTCACTATCCCTACCCCATGGCCGGGCAGTCACTTCGACTGTTCGGCCATCGGCGTTGTAGAGCATCTCAAGGCCGACCGCTTCGTAGAACTCTTGCAGTTTGACTGAGCTTGCCCGCCGAAGTCCAGAGCCCATCTCAGCGAGCATGTCTATCCGCGCTTCGATCTCCGCCTGACCGATCGCGCGGCCAGAAGGCATCCGAGCCAGTTCCTCACGGGCAACGTCACATTCCTCTTGCGCGCGGTTGATCGCGTCGACCAGGGCAACTGGGTTCGCACCCGCCTCGATCGCATCCTGCAGCCGCTTCAGTCGAGTCTCAGCGTCCTTCTTCCGCTTCTCCGCGGGTTCGACCCTCACCGCATCCGACGTGCGATCCACGGCGCTCAGGAGACTGCGCACCGTTGCATCTCGGTTCTTCCTAGCGAACAGACCGTCAAGCCACTCGTTCAGCGGGTCGAGAACCGCGATCTCCGGAAGGTAGACGTTCTTCGGGTGGCCGATCAATGCAGCCGATCCGGGAACGATGTTTCGCGCGGCGCACCGGTAGTAGATCCGGTCCTGTCGCGGAGCGCCTTCCATTCGACGCTGGCAGTAGCCGCACCTCACTCGACCACGGAGCGCGTAGGTGTGTTTGGTCCGCCGCTTCGGTCCGCGCTCCAGTTTCCGCGCGGCCGGCAATCCACCCGCAGCCCTCGACCGGCGCCGAAGTTGAACCTCTGTGAACTCTTCGACTGAAACGATTGCCGGATGTGCTGGACGGCGGGAACGGACAATCCGATCGGGATTCGAGCGGCGGAACCGCACGACATGTCCGGCCGCGACGTCGTCGGGATTCAGGAGCATTTCGTGCTTCGTCCAACGACCGAACACCGCATATCCGGTGTAGCGCGGATTCTCCAGAATCGCGCGGACCGTGCTGCCCTGCCAGCCATCGGCCAACCGATGCGCGTTCTGATCCGGCCTCCGCTGCGACGGGCACGGGATGCCGTCCCGGTTGAGCCCGTTCGCGATGGCTCGATCGCCGCACCCTTCGCCGTACTCGGAGAAGATCCGCCGCACCACTTCGGCAGATGCCTCTTCGGTCGACAGCACTCGAAGCCGGAAGCCCTCCGCCGCCTTCCTGGGGTTCGGGTGCGGCCCAGCGTCGACCACCACGTACCCATACGGCGCACGTCCGCCCTGGTGACGGCCCTCATTGACCACCTGGGCATCCATCGCGGCCCGGACGCGCGCCTGCACGTGCTGCCGCTCCGACTCGCTCATCCCGCCGAGGACGCTCATGAGCATCTTGTGCGACGGATTCCGCAGGTCGAACTTCCCGCCAAGCTCAGGCACCCAAAGATCGACTCCGTAAGCCTCGAACCGCGGTGCGATCAGCGAGAACTGATTGCCGAACCAACAGCGCGTGCCCTCGCCGACGACCAGCGCACTCCACTCCCGCCGAGGATCTTTGAGTGCCGCGAGAAGTCGACTCGCCTCCGGACGCCGGTCCCACGTGACCGAGCGAGACTGACCGATATCGAAGTAGTCGGCCACGACCGATCCACCCAAGGGCTCAACGAACTTCTTAGCGTTGCCCAACTGCCAACCGTGCGACGTCTCCGGATCTTGGTTGTCCTCGGTCGAGCAACGGCCGTAGAACGCAATCGGCCCGATTCCTCCCTCGACGGCCGTTCCCTCGACCTCGATACCCAAGAGGTCATCCAGCGTGGCCCATGGATCGCGGCTGATTTCAGCAGTCACGCGGTCCACCTCCGTCCGAGTCGCCGAGCGTCGTGATGTCGGTTAGCTCGACCAGTATGGCAAGCAATACCCGGCTTGCGCGCAGTGTCAGCGTCGGAAGCTCGTCCGGGACATTGACCGTGATCCGGTCAGCGCTCTCCGCCCGCGCCTTCATCGAGAGCCGATTTCAGTAGATCGCGCCCGGTCAACGGCCGCTCGGATCTCCGATGTGAAGTACCCACGGACCCGCCGGACCTCGCCGTCGTCCATCGGTGTGCGGTTCCGCGTCGGCTTGCACTCCAGCTCACCCATCTGCCGCGCGAACAGGGTTGGGTCGACTTCCAGTACGTCCGTCAGCTCCGCTGTCGGCACGAAGTCCCGTTCGTCCAGCTCGTCACCGAGGTATTCCACGACGGCCGCCAGCGGCTCAGGCAGCCCGTCCGACAGCCACGCCGCCCGCTTCTGCGTCCCCGCTCCGATCGCCTTCGCCGCCGCGGCGTGGTCGAGCACCGGCGTCGTGTCTTGTCCGGCCGCGTGACCGGTAAGTGTCCCCACCGCTTCCCGGAGCGCACGGCCGCGACGACAGATGGTCTGCCAGTCCTCATTCGGCATGTAGTACGTCCGCACCGTCAACGCGAGCACGTCCGCCCCGGCGTGCGTCTCTCCATCTGGCCGCAAGATCCCGACACCCTTGTGCGACGCCAGCAGCCGACTGCTGTCATAGCCGCGGGTGTTCATCTGCTCTCCAAGCACGATGTTCGAGTCCCGCCAGTCCATGACCCGCAGAGCGAACCGAGAGCCGAGAACCGCCCGCAGACCGGACGGGATCGTCTTCGAGTCCGGCCGCTGCGTCGCAAGCACCAGGACCACGCCCGCGGCCGGTCCCTTCTTCGCCAGCCACGTCAGCAGCTCCCCGACGTACTCCCCCGCCGTCAACTTCTTCTCCTCGACCCGAACCGGCGTCCGATCCTCAAGCGGCACCTGAACCTCATCGACGAAGATCGCCGTAATCGGCATGTTCAACGCCGTGTCCCGCGACATCGCCGGCGTCACCTTCGACTCAGGGCACGTCGCGTCATCCAGCGACCGCATCCGCCGATACCGCGCCTGCACTTCGCCGACCAGCTCGACCAGCCACGCGACGAGCGTCAACACATGCTCGGACTCGTCACCCGCCATGAACCGGTGCGCGACGTGGCCAGCCGCGTCCCAGTCCTTACCGGCCTTGAAGTCCGCCACATATAGCCGCGTGTGCGGGTCCAGAATCAAGCCGGCCGCGGCCAGCCGAGCCGCGAACGTCTTGCCCTGCCTAGGAATTGCGCCAACGAGTAGCGACGTCCAGACCAACGGAAGATCCACCCGCCGGTCCCGCGCGTCCCGCCCGAACGGCACCGGCCGCCACGCATCCCACCCCGGCACGTCGAGCAAGGGTGTCCGAACAGGAGGCGACGCGTACGGGTCCTGATCGGCAACCCACATCGCGACCCGGCCAGCGTGCCCACCGTTCCCACGCACCCGCTCGACGCTGAGCTGGACCTCATCGACGGCCAGAGCCGATGCCAACGCCTCACGGCCCTTGATCACGTCCGCAGCCTTGCGCGTCGCCGGGAGGTCGACCGTGACCGCCCAGCCCTCACCCATCCGAGTAGCCCGCTCAACCAGCCGCAGCGTCTCGTCCTTGCCGATCAACTTCGCGTCCCGGAACGCGTCGACCAAGACCTGTGGGTCCATCGTCCACGTGAGCGTCCGAGGACCAGCCAGCACAGCCTTACGCCCCGGACTGCCATCCTTCCGCCGCCCAAGCACGGCCAAAGCCACCGCCGCGACAGTTCCCGCGATCCAGAGCGCCTGCCCGCCGTAGACGAGATCGGCAATCGCCAACCCAAGAGCGACTACGACAGCAGCAGCCCCGGTCACCTTCCACCGGAAGATCGTCAGCGCCCGGATGTCCTCGAACTTGTCCGCCAACTTCTCGGACAGCTCGGCGGCTTCCCGGTAGTCCCGCACAGTGACCCACCGCCGCCACCATCGCGCGCCGGTCACCAGCCCGCGGACAACCCCGCCGAGGAACCGCAACGGCGACCGAAGCACCGCCACCACGACGTCCCGAACAGCCTGCCGAGCCTGAACGCGACTCTTCAGCCGATGCGGCACCCGCGGCGACCGCAGCCACCACGACGTGAACCGTCCAACCTTCGGCCGGAAGTACACGGCAGGCGCCGGTTCCTCGACCAACTCCGCGTCCAGCACCGCGCGCACCGGCAAGTCGTCACTCATGACCGACCTCCGCCCGCAGCGCCTTAGCCAGCTTCGGCGACAACCCGCGCGAGCAGTCCGTCACCTGCCGAATCCACGCTGGCGTGATCTCGACGTCGGCCGACCACGCCGCCCGAGCGTCCGCAAGATAGTCCGCGAACACCTTCCGAACAGCCGGAGCGTTCACGTGAACGGCCGCACCGTTCACGGCCTGCAGAGCAGCGTCCGTCAACCGCTCCCGAAGATCGCTGATCGCCTCCGCGGCCACGAACACGACCAACGGCGGCACCGAGTGCAGCACGATCGACGCCACCGACCCGGCCGCGAACGACGCCCACGTGTTCATGACGTAGGTAGCCGCCAACGTGAACCACTTCGCCCGCCGCACCCACACCCCGGTCTGGATCTGATAGCGCGCCGTCACCTGCTCCGCCCGCAGGATCGCGAGCAGCACCAGCGACACCGTGGGGTCGAGCACCCAAGCCGCGATCCAGGGCAGGGACCACGGCGGCACCCCGGCCGCCGCGAACCCCTGCACGTTGGTCATCGTGAACGCCAGCCCGAGAACGATCCCGGACCAGCACATCCAGTCGACTTGCCGCCGCACGCGTTCGATCCGCAGCGCCACGACGTCCGGGTGCGTCTGAAACGCCCGAACCTCTGCCGCCGTAGCCGCGTCGCGCGCCAACCGTTCAGCGCGGTTCACCGCTTCCTCCCGCGTGACGTGTCGACCGTGGTCACCGTCAATGCCCGAGTCAGCGCGTACGCCGCGAAGAGCGCGGGCAAGCCGAGCACCGCCAGCAACAGCCACCGATCACCCGCGTTCGCGATCACGACCCACTGAACGGCCACGATCAGCCCCGCGTTGAACAGCACCCGGCCGGCCAGCGAGACGCACCGCGCCCCGCTCCGCGTGGCCTCAGCCGCCGCCTTCGCCCGACGCGCTCCCGCACGCCAGACCACGAACAGAACAATCAGCGCGCCCGCACCAGCTAGGATCTCCGTGATCTGAAGGTTGATCACTGGCCAACCTCCTCGGCGCGTTCGCCACGCTGCCGCCAGTACGGCAGCAACGCGCGTCGATCGTCCTGGTCCAGCGCACCCCAGACACCCACGGTGTCCTCACCGGCCGTGCGCAACTCGAACTCAAGGCATTGGTCTTGAACCGGACAGCCCGCACAGATCCGGGCCGCCAGCGCGCGGTCGGTCTGTTCGATGCCGAGCCAGTCCGGTGCATCCCCGGCCGCGTAGACATCCATGCAGGCGCCTTCGCTGGCCACGATGTCGCCAAGGAAGTCGGTCGGAACCCAGCGCAGGCGGTCCAGCCGCCATGCGGTCTCGATCAGCTCGTTCATCCCGCACCCCCGAGCCACTTCACGATCTCGCTCGACGGAACGGCCAGCCCCGAGCCCCGCCGTACGGCGCGGATGACTCCGACCCGGATCGCGCGGCTCACGTGGTCCCTCGGCACGCCGAGGACGAAGGCCGCTTCTCGGATGGTCAGGTACTTGATTTTGGGCAGAGTGGTGCTCATGAGGAATGTGTCCTTTGAACGAAGGAATGATGATTTAGGCGCTCAATTGCTGATATCAGCTATGCAATGCGCGCGCTTGTCCGGATCGACGCGACGATTCGTGGTGTCGCGCCGCGGAATGGTCAACAGCCGCTAATCTCGGCGCTGAGGCGGAGCGCGGAGGAATGGGTGACGGAAGACTGGGCAGCGGTCGCGAAGGCGATCAATCAACGCGTGCGCGAACTCGGCTGGCAGCAACGCACACTCGCCGAGAAGTCGCAGGTGTCGCAGGCGATCGTCCGCGAACTCCAGCACCACACCGTCGAACGCAGGCGGAGCGCGCGCACCCTCGAAGCGCTGTCGACCACGCTCGGCCTGCACCCGTCGCACCTGGAATCGGTGCTGCACGGGCGAAAGCCACCGCACCCGGACGACCCGACCGCCGACGACGCGAACCGGATTGAGTCCCGTTTGGACGCTGTCGAGCTGCGTCTTGCCGAGATCACCGATCGCCTTGCCGACATCCAGGCGGATCTGTCCGTCGTCGCCGATCACGTCCGCTCGAAGCGGTAGCGATCGGGCTGTGAGCTGCATGTTCTTCATGCCAATAATTCAACGGGGAATCGCTCCCCCGTCCCATGCCGAAGCAGTGCAACACCAGTGCGGAAGCACTGCCGAACCAGTGCACAAACGCGATTCGGGGGTCGCTGAATGAGCCTGTCGAACGGTTGGACCGGAAAAACGGCGTGTGACCTCCAGGCCGCGCTGCGGCTCTCGAATGAGGCGTTCGCCGATCTCTTAGGCGTAGGTGTTCGCACGGTCGCGGGCTGGCATCAGAAGCCGACCCTCCGCCCGCAGACCGTCTGGCAACAGGCACTCGACACGACGTTGGAGCAGGCATCCGCCGCGGTTCGCGCCCGCTTCGACGGCAACACCGACGAACCCGACACCGACGCGACCGACGCAGAGATCCGCCTCAGCGCCGACCCCCACATCGGCGCTGCCCTCGACTGGCTCGACCAGCACGCAGGATTGGAACCAGGCTCGGCGCGGCACGGCGTCGCCCGTCGCCTCATCCGCACCGACGCGCGCGAGCTGCGAGATCGCGGAAGCCGCCGCGCCCGCGTACAACAACGCGAAGTCGTGGCGGCCCTTGAGAACTACTACGGCGAGATGTCCGCACCGCACGGCCTTTACCGCGCCCGATGCGGCACAGACGCCATGGTCGACACCAGCATCCTGACTCGGCCGGACTGGCTGGACCTCGACTGCCCGCTACGCCCCGCCCACGACCAACTCCGCGCCAAGCGCGGACAGCCAGACCCGATCGCAGGCCTTGACGAGGACGCCACCGACGCCGCAATCCAGCGGCTAGCCGAGACGCTGACCATGAACATCCGCATGGTCGACAGCCCGCTGTACCGGTTGACGGGGATCGACGTCCGCAAGGAACACATCGGCGGTACGGTCGGTACGGCGCCGTTCGTCGAGTACGCCCTGACGATGGACCTCCTAGAGGGCGAACTCATCGACGCCATCGCATCCGGCGCTCAATGGCTCCCCCTCCGCGACGAGCACCTACCGAACGTCGCATCCGTCCTCGACGTGTCCGGCCGCCTATGCGCGGGTGGCGTCCTGGCCCTGACCGCCATCGCGCGGCCAGCCGACCCGTACCGCGGTGAAGCCGACTACCTCCTATTGGTCCAGGAACGCTCAGGCCACGTACTCAACGCCTCTCGGCGGCTGGCGGTCATCCCGAAGGGCTTCCACCAGCCGCTCATCGACCTCCGTGCCGACGCCCAAATCGGCGCGACGCTGCGCCGCGAGATGGAAGAAGAGCTGTTCGGCCGCTCCGACGTCGACAGCACCACGGGCGACCAGCGCAGCGCCGACCCCATGCACCCGACCCGGCTCTCAGCTCCGATGCGCTGGCTCATGACCCAGCCAGACCGTCTACGGCTCGAATGCACCGGTTTCGGGCTGAATCTGGTGAGCGGAAACTACGAATTCGCCAGTCTCATCGTCATTGACGACGAGGATTTCTGGAACGAGTTCGGCGGCATGATCGAAGCCAACTGGGAATCGACAAGCCTGCACCGGTATTCGTCTCTCGATACCGACCTACTGACCGACCTGATCGGTGATGTAGCGTGGAGCAACGAAGGGCTGTTCGCCATGACGCAGGGACTTCACCGTCTCCGTGAAATCGGCGGACAACGGGTGAACTTGCCACCGATTGAATGGGAGATCCGATAGTGACTGACTGGACGAGCGGCAACGCCGCCGAGGACGGCCAGCCGACCCGCGGCTGGTTGGTCGGTCACTTCATCGACCCTTCGGAAGGCGTGCGCTCATCCAAGGATGTCGAAGTGAAGTGGGGAATCCACCCCGCAGGCGACAAACGTCCCGAGTGGACCTCAGACGACCAGCGGACGACGCTGGTTCTGTTGGTAGAAGGCCACTTCCGCGTAGACGTCACGGATGGCAGCAAGACCATGGAGCGCCCCGGCGACTACATCATGTGGGGTGCGGGCGTGGATCACTCGTGGGAGGCGCTAGCCGACTCCGTCGTCATGACCGTCCGCTGGCCGTCACAGACCTGACGGGAGATCCACCCGCGCCGGGTCGATCTCCCGCAAGCGCCGCAACCCCTGAATCAGAGCAAAGAGCCCTTCATTGCTCCATGATTCATCCATAACCAAATCCGCGAGCATTTCCCGATCAAGCGTCGAATACCGCCGCAACCTCGATGCTTCCCAATTGGCTTCGACATTCCCACCGAATCGCGGCCAGAACTCTTCGTCCTGAATCAGGACCAGGCTCGCAAATTCATAGTTCCCACTGACAAGGTTGAACCCGAACGCCGTACATTCCAGCCGCATCCGCTCGGCGTCGTCGGCAAGCCACCGCATCGGCTCCGACAGCCGCGTCGGGTGCATCGGCTCGGCAACATTCGGCGTCCCGATCGTGCTGTCGACGTCGACCCTCCCGAACAGCTCTTCCTCCAACTCCCGCCGCAGCGTCGAGCCGATACGAGCGTCGGCCCGGTAGTCGGACAGCGGCCCGTGGAACCCCTTGGGGATCACGGCCAGCCTCCGAGCCGCGTTCAGCACGTTCTCAGAGCGCTCCTGCACAAGGATCATGAAGTCAGCAGGCCCACGCTCGGCATCCGCCGCCCGCGCGATCGCGCACAGCGCGGGAACACCTCCCGCACACAGGCGTCCGCCAAGATCGAAAACACTTGGCATGTCCGGCAAGTACTTGTCCCGCAACGGAAACTCGGCCCTACCGTCTCCGACAGCGTCGACCAGCTCCCCTTCAAGCAGGTCCATCGTCAGCGCGTACTCCGCGAAGGGCACGACCGCGTACTCCGCGGTGATGCTCGCTCCGACCTCACAGTTCATGAGCCGATAGATCGGCGTGTTACTGATCCGCACATCTCGCGCCGCCGCATCCGCCAGGCGCTGAACAGCCGCCTTCACCGCAACGTCGCCGAGCACCGACCCCGACGCGCTCGCGACCAACGCCGCCCCCTCAGCGCCAGCAACCAACGGCACCCCGAGATCGGTCCACCCTGCGCGCGTCGCGATCGACGTCAACACGTCGCGACCGTCAACCTGAACCCGGAACGTCTCGCCAGTCCCGTAGTACCGTCCCAACGCATCCGCGATCCGGCTCCGCCCGACCGCAGGCCGTGAACGATTCGGTCGAGCCAGCCGATCCGCTACCTTCTCCGCGCTCGACCCACGCCCCCACCCCGCCCGCT
>DATLIA010000073.1:0-16012 GCA_035540215.1 Actinokineospora sp. | reverse complement strand
CCCGAGCCCGCTCCCGAACCAGCCCCCGAGCCCGCACCGGAACCGGCCCCGGAACCTGAGCCCGCACCGGAACCAGCGCCGGAACCCGCCCCTGAACCAGCTCCGGAACCAGCGCCAGAACCGGCTCCCGAGCCTGAGCCCGCACCGGAACCCTCGCCGGAGCCCGCACCGGAACCAGCGCCAGAACCGGCCCCTGAGCCGGAGCCCGCTCCCGAGCCCGCACCGGAACCCGCGCCGCTGCCGGAGCCGGGCCCCGTGCCGCTGGCCCGGTCCGGTGGCGACGTCGGCCTGATCACCGAGCTGGTCACCGCGGTCAAGGCGGCCGTCACCACGCTGCAGGCCAACGGATGCCTGCCGGAGGTCCCGCCGGGTGAGGGCACGGAGCTGACGAGCTGCCACACCTTCACCTCGCAGCTGCTGTCCCATGTGTACGGATCAGTGGCCGCGGTCACCGTCGCGGAAGCGGACCTCGACGCGGTGAGCACCCACACCGACGGCGCGTCGGAGGCGCTGGACGGCCTGATCGCCGACGCCTGTGTGCCGGACGAGGAGCCCCCGATGGTGCCCCCGCTCCCATGATCCACTGACGCGGAGTCAGTGAACGGCTCCAGTCCCGCGAGGGACTGGAGCCGTTCCTCATGTCCGGGTATCGGCGATCTCGTCGATGACCGGCAGGTTGACGGCCACTGTTCGCCGGAGTTCTTCGCTGAGTTCGGCGGCTTTGACGTACAGGTAGCGGATTCGCGAGCACAGGCTGGGGTCGATCGCCGCGCACATCCAGAGCAGGTCGACGCAGGTGAGTTGGTCTTGCCGGTCACCGTGCTCCAGATAGTGGGCATAGAGCGGATACCCACGCACGGCTTCGGCCCTCGTCCGGGCGAGCAGCTCCGAATCGTGGGCGGCGGACGCGACGGCGCCGCCACCAAGCTGGAACAGCAGTTCCAGGATCTCGGTGCGCGCGGGAGCCGACGCCGATCCGAGCGTCTGAACGAGGAACTCGGTGACCTGCGCGACTCCCGGCTGGAGAACCACGCCCACCACGAGAGCCGTCTCCACCTGCTCCGCGCATCCGCGTGCGGATTTCGAGTCTGCCGCGGCGACCAAGGCCTCGAGCCTGCGGACGACCGTGTGCATGGTCGGCGGCAGTGCCCACTCAAGCCGGTCCAGTGCCCACATCATCAGATAAGCAGGTAGCCGAGGCGGAACTCGAGTTTGAAACCCTCGCAGTCGGCGTGGATCGAGTCGAAGTGGCCGCCGGCGTACGTGCAGCGGTAGAGCGAGGCCGTTCGCGCGCCTTCCGGTGGGGCGGTGAAGATGTAGCCGAGGAGGCCGATCGCCTGGTGCCCCTCACATGCGCCGCTCTGGTCGGTTGACGAGAAGTGGTCGTCCGAGGTGTTCTGCTTGCAGGAGTACAGCTTCCTGGCCCCGGGCGCGGCTTTGACCGACAGGTCACCGAGCGGGTATTCGCGGGTGAAGCCCGACGGCGCGGGGAAGGCCGGGCTCGCTGTGACGTGCCAGCCCTTGGAGTGTTGGTAACGGGTGACCGTGGTGCGCTGCCAGGTCGGCGTCGTCGTGGTGGGCGGCGCGGTGGTCGTCGGCTTCACCGGCGGCGGGACGGCTTGGGTGGTCGTCGCGCTGGGAGTCGCGGAGGCCGTGGTCGTCGTGCTTGACGGGGCGGCCGACGACACCGATGACGGCGGGGCGGAGGACGACGTGATCGACACCGGACTCGACGGAGGCGCCTCGGACAGCGTCTGGGTTGGGGCGTCGCGCTTGTCGTTGGCGACGGCTGAGGGGTTGCCGCGTTCGCCGGTCGGCAGCAGGGCGAACACCGCGACCAGGGCGGCGACGACCAGCGCACCGGCACCCGCGAGCAGCAGGGGCAGTCGTTTGCGGCTGGGCTTCTTCGTCTCCCACGGGTCCTCGGTCACCCAGCCCGGAGCCGCGGCCACCAGGTTCTCCCGGGTCGAGCGCACCGGAGCGGCCACCGCCGTGGTCGGTCCGGCGACGAACTCGGTCACGTCCGTGGCCGCCATGGGGGCGACCGCGACGGTCGGGTCTTGGTCCGCGGGCGCGCCCAGCAGGGCAGCGGCGGCGGGGCGGGCGGCTGGGTCCTGGTTGAGCAGACCAGTCAGCAGGCCCAGCAGCGGTTCGCCGCAACGGGTCGGCTGGGGGCGCTCGGTGAGGATGGCGTGCATCGTGGCGGCGGTGGTCGTGCGGGTGAACGGCGACCGGCCCTCCACCGCGTGGAACAGGGTGGCGCCGAGGGACCACAGGTCGGTGGCCGGGGAGGGCGGTGAACCCGCGAAGAGTTCCGGGGCCATGTAGCCGGGTGAGCCCATGATGCCGCCGGTCGCGGTCAGACTCGGGTCGTCGACGGCGCGCGCGATGCCGAAGTCGGCGAGTTTCACGCGGTCGCCGGGCAGAACCATGATGTTGCTCGGCTTGACGTCGCGGTGGACGATCCCCGCCGCGTGCGCCGAGTTCAGCGCGCCGATGACCTGGCGGGCGATGGTGAGGACGCGGGACTCGGGCAGCGGGCCCGCGGCGATCAGGTCGGCGAGCGTCGGGGCCAGGACGAGTTCCATGACCAGGTAGGCGACGCCGCGGTCGAAGGAGACGTCGAAGACCGTGACGACGGCGGGGTCGTTGAGCTGGCCCGCGGTCCTGGCCTCGCGGAGCACGCGTTCCTGGAAGACCGCCGGGTCCTGCCCGTGCGGGATCGGCAGCTCCTTGAGCGCGACCTGCCTGCCGATGACCCGGTCCTCGGCCCGCCAGACGACGCCCATGCCGCCGCGGCCGAGTTCCCCTAGCAGCGCATACCGGCCCGCTACCACCCTCTGGTCGACCATGAAACCCCCCTGTCCGCCGGACAGCCTACGAAAGGGGGGCGTTCACGTCACCGCAGGGCCACGCTCAGCGCTTGGCCAGTTGTTCCGCGATCTCGTAGGTGTTCAGGGCCGCGCCCTTGCGGAGGTTGTCGCCGCACACGAAGAAGTCGAGCGTGTTGGGGAAGTCCAGCGCCTGGCGGACGCGGCCGACGTAGGTCGGGTCGCCGCCGACGACGTCGGCCGGGGTCGGGAACTGGCCCTTCTCCGGGTCGTCGACGAGCACCAGGGACGGCTGCGCGGCGAAGATCTCGTGGGCCTGCGCCACGGTGACCGGGTTGGCGAACCGCGCGTGGACCGCCAGCGAGTGCGTCGTCACGACCGGCACGCGCACGCAGGTGGCCGAGACCTTCAGGTCCTCGATGCCGAGGATCTTGCGGGACTCGTTGCGCACCTTCAGTTCCTCGCTGGCCCAGCCGTCGGCCTTGAGCGAGCCCGCCCACGGCACGACGTTGAACGCGAGCGGCGCGGGGAACGGCGAGTCCTCCTGGGACAGACCGGCCGCCTCCAGCGCCTCGCGCACATCCCCGGCCTTCTCGCCGACCGGCTTGCCCGCGACCGCGGCGTACTCGGCGTACAGGCGGTCGATGCCGTCCTGGCCCGCGCCCGACGCGGCCTGGTAGGAGGCCACGACCAGCTCGGTGAGCTGGAACTCGCGGTGCAGCGCGCCGATGGCGGCCATCATCGACAGGGTGGTGCAGTTGGGGTTGGCGATGATGCCGCGCGGGGTGTCGTTGATCTTGTCCGCGTTGACCTCCGGCACCACGAGCGGCACGTCCGCGTCCATGCGGAAGGCGCCCGAGTTGTCGACGGCGATGGCGCCGCGCTCAGCGGCGATCGGCGCCCACTTGGCGGAGACCTCGTCGGGGACGTCGAACATGGCGACGTCGACACCGTCGAAGACCTCAGGGGCGAGGGCGATGACGGTCAGTTCCTCGCCGCGCACGGTGATCTTCTTGCCCGCGGAACGCGGCGACGCGATCAGGCGCACCTCGCTCCACGGCCACTCCTTGCGGCCTTTCATGATGTCGACCATGACGGTGCCCACGGCACCCGTCGCGCCCACCAGGGCCAGAACCGGACCGGACATCAGCGACCACTCCCGCCGTACACGATTGCTTCCTCGTCGCCGCCGAGTTCGAACGCGTCGTGGATGGCGCGGACGGCCTCGTCGAGCTGGGTGTCCCGGATCAGGACCGAGATCCGGATCTCCGAGGTGTTGATGATCTCGATGTTGACGCCCGCCTTGGCCAGCGCCTCGCAGAAGGTCGCGGTGACGCCCGGGTGCGAGCGCATCCCGGCGCCGACCAGCGACACCTTGCCCACGTGGTCGTCGTAGAGGACCGCGGTGAAGCCCAGTTCCTCGCGGATCTTCTCCAGCGCCGCCACGGCCGTCGGGCCGTTGGCCTTCGACAGGGTGAAGGTGATGTCGGTCTTGCCCGACACCGTGCTGGACACGTTCTGCAGCACCATGTCGATGTCGATCTCGGTGTCGGCCACGGTCCGGAAGATCCGGGCGGCCACACCGGCGTGGTCGGGCACCCCGGTCACGGTGACCTTCGCCTCGGACCGGTCGTGCGCGACGCCGGTGATCATCGCCTGTTCCACGGTCAAGTCCTCCATAGATCCGGCGACGATCGTGCCGGACTTGTTGCTGTACGACGATCGGACATGGATCGGGACGCTGTAGCGGCGCGCGTACTCAACGCAGCGCAGCATGAGCACCTTCGCCCCGCTGGCGGCCATCTCCAGCATCTCCTCGTAGGTGACGCGGTCGAGGCGCTTGGCGTCGGGCACGATCCGCGGGTCGGCGGTGAAGACGCCGTCCACATCGGTGTAGATCTCGCAGACGTCGGCGTTGAGCGCGGCGGCCAGCGCGACCGCGGTGGTGTCCGAACCGCCGCGGCCGAGGGTGGTGATGTCCTTGGTGTCCTGGCTGACGCCCTGGAAGCCCGCGACGAGCACGATGTAGCCCTCGTCGAGCGCGGCCTGCACGCGGCCCGGGGTGACGTCGATGATCCGCGCCTTGCCGTGGACCGACGTGGTGATCACGCCTGCCTGCGAACCGGAGAACGACCGAGCCTCGGCGCCGAGCGCGCTGATCGCCATCGCCACGAGGGAGTTGGAGATGCGCTCGCCCGCGGTGAGCAGCATGTCCATCTCGCGTCCCGGCGGGACGGGGTTCACCTGTTTGGCGAGGTCGAGGAGTTCGTCGGTCGTGTCACCCATCGCGGAGCAGACCACCACGACATCGTTCCCCGCTTTACGCGTCGCGATGATCCGCTCGGCGACCCGTTTGATCCGGTCGGCGTTCTCCAACGAGGATCCGCCGTACTTCTGGACGACGAGCGCCACTGCGTGCAACCTCCTCAAGCCGTCGGCGGACGGACCAAGCCCGTGCGCCATCTCCGGGTGAGCCTACCTGCGGGGTCGTCTACCTCTTATGTGCTGGTACTCCCACCTGGTCAAACATCCGCCCATTGGTGAACGCCTATGTTCATAATCATGGTGATCACCGATGGAAGGAAGCGCGATGCGCTTGACCGCAAGACTCGGCGTCCTCGTGGCCGCCGCGACCCTGTTCACGGCGGGCACCGCCGCCGCCGACACCCACGCAGCCGCCCAGACCGCCATCCAGGAACTACGGGCCAGCTACGGCGCCCCCGGCGGCAGCGCCGTCGTGCGCGACGGCGACGCCCTCTGGAGCGTGACCACCGGAACCCGTGAGCTCTGGTGGAACCTGCCGTTCGGCCCGGACCACAAGGTCCGCGTCGGCAGCCTGTCCAAGCCGATGACCTCGACGATCGTCCTCCAACTGGTCGCCGAGGGAAAGATCGACCTGGACGCGCCGGTCGCCACGTATCTGCCCGGTGTGGTCACCGGGAACTACGACGGCGGCGTCATCACCACGCGCCAGCTGCTCAACCACACCAGCGGGATCGGCGACCACCTGCCGAGCGACGTCGGCGGCTACCTCAGTCCTGAAGGGCTCAAGTACACCCAGCCGCAGACGATGGCCACGGTCACGTCGTGGGGCCTGGCCAAGCCCGCCGTGTTCGCCCCTGGCGCGGGCTGGCTGTACTCGGGCGCCAACTACTTCCTCGCTGGCATGATCATCGAGAAGGTCACCGGGCGCACCTATAGCCAGGAGCTGACCAGCCGGATCGTCACCCCGCTCGGCCTGACCGGCACGTTCCTACCCGCGGTCAAGACCCTGCCGCCCGGCCACGTGCGCGGGTACGTCGGCACCGGCGTGTTCGCGCTGGACACCACCGAGCTGGTCGACCCGAGCATCGGCGGACCGGCGGGCGGCCTGGTCTCCACCGGAGCCGACGAGACGAAGTTCTACCGGGCACTGTTCGGCGGACAGCTGCTCGCGCCCGCGCAGCTCACCGAGCTGTTCAAGCCGAACAACGCACCCGGCTCGACGGCGCCGAACTACGGCCTGGGCGTCGACAAGTTCACGCTGCCGTGCGGCGGCATCGCCTACGGCCACTACGGCGTCTGGCCGGGCTATCAGTCGATCGCGGGCGGCACCCTCGACGGCACCCGGGCGGCCTTCGCGGTGATCAACGTGTTCAACGGCGGCGGCGGCAGCGACTCCAACGGCATGGACCGCGCGGTCACCCTGGGCAAGGTCCTCTGCGACGGCCACTGAGCCGACCGGTTGGGCGCGACGGCCACCCGTCGCGCCCAACCCGCGCTGACCCGGACGGGTGAACCGATACCCTGTTCCTCACGGCCTGCAGAGAGGATCGGGGTGTCTGCGACGGACGTGGCGCCGACGAGCGCCGACGAGGTGGCAGAGGATGCCCCTCCAGCACCGGTTCGAGACCGTGCTCGGCGGTGGACGCTGCCGCGGATCATCAACCTGCTCGCGCCCGGAATGGTGTTCCTCGGTGTGCGCGAAGTCGGACTGTTAGTGCTGTCGTGGATGGCCGGGCGCAACAATCAGTCGGCCACGGACACCCTGCGCTCGTGGGACGGCCAGTGGTTCCTGGCCATCGCGAGCCACGGCTACGACGGTGTCCCCAAGAACCTGGTCGACGCGTTCAGCAGGCGCAGCGACGAGACGCCGCTGGCGTTCTTCCCCGGCTATCCGACGGTCGTCGGCTGGCTGAGTGACCTGGGCTTCCTGCTGCTCCCCTCGGCCTTGGCGATCACCGTCGCGTTCGGTGTGGTGTGCGCCTACGGGATGACGCGGCTGGGCACGATCATCACCGGTGGTTCCCGGCGGGTCGGGCTGATCCTGGTGGCGCTGTTCGCCGCGTCGCCGATGGCGGTCGTGCTGTCGATGGCGTACTCGGAGGCGATGTTCTGCGCGTTCGCCGTGTGGGCGCTGGTGTTCGTGCTGGAGCGCAAGTGGATCGGCGCGGGGCTGTGCTGCCTGGCGGCGGGGCTGGTCCGGCCGACGGCGGCGGCGCTGATCCTCGCGGTGGGCCTGACGATCATCGTGACGATCATCCAGCGCCGGGAGACGTGGCGGCCGTGGGTCGGCGGGCTGATCGCGCCGGTCGGGCTGATCGGGTACCTGGCGTGGGTCGGCACGCGCACCGGCGAATGGGACGGCTGGTTCGCCTTGCAGCGGCGCGGGTGGGACTCGGAGTTCGACGGCGGCGGCGCGACGGTCAAGTTCAGCCTTGAGGTCCTCGGCAACGCGCGGTCGGTGCTGGAGGTGGCCACGGTCGGGCTGATCATCGGGGCGCTGGCGCTGCTGGTGGTCTGCTGGCGACGGCGGCTGGAGTGGCCGCTGGTCGTGTACGCGGCGGGCGTCCTGGCGATGGACCTGTGCTCCAACGGCCTGATGAACTCGAAGGCGCGGCTCATGGTGCCCGCGTTCACCCTGCTGATCCCGGTCGCCATCGGCCTCGCCAAGCGGAAGACGTCGACGGTCGTGCTGACCCTGTCGGGCGCCGCCTTGGCCTCGGCCTGGTTCGGCGCGTACTCGATCACGTCGTGGGGCTATGCGATCTGACCAGCCATCTGAACCGCACCCGCTCATCGCGGCCCGCTGGAGTCCCCGCGCGCTCGACTCGGACGGTGTCGTGCCGGAGGACGCCCTGCGCCGGATGCTGGAGGCGGCCCGCTGGGCGCCGTCCTACGGCAACACGCAGCCCGCGCGCTATCTCGTAGGCCCGCGCGGGACGTCGACGTTCGACCGGATCTTCGCGTGTCTGAACCGCGGGAACCAGGAGTGGACGTTCCGGGCGGGCGCGCTGCTCGTGGCGTGCGCGTCGACGGTCAACGAGAAGGGCGAGATCCCGTACGCCGAGTACGGGGTGGGGTTGGCGACGGAGAACCTGGTCTTGCAGGCCGTCGCGGAGGGCTTGGTGGCCCACCAGATGGCCGGGTTCGACAAGGCCGCGGTCGCGGCGGAGTTCGGACTGCCGGACACGATTCGCCCGCTGGTCACCGTAGCTGTCGGCGTGCTCGGCTCGCCGGAGCTGCTGGCACCGGAGAAGCGCGACCGGGAGACCAAGCCGCGCAGGCGTAAGCCGTTGAGCGAGCTGGCTTTCACCGACCGCTGGGGCGAGCCCGCGTTCGAGTGACGTGCCGCGCCGGGGCTTGTCGACCCCGGCGCGGCATCCGCCTAGACCAGCGGCAAAGCGATGTTCACGGTCACGGATCCGGCAGGCGTCATGACGACCGGCGTCGGCTGGCCGCCTTCGGCGACGTTGTCGAAGCACGTGCTGGCGTAGCCATCGGCGGAGGCGCACACGGTGTAGGTCCCGACGGGAACGATCTCCTGCCAAGTGCCGTCCGGGGTGACCGGGAGGCTGTAGGTCATCCCGTCCATGCCGAGTTGGATGGAAGCTGTCGCGATCGGGGCACCCGCGGCGTCGGTGACCCGGCCCGCGACGGTCGCCTGGGAGTCAAGGGTGAAGTTGACCCCCGCGACCGTGGCGCCCGCGGTCACGGCGAATGACGCGGGTGGCGTCCGCGACGGGAACATCTGACCCGCGCGGAGGTTGTCGTGGCACTCCGGGACGTAGCCGATCGCGTCCGTGCTTCCTCCGGTCGCGTTCCGCGTACTTGACGCGCAGACGAACGTCGAGCCTGGCACAAGGCCCTTCACGACGAAGTTGCCATTGGCGTCGGTCTCGGTTTCCCAGTACAGGCCGGATGGGGCTTCAGCTCCGCCCCAGTTCCCGACGACTACCCCGCGAAGTGGCTTGCCGGTGCTGTCGACGACGCGACCGGAAACCGCGCCGCCCGTGGTCAGCGTGGTGTTGTCGGTGGTCACCGCGCCTGCTGTGACGGTGACCGCCGGACGTGGGGTCATGACATTGCCCCCGCCGTCGCCGTGGCATTCCTCGACGTACCCGGTCGGGGTCGAGTCGGCGAACACCGTGTTGAAGCAGACCCGGTACTTGCCAGGGGACAGCGTGCCGAAGTTGAACATGCCCGCCGAGTCGGTGCCGCCTTGCGCGACAATTCCAGGGACACCCTCGACGGACACGGTCACGTGCGCCTTGACCGCCACGCCCGCCGAGTTGGTCACCTTGCCCCGGATGGCGCCAGTGGACCACGAGCAGGCGGCCACGTTGGCGGTCAGCGCGCGGTAGCTGCCCCAGCCCGCGCCGACCTTGGTGCCCGTACCCGCCGCCCAGGTCGCGGCGCCGGTCTTGGCGCTGGTGTGGTTGTACCAGAGGAGATCGCCGGTGGCGGTGACGGCGTAGATCAGGCCGTTGCCTGCCCCGATGAGCGCCCGGAAGGTGTTCCAGCCTCGGCCGACGATGGTGCGCGGGTTGAATCCACCGGGCTTGAGATAGTCGACCGCCTTGTACCAGAACAGTTCCCCGGTGGTGGCGTGCGCGGCGTAGAGCACACCGTTGCCGCCGGTCGCCACGGTCTTGAACCCGTTCCAACCACTGCCGATCTTGGTGCCGGACCCGGTCTGCGCTTTGCCCGCGATGAACCGGTACCAGCGCAGTGAGCCGTCGGAGAAGACCGCGAACAGCACACCATTGCCTTGCGCGAGCAGGGTTGTCGCCGTACCGAAGCCGGTGGCGCCGACGACATAGCTGGAAAACGAGCCGTTGGAGTAGACACGCAGGTTGCCCGTGGTGTCTACGGCGAACCGTGTGCCGGAGTCCAGCCAGTCGCCCTCGGCCGCCATCAGGCGGATGGTGCCTTGGTTGCTTGTGACCTGTATTCCCGCCTGGATGCCCCCGGCGGTGTCGGGGACTTCGTCCGTCCACGAATAGAGGGTGTTGCTGGCGTTGGCGGAGATGCCGAGGATCTGGACCCGCCCGCAGCCCGTCGCGGCGGCAGCCGGAGTGGCGGCCACGACCGTCAGCCCGCCTGCCAGCAGGGCAGCCGCGGCCACCGCGGATCGGATTCGCATGGTTAATCGCACAGCGCTGTACCTCCCAGTGAATTGGAAACCGGGAGGTAGACGCTGTGAATTCAGGGATTTGCTTCACTCGGATCGCGATTGTGAACTACCCGACTATCCGGGGCAAGAAAGCAACCTCGCCACCAAAGTCGTCTTGACCATGGGAGATCAGGCCAGGCGGCGGATCAGTTTGGCGACCACGGTCGAGACGACGAGCCAGAAGACGGCGGCGAGGCCGTAGTTGACCAGGACGGCGAGCTTCTGGTCGTCCGGGGTGAACAGGTTCTTGAAGGCCAGCGCGAGCGGGTCCGCCCAGCTCCTGAAGAAGCTGGTGATGCCGTTCCCCTGGTTGGCGTCGCCCATCACCAGGATGACGTGCACGACCAGGATCAAGGCGATCAGCAGACCCGCCCACCGGACCACTCCCGCGACCAGCCCGACGATGTCCGTGCGCCACTCGGCAGGTGTCCGCCTGGGCTGGGCGTCGGTGCCCTCGATGCTGTCGGCCATGGGGGAAGTCTGGCACCGGTCAGTGCAGGGCGCGAGCCACCAGTCCGGTCACGACCACCCAGAACACGGCGGCCAGACCGTAGTTGACGACCACGGCCAAGGTCGCGTTGGCGATCGGGAAGAGGCCGGGGAAGAAGAGGGCGAGCGGCTCGGCCAGGGACTGGATGAACCTGAAGAACCCGTTGGCCGCGTTGGCGCCGAAGATGATGAGGAGGATGTAGAGGATTTCGATGAGCGCGAATAAAGCGCCGATCCCAGTGATGATGCGGGCCGGCGAACCGCTGCGCCCACGTGCTGCGTACCACCTGCGCGTAGTCATGGTCGATATATGCCCCGACCAGGGGAAGCTCAAACGTCAGCGGGGACGCGGCGGGGGAACCAGGTGGGGACCGGGAAGGTCAGCGTGCCGCCGTCGGGGTTCTTGGAGTCACGGACACGCACCTCGGTGGCGAAAGCGACCTCAACGCAATCCGCCTCGTCGGGAAGACTGTAGGTCGATTTCCGCCACTCTCCGTGCATCCTGTTTCAGCTCCGTTCGTAATCAGCCACCGTCCTCGCCAGAAAATTCACCGAATCGGCGGACCCCAGCGCGACCCCGTCCAGCCTACGGGTCAAACGGCGGACCTTGGCGATGCTGTAAGGCGCATGGAGGAACCCCGCTGCGCCGCTGCTCTCGATGTAGACGATCGGGTCGTCCTCGCGGAACTCGAACAGGGTGAAGGCGCCTGCGTTCTCGTAGAAACCGTGCTTGAACGGAATGACCCTGACCGAGATGTGCGCCTGCTCGGCACGCCCGATCAGCCATTGAAGTTGGTGGACCATCACCTCCGCACCTCCGCACGGCCTGCGCAACGCTCCTTCATCGAGGAACACCGCGTATCGCGGGCTAACGATCTTGTTGAGGATCGCCTGGCGATCCAGCCGAGCCGCGATCTGTTCCTCCTTGGCCTGGTCATCGGCACTGGAGAAGTTCATGAGAGCCCGGATGTAGGCGGGCGTCTGAAGCAGGCCGGGAACCACGGCAGGCGAGAACTGGGTGATTTTGGTGGCCATGGCCTCGAAGTGACGCAGGGCAGGCAGGAGTCGAGGCAGTTCCTTGTCTCCAGACTCCAGCCAATGGGGGGCGTCCAGGCCTGCGACCAAGTCCATGATCCGGGCGCGATCCGGGCCTGTGACCCCGTAGATGGCCAGCATGGCGGACACATCCTCGACCGGGGAGAACCGTTTCGCCTTCTCCGACCTGTTCACGGTGGCCGGTGAGCTTCCGATCTTGAACGCCGCATCCCTCGTCCGCAGCCCCGCCCGCTCGCGGGCCGCCTTCAGTTCCATCCCGAGTGCCCGCGCTTTGGCGGGCTGTTCGTTGCTGATCACCCGCACATCGCACCGGCTTTCATCACAATCCGCAATCGGTCCGTTCGGCTCAGTTATTTCGCCCGGCGAAACCGTATTCACCGCTCCCCCGATTGACACCGGACAGTAATCAGACGAATGCGTATCGTGGTTGCTGCGATGTCCGCTGAGACGCAAGGAGATATCCGGTGACCGCAGTCCTCCACCCCGCTCGCCGCGGCCGCGACCTGGTCGACAGCGATCTGTTCGCGCGCCTGGTCGGCGAGGTAACCGCGAAACACCCGCAGCTGACCGACCTCGCCGCACAGATCGTGGACCAAGCCCTCGTGTTCGTCGCGACGGCCGCCGAAGCGTCAAACGGCGGCCTGAGGCCTAGCACTCTCGTAGACCACGGCTGGCACACCCTGCTCGACCACCATGTCGCCTACGAGGCGCTGTGCGCCCGCCACGGGCGATACGTGCACCACGTCCCCGACGACGGCCCCGACCGCGCCGCTGTATCCGGGCCCTCCGGCGAGGTGGCCCGTACCATCGAAGCCATCGAACGAGCCCGTTACGTGGTGGACTTGGATCTGTGGCCGCTCGTCGCAAGGTGCACCAGCTGCCACGAAGAGGGCGGGTGTCGATCCGGCGGTCAGGACGGCAACGAGAACACCGACACCCGCAAGAAAGACCCACGCGGGTAGCCGGTAGGGACGTGGAGACGCGATGAGATGGACCGAGGCGCCGCTAGCGATACGGGACGCCGTCGTCGCCCACCTCGGACCGATCACCAGTGCGCACGACATCACGGTGGGTGCGGGCTCCGACCTCGCGGCCATCGTGACGACCAGCACCGGCCGCGCGTTCATCAAGGGCGTTTGTGGCATCTCCCCGCGGATGCGCTGGCTGCGCAACGAACTCAGCGGCAACGCCGCGGCGGGCTCGCTCGC
This sequence comes from Actinokineospora sp., assembly GCA_035540215.1. GTDB lineage: Bacteria > Actinomycetota > Actinomycetes > Mycobacteriales > Pseudonocardiaceae > Actinokineospora. The sequence continues at coordinate 2,993 of DATLIA010000073.1, read as the reverse complement.
ACCGTCAGTGATCTTCGGCGCCGACATCGACGCCGAAGATGGCTCGCCCTGGCTGGTCATCGGCACCGAGCACGTCGACGGCCGCCCCGTTGCCCTTCAGCCGGGCTCCCCCGATCTTGACGCGGTGGGCGCGGTACTCGAACGCATCGCCTCGACGCCTGCCACGGCTGAGATCTGGCCGCTGGCCCGACGATGGGCACCAACAGACTGGTGGCGACGGTGCGCCGAGCACTCCCCTGGCGAGGTCTCCGGCTGGGACATTACGGCGATGACCCGACTCTGCGAGCCCGTGCCTCAACTGGTCGACGGGAAGCAGCTGGTGCACACCGATCTCCATGCCGAGCAAATCCTCATCACCCCCTCGGGTCACATCCGCGTCATCGATTGGGGTTATCCGGGCGCGGGAGCGCCATGGGTCGACACCGCGCTGGTGACTCTGCGTCTGATCATCGCCGGACATCACCGGGCGGACGCCGAGGCCTGGGCAAAGACCCTGCCGACTTTCCGCGATCTTGATCCGGACGCGTTGACCCGATTCGTGGTCTACCTGGGTGGACTTTGGACCGACTTGGCGCATACCCGACCCCTGCCGGGCTCGACGCGATGGGCGCTCGCGGCACGTGGCTGGGCAGCTTGGCGGATCGAGCGCGGCACCGTGCTCGCCGCGGGTTGATCCTCTAGATGTTTCGCCCGGTGAAGCCGTGGTTGGCCCAGGATGTGGACCTCGGGTTCCACATTCGGCCGAACGGTGGCTACTCTGGCCTCGTGGCTCTCCTCCTGCTTCGCTGCCGCGACGGGGCCTGACCAGGCCGGCCCCCCGTCGCGGGGTTTGGCGTCGCCGCCGGTCGCCGACTCTCGTCAGTGGAGACCCGCAATGAGCAATCCCGATTCGTACAGCTCGACCGCCAATTCGGCCGCCAGTCGCATCCGCACCCCCGCCCGGCCCGCGCCGGACGGTCAGGCCGCGTGGAACCCGCAGCTGGGCAGCTCCATGCCGTTCCACCGGTACCGCGCGTTCCCCGAGCTGGTCGAGCCGATCGACGTACCGGACCGCACCTGGCCGACCAAGCGCATCACCACCGCCCCCCTGTGGTGCGCGGTCGACCTGCGTGACGGCAACCAGGCCCTGATCGACCCGATGTCGCCCGCGCGCAAGCGCCGCATGTTCGACCTGCTGGTGCGCATGGGCTACAAAGAGATCGAGGTCGGCTTCCCGGCGGCCAGCCAGACCGACTTCGACTTCGTGCGCGAGATCGTCACCGAGGGCGCCATCCCCGAGGACGTCCGCATCCAGGTCCTCACCCAGGCCCGCCCCGAGCTGATCGAGCGCACCTTCGAGGCCGTCGAGGGCGCGCACAGCGCGATCGTCCACCTCTACAACTCCACGTCCATCCTGCAGCGCCGCGTCGTCTTCCGGCAGGACCGGGCCGGGATCAAAAAGATCGCCACGGACGGCGCCGAGGTCGTGCTGGGCTTCGCCGAGAAGTACGCCGACACCGACTTCCGGTTCGAGTACTCCCCCGAGTCCTACACCGGCACGGAACTCTCCTACGCCGCCGAGGTCTGCAACGCCGTCGCCGCCGTGTGGCAGCCGACGCCGCAGCGGCCGATGATCGTCAACCTGCCCGCGACCGTCGAGATGGCCACGCCGAACGTCTACGCCGACTCGATCGAGTGGATGCACCGCAACCTGGACAACCGCGACTCCCTGGTCCTGAGCCTGCACCCGCACAACGACCGGGGCACCGGAGTGGCCGCCGCCGAGCTGGGCTACCTGGCCGGGGCCGACCGGATCGAGGGCTGCCTGTTCGGCAACGGTGAGCGCACCGGCAACGTCTGCCTGGTCACGCTGGCGATGAACATGTTCAGCCAGGGCATCGACCCGCAGATCGACTTCAGCGACATCGACGAGGTCCGCCGCACCGTCGAGTACTGCAACCAGCTGCCTGTGCCCGAGCGGCACCCGTACGGCGGCGACCTGGTGTTCACCGCGTTCTCCGGCTCCCACCAGGACGCGATCAAGAAGGGCTTCGAGTCGCTCGAGGCCGACGCCAAGGACGCGGGCCAGCACGTCGACGACTTCCCGTGGGAGGTCCCGTACCTGCCGATCGACCCGAAGGACGTCGGCCGCAACTACGAGGCCGTCATCCGGGTCAACTCGCAGTCCGGCAAGGGCGGCGTCGCCTACCTGATGAAGCAGGAGCACCACCTGGACCTGCCGCGGCGCCTGCAGATCGAGTTCTCGAGGGTGATCCAGGAGGTCACCGACACGCAGGGCGGCGAGATCAACCCGAAGGAGATGTGGGACGCCTTCGCGGAGGAGTACCTGCACGGCCGGGTGCCGCTGTACCTGCTCAAGCACCGGGCGACCGCCGACGGCAGCGGCCACGAGGAGATCACCGCGACCCTGCTGATCGACGGCGACCAGCAGGAGATCACGGGGTCTGGCAACGGCCCGATCGCGGCCTTCGTCGACGCGCTCGCCTCGGTGGGCTACGACGTGCGGGTCCTGGACTACGCCGAGCACGCGCTGTCCGCCGGTGACGACGCCCGCGCGGCCGCCTACCTCGAGTGCGCCGTGGGCGACCGCGTCCTGTGGGGCGTGGGCATCGACAGTTCGACGGTCGCGGCCTCGTTCCGCGCGATCGTCTCGGCGATCAACCGCGCACAGCGCTAGCCGAGAACAACCGACGGGGAGGACGCGTGCGGCACCAGTTGCCGCGGCGCGCCCTCCCCGTTCGCTTGCACGGCCCAGATGCCCTCACCCGGCAGGCCGTAGGCGATGGTGTCGTTGTCGAGCCACACGACCTGGTCGTCGATCCCACGGGTCTCGGCCAGCGGTGTCTCCACCATCGTGGTCAGGTCCAGCACGTGCTGCCGCCACGGTCGCGCGCCGTCGCCCGGCACGCGCTTCTTGAACGCGACCCGCTTGCCGTCCGGTGAGAGCGACGGGCATTCGACGTTCTCCCGCAACGGTTTCGCCGACTCCTCGG
>DATLIA010000072.1:0-12911 GCA_035540215.1 Actinokineospora sp. | reverse complement strand
GCGCGGTTGTTCAGGATCACCGTGGTGACGTTGAGGTTCTCCCGCGCCATGGTCCACAGCGCCGAGATCGTGTACATCGCGCTGCCGTCGGACTGCAGGCAGATCACCGGACGGTCGGGGCAGGCGATCGCCGCCCCGACTCCCACCGGCAGACCCTGGCCGATCGCGCCGCCCGTCAGCGTAAGCACGTCGTGCCGGGGCCCGCCCACGGTCACCATCGGGATCATCAGTCCGGACGTGTTGGCCTCGTCGGAGATGATCGCGCCCGCCGGGAGCAGTGCGCCGACCACCTCGGCCCAGTTCTGCGCCGTGATCACGCCGCTGGGCAACGCGGGCCGGGAAGCCTGCTGCAGCACGGGTTCGGCGTCGGCGGCGACATCGTCGGCGAGCCGGTCGAGTGCGTCGGCGGTGTCGGAGCCCAACGGGGCGAGCGTGTGCACCTTGCAGCCGTCCGGGGTCAGTTCGCTGGCCTTGCCGGGATAGGCGAAGAAGGAGACCGGGGCCTTGCTGCCCACCAGGATCAGGTGTTTGACGTCGGTGAGCTGCCACTGGACCTGCTCGGCGAGGTAGCCGAGGCGGTCGATGGCGGGCAGTCCCTCGCCGCGCTCGAAGCGAGCAGGGAACGTCTCAACGAAGACCTTGGCGCCGGTCGCGACCGAGATCCGGCTCGCCGCACGCAGTCCTCGCTCACGCGTGACTCCCTTGCCCAGCAACAACACCGCCGACTCACCGGACCGCAACACTTCGGCGACGTCGGCGATCACCGACTCATCCACAATGGACTCGGCAAGCGGCTCGACGGGCGCGGCGACCACGCCGCCGTCGCCCCAGGAGACGTCCGCGGGCAGGGTGAGGTTGGCCAGCCTGCCTGGCGCGGTCATGGCGGCGGCGACCGCGTCGGCGGCGTCCCGGCCGATCACGGCGCTGTCGGTGGAGGTCCGGTTCCAGCCGTGGGTCCACTCCGCGAGCGAGTCGATGTCGGACTCCAGCGGCGCGTCGAAACCCTTGTGGTACAGGGCATGGTCGCCGATCACGTTGACGATGGGCGTGTGCGCCCGGCGCGCGTTGTGCAGGTTCGCCATGCCGTTGACCATGCCCGGGCCGAGGTGCAGCAGCGTCGCGGCGGGCTTGTCGGCCATCCGCCCGTACCCGTCGGCGGCACCGGTCACCACACCCTCGAACAGCGCCAATACGCCCCGCATCTCCGGCACGTCGTCGAGCGCTGCGACGAAGTGCATCTCCGAGGTGCCCGGGTTGGCGAAGCACACGTCGACACCGGAGTCGACCAGCGTGCGAATCAGGGACTGTGCGCCGTTCATGTGGTCCTTCTCTTGCCGGGTACGGGGATCAGTCGAAGAGGACGCCGGGGTTGAGGATCCCGGCCGGGTCGAACGCCTGCTTGACTCGCCGCATGAGTGCGACCTTGGCGGGGTCCTCCAGTTCGAGGAAGTACCGCTTCTTGGCGTGGCCGATGCCGTGTTCGCCGGAGATCGCGCCGCCCAGCGCCATACCCGCCTCGAACAGCCCGTGCAGTACCGCCGAGCGCTTGGCCTCGTCCTTCTGGAAAACGGCGAGGTGCACATTGCCGTCGCCCGCGTGTCCGCAGCCGACCACGAACGTCTCGTTGGCCTGGGCGATCGCGGTGACCTTGGCCAGGAACTCCGGCAGCGACGCGCGCGGCAGGACGGTGTCGATCACCTCGTCGGCGCCCGCGCCCTTCGCGGTGAAGAACGCCTTCTCCCTGGCCTCGATGAGCTTGCGCGCGGCGGCGCCCTCCAGCACATACGCGTCGACGGCGCCCAGGTCGCTGAGCAGCGCGCCCGCGGTCTCGACGTCGGCGGCGAGCCGGTCGGCGGATCGGTTCTCCAGCATGACGACCAGATACGCCTGCGCGGTGTCCCGTACCTGGTCAGGGATGCCGAGTTGGAGATCCGCGGTGTAGGTGATCGCGCCCATCGTCATCGCGTCGATGTATTCCAGGATCAGCGGACCGAGGCCGCTGCCGACCACCTTGGGCACGGCACGCACCACTGAGGTGAGGTCGCCGAACGGCGCCAGCAGGGTCGCCTGGTGAGCCACGCGGGGCTGGAGCTTCAGGACGGCCTCGGTCACCAACGCGAGGGTTCCCTCCGAGCCGACGATGAGCTGCGTGAGGTCGTATCCGGTGCTGGCCTTGACGAACTTGCCGCCGGTCCGCAGGATCTCCCCGGTCGGCAGGACCGCCTGCAGGCCAAGGACATGGTGGCGGGTGACGCCGTACTTCACCGCGCGCATTCCGCCCGCGTTGGTCGCGACGTTGCCGCCCAGACTCGCGCTCAGTTCGCCTGGGTACACCGGGTAGACGAGCCCCTCGGCCGCCGTGCGTTCCTCTAGTTCCTGGAGGGTGACGCCGGGCTGGACAACGGCGACATGGTTGTCGGTGTCGATCTCGACGACCTGGTTCATCCGTTCGAAGGACACCAGCAGGCCGTCGGCGCGCGACACGGCGGCGCCGGACAAGCCGCTGCCCGACCCACGCGCGGTGACCGGGATACCGGTCTCGGTGGCGAGCCGCAGGATGTCGGCGACCTGCTCGGCCGTCGCCGGGCGAACCACGAACGCGGGCCGAACCGGCGCGGAGGACAGGGTCTCGTCGTGCGAGTAGTCCTCGGCGGCGTCGGCCCCGGTGATCACATGCTCGGCTCCGACGAGCTCGGAGAGTCTGACCCCGATGTCCATCACCTCAACATAGTGGCCGGATCAGCTCGGCGCCCAGAGGTCTTCGGATGTCACGGGTATGTCGGCGGGGATCGGTTGGCCGAGGATCACGGCGGCGCCCGCCGCGGCCAGCGCGGGGGCGATCTGGATGCCGTAGCCGCCCTGGCCCGCGAAGAAGTAGAAGCCCGGGGCCGCTTCGCCCACGACCGGCACTCGGTTGGGCGTGAAGGTCCGCAGCCCCGCCCACGCGGTCCGGACCGAGCGCAAGCCCAGGGTCGTGACCTCGTTGACCCGCTCCATGGCCAAGGCGATGTCGAGTTCGTCGGGCTTGGCGTCGCACGGTTCGCTCGGGGTCTCGTCGGCCGGAGAGATGAGGACACCTTGGCCCTCGGGACGCAGATAGAAGTGATGAGCGGCGTCGCAGACGAACGGCCAGGCCGGGTCGACGTCGACGCCGCCCGCGATGGCGATGGTCCGGCGCATCGGGGTCAGGCCGACTGTGGGGACGCCCGCGAGTTCGGCGAGTTGGTCTGCCCACGCCCCTGCCGCGTCGACGACTGCCTCGACGTGCAGGGTCTCGGCGCCGACGGTGACCTGCCAACCGGAGTCGTCCCTGGTCAGAGCTGTTACGGGGGTGCCCATGCGGATCTCGCCGCCGCGGGACTTGAGGAGACGCACATAGTGCTGGTGCAGGCCCATCGCGTCGAGGTCCATCGTCCCGGGCTCCAACGCCGTGGCGACGACAGCGTCAGGACGCAGTGGAGGGAACAAGGTGCGCGCCTGCGCGATGGTGAAGGGTTCGGCGGAACCGTCGGCGAGGTTGCCGTCGATGATCGCCTTGCCCTCTTCATCGGTGGCCACCCAGACCATGGGACGTGAGGACAGCAGGTCGGGATCGAACCGCGGGAGGCTGGCGGCGGTGAGCGCCCGGATGACCGGACCGCCGTAGCTGGGCAGGTAGACGGCGGCGGAACGGCCGGTGGTGTGCCGGGCGAGCATCGGCTCCGCCTCTACGAGAAGGACATCCCGGTGAGCCGCGAGCTCCGCCGCGACCGACACCCCGCCGATCCCGCCGCCGATGACTAATAGCGGTCCGCCACCTCGAATTCTCTGCACCCGGTCACTTTATGCAGCTATCCCCGAGGTTGCGGGAGCCAGTTGGGGTCTCGGCCCGTCACCGCCAGGAGGCGGTCGACGGTCGACGCGTGGTCGGGGACCTTGACCTCTGGACCGAAAGCCTCCCACTCGCGGGCCATGTCGGCGATCTCCTCCGCGTCGGCCAGCGCGGCCTTCGCCAGGTCCGGGTCGACATCGAAGTCCTGGCCGGTGGCCTTGGCCAAATCCCAACCGTGCAGCACCAACTCGCCGTAGAGCATCTTGCCCAGGAAGTCGGCGGGGCGCGGATCTGAGGCCATGACCGACTCTCCGTCCCACGCTCCCCGCACACCCCAGGCTCGCACCGCGCTGTCGAGGCGGTCGGCGAAGAACGCGGGCCAGTCGGCCTCGGCTGTGTAGTCGGTGCCCTCGGACTCCGAACCGTCGGTCGGCACGGGCAGCTTGCGGGCCGTGCGCTCGGAGACGACGGCGGACCAGTGCGTGAGGTGGTTCGCCAGTGTGCGGACGTCCCAGTCCGCGCACGGGGTCGGGCGGTCGTACATGTCGGGCTTGACGTTGCGAACGACCGCGAGGGCTCCCGCGGCGGCGCGCTCCATCAATGTCTGCTTGTCCATGCCTCCACGCTAGAAGTGGCCCTGACCTGCGGTCTTGAACAAACGCGACAAACTGTCGGTGGCCGGGTCTACGGTTTGTCATGTGCCGGTTCCACGCAAAGGCGTGCTTGGTGCGAAGGCGGCGCGCACCAAGTTCGAGTTGCGCACGTCGGCACCCTCGGCGGGGCTGGCCCCCTTCGTCGAGTACTACTGGCTGGTGTCGTGGCGGCGCACGACACCACACGAACAGCAGGTGGTCCCACACCCGAACGTCCACCTGGTGTTCGAACCCGAAGGCACACTGCTCTACGGCGTGATGCGCGGACGGTTCGTCCGCAGGCTCGTCGGCGAAGGCCATGTCCTCGGCGTCCGGTTCCACCCCGGCGGGTTCCGGCCGTGGCTGGGCAGGCCAGTCTCGACGGTGACCGACCGGGTAGTCCCCGATTTCCTCGACGTCGCGCCGGAGACGGTGCTGTCGGCGGGAGACGACGCGGCGATGGTGGCCGCCGCGGAGGCGGTGCTGTTGCCGCGCGTGCCGGAAATCGATCCGGTGGTGGACGACGTGCGCGCGATGGTCGCGGCCATCGAGCAGGGCGTGTCCAGGGTGGACGGTCTCGCGCGGGAGGCCGGGTTGACAGTGCGTTCGGTGCAGCGGCTGTTCAACGAGTATGTGGGCGTCGGGCCCAAATGGGTCATCCGGCGGGTCCGCATGCACGAGGCGGCGGCGCGGGCGGAGTCCGGTGCCGATGTGGACTGGGCGAGTCTGGCGGTGGAGTTGGGCTACAGCGACCAGGCCCACTTCACGCGGGACTTCCGAGCGAATATTGGGGTTACGCCCGCTCGCTACGCGGCTACATTGCGGCCATGAGCAGCTTTGAGATCGATGTCGATCCACAGCGGATCGATATCGACGCGGCGTGGGCGTTCCTGTCGACCGAGGCGTACTGGGCACGCTGGCGGACACGCGAGGATTTCGTGACGCAGGTCGCGAACGCGTGGCGCGTGGTCGGCGCCTTCGACAGGGAGACCGGGGCGCAGGTCGGCTTCGCTCGGGCGACCTCCGACGGTGTCTCGATCGCGTACCTCGCGGACGTGCACGTCGTGGCGGGCGCGCGTGGGCAGGGGATCGCGAAGGCCATGGTGCGGACGATGATTGATGAGGGGCCGGGGGCACAGTTCCGCTGGATGCTGCACACCGAGGACGCGCACGATCTGTACCGCCCGTTCGGCTTCAGCGCCCCGAACGGCACCTATCTGGAGCGTGCGTCAACGCGCCGGTGACCGGCGAGTGGTTTGGTGGCCTGCGGTGTGCGTCCTACCGAGTCGGGCCTGGTGATCGACGGCCTGAGCGGGCAACCGACTGCGAGTCCAAGCGCGCGGTCAGGTAAGTACCGATGCCAGGTCCTGTTTGAGCTGGTCACGGTCTTCCGGGTCGGCGATCGGGACCACAGCGGCGCGGTCCAGGCTCTCGCGGGCTTGGTCGGTCCGCCCCGCGATCGCGTGTGCGCGGGCGATGGCCTCGTGGGCGAACGCGAGGTCGAAGTCGGTCACGCCGTGTTCCTGGCACAGGGCGAGCGCGCGCCGCCCGTGCCACAGCGCGGGTTCGGGCCTGCCGAGCACCGCGTAGACACGCGCGCACTGCCACTCGCCGCGGATGAGGTTCTGGGCGGTGCCGACCTCGCCCCAGTGGTACCGCGACGCGTGGGCCATGTGGATCATGCGGTCGTCGTCGGCCGGGGTGCGGTCGGTCCGGTCGAGGAGGTCCCACACGCTGTTGAACAGCGTCCGGGCCAACTCGCGGTGGTCGGTCATCCCGACAGTGTGACCGATCAGACCCCCAGACGGGGAAAGTCTGGCCGTGGGCCAGTGTTGTTGCTGACATGACCAGCGAGGTGGACGTCGTCGTCATCGGAGCAGGCCAGGCAGGCCTCTCCAGCGCCTATCACCTGCGTCGCGTCGGCTTGGACTTCATCGTCCTCGACGCCAACCCCGGCCCAGGCGGGGCGTGGCGACACCGCTGGCCGACGCTGCGGCTGGGCCGGGTGCACGGGATCCACGACCTGCCGGACTTCCCGCTCGGCCAACGCGACCAGAGCAGGCCTGCCTCGGACGTGGTGGCTGACTACTTCGGCGCCTATGAGCGGGAGTTCGACCTGCCGGTGCTGCGCCCGGTGCGGGTCCACTCGGTGACCGACGACGGCAGGCTGCTGGTCGACACCGATCACGGCATCTGGTCGGCGCGGGCGCTGATCAACGCGACCGGGACTTGGGACAAGCCGTTCTGGCCGCGCTACCCGGGTCAAGCCGAGTTCCTCGGCACTCAGCTCCACACCGCGAACTACCGTGGACCGGAGGACTTCGCGGGCAAGCGGGTCGTGGTCGTCGGCGGCGGAACCTCGGCGGTCCAAGCCCTTCTGGAGATCGCGCCACTCGCGGCCGGGACAACGTGGGTCACCCGGCGACCGCCGGTCTTCCGCGAGGGCCCGTTCACCCAGGAGGACGGTCGGGCGGCGGTGGCCAGGGTCGACGAGGCCGTGCGCGCGGGCCGCTCGCCCGCGAGCGTCGTCAGCGTCACCGGGCTGGGCCTGACTCCCGAAGTCATCGAGGCGCGGGCGAACGGGGTGCTCGACCGGCTGCCGATGTTCGACCGGATCACCCCGACCGGCGTGAGCTGGGAGGATGACAGGTTCGCCGAGGCGGACATGATCCTCTGGGCAACCGGTTTCCGTGCCGCGCTGGACCACCTGGCTCCGCTGCGGCTGCGGGGAGCGGGTGGTGGGATCGTCATGGACGGCACCCGCGTGGTGGCTGACCCCCGCGTGCACCTGGTCGGCTATGGCCCATCGGCCAGCACAATCGGCGCCAACCGCGCGGGTCGCGCCGCGGTGAACGACCTGCGCAAGCTGCTGCCCTCTCGCACCGCGGCCTGAGTCGACCAATCGGCTGACAACCGGACAACCCGCACAAGTCCGCGTGAGCAGCATCGGGTGAAGGTGGGTGATCACGTTGCCGGGGGTAGGACGGCCCCTAAGCTTCCCAGCGTGTGGGGCTGCTCCTCCGCCCACGCTCTTGTCCCACAGGGGCCGTCCTAGAGGCCCCGGGCACAGCGTGATCACCCACCTCCACCCGATGGTGCGGACACAACCGGGCCAGACCCGATCAGCGCGGAGTCAGCTCCGGGAACTTCGGCACCCGACCATCACCAGACGAACGTCCAGTAAGCCGCCGCCCGATCCACGGCCCAAGATGCACCCGCGCCCACCGCACATCAGCCCGAACCCTGGACGCCAGCGACAACGCGGGCGCGGCAGGCACCGGAGCCGTCCAGTCGAACGAGCCCGGCAGCCCCAGCGCACGCACAGTCGCCTCAGCCACCCGCCGATGACCCTCCGCGTTGAGATGGATCCGGTCCTCCGCCCACAGCGCGGGCGAGTCGAACACCTTCTCGGCGAACAGGTCCACCACGATCGCGTCATGCTCGGCGACCAGGGCGTCGACCACCGACAGCAGTCGGGTGATGCGGGGCATGAGCCGGGCGCTGCCACGCATCCGGCCGGTCGGGTCGATCACCCGGAACAGCATCAGCCGGGCACCCGAGCCCGCGAGCGCGCTCGCCGCGCCGGTGATCTTCGTGGTCACCGCGTCCACGTCGCAGCCTGGCCGCAGGACGTCGTTCATCCCGCCCGCGAAGCTGACCAGGTCGGGGCGCATCGCCACGGCGGTTTCGACCTGCTCGTCGACGATCTGGCGGACCAGCTTGCCGCGGATCGCCAGGTTGGCGTACTGGAACCCCGGGTTCTCGGCGGCCAAGCGGTCGGCGACGAGGTCGGCCCAGCCCCGGCAGGTGCCGTCGGGCAGGTCGTCTGACATGCCCTCGGTGAACGAGTCGCCAAGGGCGACGAAGCTGCGGTAGGTACTCACAGGAGGCCAGCCTAGAGCCTGGTCATGGACCCCGGTGTCGACTAGGTTCCGGCCACATGAAGCGACCCTTGATCATCGCCGCGCTCGCCGCGGTGGCTGTCGGTTTGCTGCAGGCCCCGGCGTCGGCCACCCCGGCGCCCGGGCTCACCCCGACCTGGCAGCTCTCCCCCACCGGATCCACCGTCCGCCTGCGTGGCCTGTCGGCCGTGAGCCACCGGGTGGCCTGGGCCAGCGGCAGTGAGGGCACGGTCCTGCGGACCGTCGACAGCGGCGCCACCTGGCAGCGCTCGTCTCCCCCGGACTCCGCCGCGCTCCAGCTGCGTGACATCCAGGCGTTCGACGCCGACACCGCCGTGGCCATGAGCATCGGCACCGGCGAGGACTCGCGGGTCTACCGGACCAGCGACGGCGGGACGACCTGGACCGAGACCTTCCGCAACAGCGAGCCGACCGCCTTCTACGACTGCCTGGCCTTCTGGGACCGCAGGCACGGCATCGCGCTGAGCGACCCGGTCGACGGGAAGTTCCGGGTCCTGTCCACCGACGACGGCGGCAAGACGTGGTCGGTGCTGCCCACCGACGGCATGCCCGCCGCTCTCGACGGCGAGTTCGCCTTCGCCGCCAGCGGCCAGTGCGTGAGCGTCGCGGGTGGCCGGGACGCGTGGATCGCGACTGGCGGCGGGGCCAAGGCCAGGGTGCTGCACAGCCGCGACCGCGGCCGGACGTGGACCGTCTCCGACACCGTGTTGGCCAGCGGACCGAGCGCGGGCGTGTTCGCCACAGCGTGGCGCGACACCAAGCGCGGGATCGCCGTCGGCGGCGACTTCGCCGCGCCGACCAACGGCACCGACGCGCTGGGCACCAGCCGGGACGCGGGCGCGACCTGGCAGAAGCCGTCGAACGCGCCGCAGGGCTACCGCTCCGGTGTGGCCTGGCACCCGTTCGTCCAGACCGCGGCCATCGCCGTAGGCCCCTCCGGCAGCGACTACACCCTCGACAGCGGCCGCACCTGGAAACAGTTCGACGCGGGTACGTTCGACACGGTTGACTGCGCGCGCGACGGCGCCTGCTGGGCGTCGGGCGCCACCGGCCGCGTGGGCATCCTGCGGCTCACCAGCTGAGAGGGACAAACGTTGCGCTCGATCATCCACAGCATCACTTTCGACTGCTCCGACGCCTACAAACTGGCCAGTTGGTGGAGCGAGGTCGTCGGTCAGCCGATCCACGCCGATGACAACCCGGGCGACGAAGCGGCGTTGATCGAGATGCCCGCAGGCCCCCGGCTGCTGTTCATCCAGGTCCCGGATTCCCGGACGGTGAAGAACCGGGTGCACCTGGACCTGTGCCCCGAGGGCACCCGCGACGCCGAGGTGGAGCGCCTGCTCGGACTCGGCGCGACGCTCTTCGAGGACCACCGCAGGCCCGACGGCTCCGGCTGGATCACCCTCACCGACCCCGAGGGCAACGAGTTCTGTGTCGAGCGGGGCGAGGCGGAGCGGGCGGCCGCCGAGTGACATCGATCGACGTCGAACGCACCGGCGGCCACGAGTTCGTGGCCCGCAACGACCGGGGCGCCGAGGTCCGTATCGGCCGCGTCGGCCAGGAGGGTTCGTTCAGTCCCGTCGAACTCCTCCTGGCCGCCGCGGCGGGCTGCGCGGCGGTGACCGGCGAGGCGCTGATCGTCCGGCGCGCGGGCGAGATCCCCATGCGGGTGAGCGCCGCCGACGTGCGGCAGGCGGGGGCCCACCAGCTCGACGGCGTCGACCTGCGGTTCGACCTCGACCTGTCCGGTCTCGACGCCGAGGCACAGGCCGAGCTGCGGTCGGTCGTCCAGCGCGCGGTCGCCGCGCTTTGTACTGTGACACGCACGCTCAAGCAGTCGGCTTCGGCGGATCTGAGATTCCTCTAGTCCGCACGGTACGAAATCGACTGTCCGGGCGATGCAGTGGTGGGGATAGACCACAGGGGCAGTACGAACACGCCATCCAGGGGGCCACCTGCAGTAACTCGGAGGCCTGCACATGAAGCACGCAACCGTCCTCTCCCGCAGACGAACGCTGCCCGCCCTACTCGGGCTGACAGCGGCTCTGCTCGTGGCGCCCATGGGTGCCACGAACGCCGTCGGAACCACCGATTCGGCGCAGTCCACGTATGTCGTCGTCTTCCGGCAGGGGGCATCGACCGCGAGCGCGGCCAACGCCGTCCAGGCGGCAGGCGGCTCGGTCGTGGCGAACTACTCCCAGATCGGAGTCGTCGTCGCCCGCTCGGGCAATGGCGGATTCGCCGCATCGGTCAAGCAAGCCGCGGGCGTGGAGGGCGTGAGCTCCACCAGCGGTTTCGGCGTCCAGCTTCCCGCGTCCGCGGCCGACGACGCCGCGGCGCCCGCCGATGTCGCGGCCGCATGGGGTGACACCCTGTCCGGCAGGCAGTGGGACATGACCCAGATCAACGTCCCGCAGGCGCACGCCATCACCGGCGGCAGCAGCTCGGTGATCGTCGGCGACCTCGACACCGGCCTCGACTTCACCCACCCTGACATCGCACCCAACTACGACGCGACCCGCAGCACCGACTGCTCAAGCGGCGCGCCGTCCACGCTGCTGCCGGGCAACGACGCCAACGGGCACGGCACTCACACCGCGGGCACCATCGCCGCGGCCGCCAACGGCTCCGGCATCGTCGGTGTCGCGCCGAACGTGAAGATCGCGGGCATCAAGTCGGCCAACGACGACGGGTACTTCTTCCCGGAGATGGTGATCTGCTCGTTCATGTGGGCGGCCACGCACGGCATCCAGGTGACGAACAACAGCTACTTCGCCGACCCGTGGCTGTTCAACTGCAAGAACGACCCGGAACAGCGGGCGATCTGGAACGCCGAGCGGCGCGCCATCCGATACGCGCAGTCGAACGGCGTGCTGGTGATCGCCTCGCAGGGCAACGACAGCACGGACCTGTCGCACCCGACCATGGACGTCATCAGCCCGGACTTCCCGCCGGGCAGCGAGCAGGAGCGCGAGATCACCAACGCCTGCTCGGTGGTGCCCGTGGAGGTCCCCGGCGTCGTCGGCGTGTCCGCGACGGGCAGCTTCCGGCTCAAGTCGTTCTACTCGTCCTACGGCACGTCGACCGCCGATGTCGCCGCGCCGGGTGGCGACTCGATCCTGCAGGTGGGGTCGACGGTGAACGGCCGGGTGCTCTCGACCTGGCCCGCGACCGCGGCGTGCGCGGCGGCTCGGACCGTGTTCGACCCGGGCACGGGCGCGAAGTACTGCTACGCCCAGGGCACCTCGATGGCCGGACCGCACGCGGTCGGCGTCGCGGCGCTGCTGCTCTCGGTCCAGAGCACCGGCTCCGGGGCGACGGCGGCACGGCTGCAGCGGGCGACCAACCCGCTGTCGTGCCCCGACACGTCGATCTACGCACCGTTCCCGCAGAACAGCGGGGCCCCGCAGACCTGTCAGGGCGGCGCGCGCCACAACAGCTTCTACGGCGCCGGTGAGGTCGACGCACTGAAGGCGGTCAGCTAACTAGGCCGGTTGGCCGGGGCCAGTCGCCCCGGCCAACCACCGTCCGCGCCGGACCGTGTCTGGATACGATGCGGCCGTGGACGATGAACTGCTCGCCTGGGCGCCCCGACCGGCGCAACCCGTGGCGGGCGCGGTCAGCCTGCCCGGCTACAGCGACTTCCGGCTGGTCGCCCAAGGCGGCGAGGGCACGGTCTACCGGGCGCGGCAGGACGGCCTCGGCCGCGACGTCGCGGTCAAGGTGCTGCAGGTCGACGATCCGGCGACCCTGGTCCGCTTCCAGCGGGAACTGGAGATCACCGTCCGGCTGGGCAGGCAGCACCCGCACATCGTGACGGTGCTGGACACCGGGACGGTCCCCGGTGGCAGGCCGTGCATCGTCATGGAGTTCTACGACCTCGGGTCGCTGCACGACCGCCTTCGGGAGCGCGGGCCGCTGCCGGTGGTCGAGGTGGTCGCGGCCGGGACCGCGGTCGCCGACGCGCTGGCGTTCGCCCACGCGCAGGGATTCCTGCACCGCGACGTCAAGCCGCAGAACATCCTCGTGCTGCCCACCTCCTACGTCCTGGCCGACTTCGGTATCGCGCGCGGTGCCGACGCGGGGCACTCGGCGTCGCTGCAGATGGTGAGCTATCGGCACGCCGCGCCGCAGATGATCGATGGCGGCGCACCCGCCGCGGCCGACGACGTGTGGTCGCTGGGGTCGACGCTGTTCACGCTGTTGGAGGGCGTTCCGCCGTTCGCGTCCGACAATCCCGACGAGGACACAGTGCTGCCCTACCTCGGCCGGATCCGGTCGGCCGAGCCGCGCCCGCTGACCAGGCCGGACGTGCCCGCGGAGCTCGCCGCGGTGATCGCGCGCTGCCTGCGCAAGGACCGCGCGGACCGCTACCCGGACGCCGCTGCCCTGCGGGACGCGCTCGCCGAGGTGGGCGCCGAGGTCCGAAGTCGGTGATCGACCCGTCCACCACCTGGCCGGTCCGCTCGACCGGCGCCATGGCCGTCGCCTCGGCGTCCACAGTGGACACGGTGGGCGTGGCCGGGTAGGCGGCCGGACCCC
>DATLIA010000071.1:0-3302 GCA_035540215.1 Actinokineospora sp. | reverse complement strand
GCTACTTCATCGGTGACGCGGGAGATGGACGGGACGGGCGAGGCGGCCACCCCGGCTTCGCCAGGCCAGACCTGCGCGGCGGCCCCGGTTTCGGCCCGAACATGGTCCCCGGCCCCGGCCGTGGGGAACGTCGCGGACAGGTGGCGCCGCGAAAGACCAAGCAGGCGCCCGCGCCCGCCCCGACGACATCGGCGGCGCCGACGACGACGTCCTGACCGGGCTCAGCCCAGGGTGCCGGTGGCCAGCAGGCCACCGTCCACCCGGATGGTCTCGCCGGTGATCCACCCGGCTTGGTCCGACGCCAGGAAGGTGACCAGCTTCGCCACGTCCTCCGGCTCGCCCAGCCGCTTGAGCGGGTACGCCTTCGATGCCTCGTCCTCGCCCTGCGCGTAGAGCGCCTCGGCGAACTTCGTCTTCACCACGCCGGGGGCGACTGCGTTGACCCTGATCTTCGGGCCGAGCTGCCACGCGAGTTCCTCGGTCAGCCGGATCAGCGCGGCCTTGCTCGCCCCGTACACGGCGATCACGCCGGTCGAGCGCAGGCCGGCCACCGAGGCGATGTTCACGATCGAGCCGCCGTGCTCGCCCATCCACGCCTTCACCGCGAGCTGGATGAATCCCAGCGTCCCCACCACGTTCGTGTCGAACGTCTTGCGCACGGCACCGAGGTCGGCGTCCACCAGTGACCCGTAGACCGGGTTGATCCCGGTGTTGTTGATCAGGATGTCGGCGCCGCCCAGTTCGGCGACGGTCCGCGAGACGACCGTGGCGCGGTCCTCGTCCGAACTCGTGTTGGCGGGCACGGCCAGCACCCTGGCGTCCGGCACCGCGGCGCGGATCTCCGCGGCGGCGGCCTCCAGCGGCTCGGGCTTGCGGGCCGAGATCGTCACCGCGGCGCCCGCGCGGGCCAGGTCGATTGCGATGGCCAGGCCGATGCCGCGGCTGGCCCCGGTGACGATGGCGGTCTTTCCGGCGAGAGTCATGCCCGCACCCTAGCTAAGCAAGCGCTTAGGATCGAGTGCGGGCGCGAGCCGGTCGACGCCGACCCGTACACTGGGTCACGTGCTTCTCATCGACTGATGTGCGGGAGGGCTCGACCGTCGAGGCGGTCGAGCGGATGACCCCTGCCATGACCAAGCGATAGACGGAGCAATCACTGTGATCACCGCGACCGACCTCGAACTTCGCGCGGGCTCGCGCATCCTGCTCGCCGACGCGACCCTGCGCATCCAGGCAGGCGACCGGATCGGCCTCGTCGGCCGCAACGGCGCGGGCAAGACGACCACGCTGCGCGTCCTGTCCGGCGAGGGCGAGCCGTACGCGGGCAGCGTGCACCGCACCGGCGAGATGGGCTACCTGCCGCAGGACCCCCGCGAGGGCGACCTGTCGGTCATCGCCAAGGACCGCGTCCTGTCCGCGCGTGGCCTCGACCAGCTCCTGCGCGAGATGGAGAAGGCGCAGACGGCCATGGCCGAGCTGGTCGACGAGACCAAGCGCGACGCCGCCGTCCGCAAGTACGGCAGGCTGGAGGACAGCTTCTCCAGCCTCGGCGGGTACGCCGCAGAGAGCGAGGCCGCGCGGATCTGCTCCAACCTCGGCCTGGCCGACCGCGTCCTCAACCAGCCGCTGAGCACGCTCTCCGGCGGCCAGCGCCGCCGGGTCGAGCTGGCCAGGATCCTGTTCGCCGCGTCCGAGGCTGGCGTCGGCGGCGGCTCCGGCACGATCCTGCTGATCGACGAGCCGACCAACCACCTCGACGCCGACTCCATCGCCTGGCTGCGCGGGTTCCTCAAGGGGCACAGCGGCGGCCTCGTGGTGATCAGCCACGATGTCGACCTGCTGGCCGACGTGGTCAACAAGGTCTGGTTCCTCGACGCCGTGCGCGGCGAGGTCGACATCTACAACATGGGCTGGCAGCGCTACCTCGACGCGCGCTCGGCCGACGAGAAGCGGCGCAGGCGCGAGCGGGCCAACGCCGAGAAGAAGGCAGGCGCCCTCATGGTGCAGGCCGACAAGCTGCGCGCCAAGGCCACCAAGGCGGTCGCCGCGCAGAACATGATCAAGCGCGCCGAGAAGATGGTCAGCGGACTCGACGCCGTGCGCCAGTCCGACAAGGTCGCCAAGATCCGCTTCCCGGAGCCCGCGCCCTGTGGCAAGACTCCGCTCACCGCCGAGGGGCTGAGCAAGTCCTACGGCTCGCTGGAGATCTTCACCGGCGTGGACCTCGCCATCGACAAGGGGTCCCGGGTCGTCGTGCTCGGCCTCAACGGCGCGGGCAAGACCACGCTGCTGCGCCTGCTCGGCGCGATGGAGGCGGCCGACTCGGGTGAGGTCATCGCGGGCCACGGTCTGCGATTGGGCTACTACGCCCAGGAACACGAGACGCTCGACCACGAGGCCAGTGTGTGGGCCAACATCCGCCACGCGGCCCCCGACACCGGTGAACAGCAGCTTCGGTCGCTGCTGGGCACGTTCCTGTTCACCGGTGAACAGCTCGACCAGCCCGCCGGGACGCTGTCCGGCGGCGAGAAGACGCGGCTCGCGCTCGCCGGTCTGGTGTCCAGCGCGGCCAACGTGCTGCTCCTCGATGAGCCGACCAACAACCTCGACCCGGCCAGCCGCGAGCAGGTCCTCGACGCGCTGCGGCGCTACTCCGGAGCGGTCGTTCTGGTCACCCACGACCCCGGAGCGGTCGAGGCGCTGGAACCCGAGCGGGTGATCCTTCTCCCAGACGGGACCGAGGACCACTGGTCCCCGGACTATCTGGAACTCGTTCAGCTCGCCTGAAATTGGGCATTACGCAGGGATCTTGTATTTGAAGATCACCCTGTGTCCCGAACCGGGTATCAACGGTGATCACCCCTGTGCGACACCTTTTTGTCATCTCGTCTGGCATTCCGCGCCACCGTGTTCGATCATTGCGGCGGTAGGGGTCTCCGAGGCCCCTGCCACTCGCGACGGAAGGCGGACAACGTGGCTGACCTCAAGAAAGGCGCGCGGATCACCGGTGCCACGCGCGACAAACTCGCAGGAGACTTGAAGAAGAAGTACGAGAAGGGCGCCAGCATCCGGGCGCTCGCGGAAAGCACCGGCCGCTCGTACGGATTCGTCCACCGTGTTCTCTCGGAGTCCGGCGTGACTCTGCGCGGACGCGGCGGTGCGACCCGCACGAAGAAGAAGTAGCGATCGGCCCGGCGTCCGTCCGGCTAGGACACGCCGGAGGGGTCAGGTGTCGTGCCTGCACCCGATCCCGCCGGAGAATCGGTCGCGGAGTCGGGTTCGGTGTCCCGGTGGGACACCGA
>DATLIA010000070.1:0-3536 GCA_035540215.1 Actinokineospora sp. | reverse complement strand
CGGACCGCGAACCGGAAGTCGGCCGCGTCCAGGTCGCCGTCGTCCAGGTCGCGGCGGGCGATGCACAGCGCCGGCACCACGACCGTCTCCAGCGCCTCGTCCGGCCCGCTCTCCCGCGCCACCGCCAGGGCCACGTCCGCGGCCTCGTCCTGGTCCCGCGCCGCCAGGCGCTGGTAGAACGCGACGTTCGACGTCAGCGCCGGCTGGTCGCCCAGCAACACCGCGAGGAAGTTGAACCGCTTCACGTGCCGGCCCAGCACAAGTAGACACACCATGATCGGCCCCGACAGGATCAGTCCGATCGGACCCCACAGGAACGCCCAGAACCCCGCGGACACGATCTGCGCCACCTCCGACAGGCCCATCGACTTCCCGTACAGCCACGGCTCGAACACGTTGTTGCCGATCACCTCCAGCACGATGAACAGCGCCAGCACCGCCAGAGGCTGGCCCCAGCCCGCGCCCCACTCCGGCGCGGTCGCGAACGAGAACAGCACCGGCGGGATCAGGCCGATCGGCGTGCCGATGTACGGCACGTACCGCATCACGCTGGCGATGAACCCCCACAGCAGCGCGTAGTTCACCCCCAGCAGGAACAGCCCGATCGTGATCGCGACCCCGAACCCCGTGTTGATGAGTACCTGCATCAGCAGGTACCGGCTGATACGCGACGACGCGTCGTCCACCGCCTTCGTCGTCGTCGTCACCTTGCCGTCGCCCAGCAGCCGGATAATCCGGTTCCGCAAGTCTTCCTTCTTGATGAGCATGAACACGGTCAGGATGAACGTGAACGCGGCCTGCCCCAGGAACTCGACGATCGGGTCGCCGTAGGTCGTCATCCGCTCGCCCAGCGACGCCGACGCGGGCTGCGTCACCACGACGTTCTCCCCCGCGGGCTTCGGCGAGATCATCCCGGTCACGTCGTCCACCAACTTCCCCAGCCGGCTCTCCCCATCGCCGACCAGCCACTCCTTCGCCGTCGCGACCTTGGCCTTGATGGCCTCCGCCCGGTCCGGCAGCGTCCGCACCAACTTCGCCACCTGTTGCGTGACGAGCGCCCCGACGCCCAGCGTCATCACCCCGACCATGCCCACGGTCAGGACGACCGCGAACCCGCGGCCCAGCCCGCGGCGCTGCAGGCGCATGACCACCGGGCCTAGCACGAACGCCATGAAAATCGCCAGCGCCACCGGGACGATGATGGACCGCGCCCAGTACAGCAGCGCGATGACGACCGCCGTCACCACCGCGGCCGTCAGCGTGGTGAGCGAACGTTGCCATTCGGACGACATGGAACCTTCCTCTGGTGCAGTGAAGACCGGGGAAGGGAGTGGCAAGGACGGTGCCAAAACCGCGAGAAAATGGATTCCGTGGCACGGGAACTGCTTTTCACAGCCGCCCCGGCCGCGAGAAATGAAGTGGCGGCCGCGGCCCCAAGTCCTTACCCCGCCACAGGCAACGTCACGACGAACTCCGCACCGGAGCCGGGACCGTCGCTGGCGGCGCTGACCGTCCCGCCGTGCATCTCCACCAGCCGCCGGACGAGGGCGAGGCCCACGCCGAGGCCGCCTTGCGAGCGGTTCAGGTTCCGATCGACCTGCGTGAAGAGGTCGAAGATCCGGGCGAGGACGGGAGCCGGGATTCCCACCCCGGTGTCCTTGACGGACACGGTCGCGGTCGCCCCGTCGCGGGTGGCGCGGAGGCAGACGTGGCCGCCCGGCTCGGTGTACTTGGCCGCGTTGTTGAGGAGGTTGGAGAAGACCTGCGCCAGCCGGACGCGGTCGGCGTCGAGCGTCACCGGCTCGGCGACGACGTCGATCTCCAGGTGCAGGCGGGCGTGCTCGATGTGGGGGCGACTCATCTCGACGGCGGCGTCGAGGACCTCCTGCAGGAGGACCGGCTCGCGGGTCAGGCGGAGCTTGCCGGTGACGACGCGGGAGACGTCGAGCAGGTCGTCCACGAGGCGCACCATCTGGGCCACCTGCCGCTCGAGCCGCTCGCGCTGCCGCTCCGCGACCTCGGGCTTGTTGCCGGCCAGCCGGAGAATCTCCAGGGCGTTGAGGATCGGGGCGAGCGGGTTGCGCAGCTCGTGGCCGAGTGTGGAGAGGAACTCGTCCTTGCGGCGGTCGGCCAGCCGCAGCGCCTCGTTGGCCCGCGCCAGCTCCTCGGTCCGCTCCAGCACCTTGCGCTCGAGTTCGACCTCGGCATTCCGCTGGGCGAGGGCGTAGCGGATGGACCGCTCCAGGATCGCGGGCGTCAGCCCGGCCTTCTCCAGGTAGTCGTCGGCGCCGGCGTGGAGGGCCTCGAGGTCGGTCCTGTTCTTGCCCTGGCCGGTGAGGAGGATGATCGGCCCGTCGCAGCCGCTGTCGTAGGCCTCGCGGAGCAGGTCGATGCCGGTCTTCTCGCCGAGGCGGTAGTCGAGCAGGTAGACGTCGTGCGTGCCGTTGCAGACGGACTCGATGCCGGCCTCGTAGGTGGAGGCCCAGTCGAGGGCGAACCGGCCGTTGAGGTCGGCCAGCATCTCGCGGGTGAGGAAGTAGTCGTCCTGGTCGTCGTCAATGAGCAGGACGCGGACGGGCGCGGGCGCGCCGTTCCCGCCGGAGGGTGAGGGAGTCGGTACGGCGTCCGTGCCGCACTCGCAATCAGAGGTTGGTCGCGTGTCCGTTCCCATTCGGAGGCAGTTCCACGATCTCGAGCCAGTACTTGCCCAGGGTCCGGACGACTTCGACCAGTCGCTCGAAGGTGACCGGCTTGGTGATGTAGGACGCGGCCGACAGGTTGTAACTGCGGACGACGTCCTCCTCGGCCTTCGAGGTGGTCATGATGACCACGCGGATGCCGTGGAACCGCGGGTCGCGCTTGATCTCCTGCAGCGCCTCGCGGCCGTCCTTGCGCGGCATGTTCAGGTCGAGCAGGATGATCCCCGGCCGCGGGGCGCTTTCGGGGTCCGTGTACTTGCCGCGGTGGTACAGGTAGTCGAGCAGTTCCTCTCCGTCCTCCACGAACCGCAGGTCGTTCGCCAGGTGGTTCTCCTCGAACGCCTCCCGCGTCAGGGTCCGGTCGTCCGGGTCGTCGTCGGCCATCAATATCGTGACGAGGTTTTTGTTGAGTACCGTCATTCCGGGCTATCCTTTGATCCGGTCGTCACCCGCCGGGTTCGGAGCGCCCGCGTCGGGCGGAGCCGGGTGACGGACCGGCAGGGTAACAATAAATGCGGCGCCCTCTCCCGGTCGGCTGCGCGCGGTGATGGTACCGCCGTGCCGCTCGGTAATCTTACGGCAAATCGCGAGCCCGACACCGGTCCCCTCGTACTGTTCGCGGCCGTGGAGACGCTGAAATACCTGGAAAATGCGGTCCAAATACTTTTCGTCGAATCCGATCCCGTTGTCCCGGACGGTCACCCGGCAGACCGGGACCGGCTCGCCCTCCTCCTGCGGCAGCTCCCCCAGCTCGGCCGACACCTCGACCACCGGCGGCACGCCGGGCCGCTGGAACTTGACCGCGTTGACGATCAGGTTCTGGAACAACTGCCGCAT
>DATLIA010000069.1:0-12641 GCA_035540215.1 Actinokineospora sp. | reverse complement strand
CCCCAGCGAACAGCCCCCACCCGTCCCTGGGGGGCGTCCCCTGGCCAGTCTATCGAGGCATACCTGCAGGTAGAAGGGGTGTGCGCGGGCTGTGGATGGTTTCAGGGGACTGTGGACAACTCACGTGGTCGGGGTGGAGCTGCTGCCGGAATCCTGCAAAGCCTTGCAGCTGGCGGCTTTCTCGAAAGCCTCGTTGATCTCGCGGTTGCCCCGCAGGCCCTTGGTCGGGTCCTCCATCTGTCCGAGCTTCTGCAGATCTTGACCCACCTGGGTGAATCCCGCCTGCACCGCGGCCAGGTCCGTCACGTCGATCTTCGCCAGGTTTTCCTTGGCGGTGGTGACCGTCGCCTTGGCCTCCTCCAATGTGTCGACCACGCGCTTGGCGGCGGTCTCGCCGTCGGCGACCGGCGGGGTGCCCGCGGACTTGATGCCGGTGACCATCCGGTCGAGGGCCTTCACCAGGTTGTCGAGATAGGTGACCATGCCCTCGCGGGCCTTCATCGGGTCAGAGGTGTCGATGTTCGGCACCTGGCTGAGCGCGTCGCGCTCCGGGGCGACCGTGGCGCACACCTTCTCCGCCCAGGCGACCGCGTCACCTCCGCTGGGCGCAGCGGAGGACGTGCCACCTGACGTGCTCGGCGAGTCTGAACCGCAACCCGCGAGACCAAGCGACAACGCGAGCACGGCAACGGTGGCAAGACGACGAACCATGGTCAACTCCTGACCGGGGCAACGAGGGCGTTTCTGATGTTTCCACGGCGTCGGGCGAGCCGCAGGACAAAGAAACGGGGCCGGTCCCACCAATGGTGGAACCGGCCCCGGCAGTGCGAACTCAGACGCCGTTGGAGACAGTCTCCGCCGGGGTGTCGGCGATAGCCGTGCCGCGACGCTTGGACACGACGACCGCGACGACGATCAGCACCACCGCGACAGCGGCGATGGCGACCCGGAGGCCCGTCGACGCGTCGGCGCCGACGGTGAAAGTGACGATCGCGGGGGCGATCAGCAGCGAGACCAGGTTCATGACCTTGATCAGCGGGTTGATCGCCGGACCGGCGGTGTCCTTGAACGGGTCGCCCACGGTGTCGCCGATGACCGTGGCGGCGTGCGCCTCGGACCCCTTGCCGCCGTGGTGGCCGTCCTCGACCAGCTTCTTCGCGTTGTCCCACGCGCCACCGGAGTTGGCGAGGAACACCGCCATCAGCGTGCCGGACGCGATCGCGCCGCCCAGGTAGCCCGCGAGCGGACCGACGCCGAGACCGAAACCGACGGCAATCGGGGCCAGCACGGCGAGCAGACCGGGCGTGGCCAGCTCCCGCAGCGAGTCGCGGGTGCAGATGTCGACGACCTTGCCGTACTCCGGCTTGCCCGTGCCTTCCATGATCCCGGGGATCTCGCGGAACTGGCGGCGCACCTCGAACACGATCGCGCCCGCCGCACGCGTCACCGCGTTGATCGCGAGACCGGAGAACATGAACACGACCGAGGCGCCGAGCAGGATGCCGACGAGCACGTTCGGGCTGAAGACAATGAAGTCCTCACCCTTGAGCGTGCCGCCCACCTCGGCCAGCGCCTCGGTGATCGCGGTCTGGTACGACCCGAACAACGCGGTCGCGGCGAGCACCGCCGTGGCGATCGCGATGCCCTTGGTGATCGCCTTGGTGGTGTTGCCGACCGCGTCGAGCTCGGTAAGGATCTGCGCGCCCTCACCGTGCACGTCGCCGGACATCTCGGCGATGCCCTGGGCGTTGTCGGAGACGGGGCCGAAGGTGTCCATCGCGACGATGACGCCGACCGTGGTCAGCAGGCCGCAGCCCGCGAGCGCGATGGCGAACAGCGAGATGACGAGCGAGCCGGAAAGCAGGAACGCGCCGTAGACCGCGCCGCCGATGACGATCGCGGTGTAGACGGCCGACTCGAAACCCACCGAGATACCGGAGAGCACGACGGTCGCCGCGCCGGTCAGCGAGGTCTTGCCGACCTCCTGGACCGGCTTGTGCTCGGTGCCGGTGTAGTAGCCGGTCAGCCAGAGGATCACGCCTGCGAGCACGATGCCGATGATCACAGCGATTGACGCGATCAGCGCCGGGCTGCCCGGGGTGTTGGCGGCCTCGGTAGGCAGGCCGGTCAACTCACCGAACGTGGTCGGCAGGTAGATGAACGCCGCGGCCGTGCAGAGCACCGCGGAGAACACAGCGGAGATATAGAAGGAACGGTTGATCGCGGTCAGGCCGCTCTCGCCCGGGCGAGCCTTGGTGATGTAGACACCGAGCATCGCGGTGATCACGCCGAGCGCGGGGACGATCAGCGGGAACAGCAGGCCCTGCACACCGAACGCGGTCGTGCCCAGGATCAGCGCGGCGACCAGGGTCACCGCGTAGGACTCGAACAGGTCGGCCGCCATACCGGCACAGTCACCGACGTTGTCACCGACGTTGTCGGCGATGGTCGCGGCGTTGCGGGGGTCGTCCTCGGGGATGTTCTGCTCGACCTTGCCGACCAGGTCGGCACCGACGTCGGCGGCCTTGGTGAAGATGCCGCCACCGACACGCATGAACATCGCGATGAGAGCGGCGCCGAAGCCGAAGCCCTCCAAGACCTTCGGGGCGTCGCCGGTGTAGACGAGCACCACGATGGCCGCGCCGAACAGGCCGAGGCCCACGGTCGCCATGCCGACGGCGCCACCGGTGCGGAACGCGATCCGGGTGGCCTTCTCGCGGCCTTCCGGGTCATTCGCCGCAGCGGCGACGCGCAGGTTCGCCTGCGTCGCCAGCCACATGCCCAGATAGCCGATGGTGAACGAGAAAGTCGCGCCCACCAAGAAGAACAGCGAGCGGCCTACGCGTTCGCCGACGCTATCCGCGGGGAGCAAGAACAGCAGCAAGAAAACCGCGCTGCCGAAAACCAGAAGCGTATTGCGCTGTCGCTTGAGATACGCCGCGGCGCCCTCTTGAACCGCTTTGGCAATCTCCTGCATCTTCGCGGTGCCTGTGCCAGCGGCCAGGACCTCTTTGAGCAGGACATAACCAACGGCAAGAGCGGCGAGGGCGATCACGGCGACCACGACGACAACACCGCGATCGCCGCCGGTGAGCGTCAGGTCGGCCGCGAGGGACTGCCCGGACATCCGTCCTCCTGATGATCTGCCTGTTTCAGCGCCGACATCCGCCCAAGCGTGCATCGACTCCGATATCGACGTGTGCACCACCACAATCGGTGGGATGACGGCGGAGTCTATTGGTAAGGCGGATCACAGACGCGAGCCGTCCCATAACGTGCACTGTCCGTAGTGTTACGTGGGCTTAATGTGACCAAAATCTCTTGATCATCTTGGTTGGGAAAGCCTGCCCGGCAACAACCTCAGGCTGGTGTGCGAAGCTCGACAAGTGGGTGCCGAACGCGGAGGACTGCTGCTCAAACGGGTTCTGGCCGGGGTGCCGGCCGGGGAGAACCCGCTCACCCACGTAGCCGAACTGCCGGAACGCGCGCCCACGTTCGCGCCGTGGCCGGAGTGGGCGAACGCCCGGGTGATCGACGCCTTCGCCCGGTGCGGCGTGGCCTCGCCGTGGGCCCATCAGGCGGAGGCCGCCGGGCACGCGCACGCGGGCCGCAGTGTGGTGATCGCCACGGGGACGGCGTCGGGCAAGTCCCTCGCGTACCAGCTGCCGGTGATCTCCGCGCTGATCGACGACCCGCGGGCGACCGCCCTCTATCTCTCACCGACAAAGGCACTCGGCGCCGACCAACTCCGGTCGCTGCGCGAACTGGATCTCAGCGAACTGCGCGCGTGCGCCTACGACGGTGACACCCCGATGGCCGAGCGCGACTGGGCGCGGGCACACGGGCGGTGGATCTTCACCAACCCCGACATGCTCCATCGTGGTGTGCTGCCCTCACACGGCCGTTGGGCTCAGTTCTTCCGACAGCTCCGCTACATCGTCGTCGATGAATGCCACACCTATCGCGGGGTGTTCGGCTCACACGTCGCCCTCCTGCTGCGCCGCCTGCGCCGAGTGGCCCGCAAGTACGGCGCCGACCCGGTGTTCGTGCTCGCGTCGGCCACCGTCGCCGGCCCGGCCGCGTCAGCCACCCGACTGTCCGGTGTGGACTGCGAGGCGGTCACGGACGACCGCTCACCGCGCGGCGCCCGGACAATCGCGCTCTGGGAACCCCCGCTGCTCGATGATCTCTCAGGCGAGAACGGCGCCCCGGTCCGCCGGTCGGCGGGTGCGGAGACAGCTCGGATCCTCGCCGACCTCGTGATCGAGGGCGCCCGCACCCTCGCCTTCGTCCGCTCCCGCCGGGGCGCGGAACTGACGGCTCTAAGCGCCCGCCGCATTCTGTCCGAAGTAGACGACGAACTCGCCGAACGGGTCGCCGCCTACCGCTCCGGCTTCTTACCCGAGGAACGCCGTGCCCTAGAGAAAGCACTGGCCTGCGGCCAACTCCTGGGCGTCGCAAGCACGAACGCCCTCGAACTCGGTGTGGACATAGCGGGCTTGGACGCGGTGGTGGTAGCGGGCTATCCGGGCACCGTCGCGTCGTTCTGGCAACAGGCGGGCCGAGCCGGGCGAGCAGGCGACGGCTCACTGGTCGTCTTCGTCGCCCGCGACGACCCGCTCGACACCTACCTCGTGCACAACCCATCCGCGGTCCTCGACAAACCCATCGAGGCCACAGTGACCGACCCTGGCAATCCCTACGTACTCACCCCACAGCTGGTCTGCGCCGCTGCCGAGCTGCCGCTGACCCCGGACTGCCTGGTACCGTTCGGCCCGGACGCGCGAGGCGTACTGGACGGCCTGGTCGAGGACGGAGTGCTCCGCAAGCGACCCGCTGGCTGGTATTGGACCTCACGCGACCGGCCACACGGCGACGTGGACATCCGCGGGTCCGGCGGAGAGCAGATCGCCGTCGTCGAAGCGGACTCGGGGCGGATGCTGGGAACCGTGGGACCGGGAAGCGCGTGCACAACGGTCCACCCCGGCGCTGTCTACTTGCACCAAGGCGCCTCATACGTGGTCGATGATCTCGACCTCGACGCCGGGCTCGCGATGGTGCACGCCGAGAACCCGGACTGGTCGACTCAGCCACGCGAACTGGTCGACATCGCCGTCCTGAACACCCTGGACCGCAAGATCCACCGAGTCGGCGGCGGTGAGGTGACGGTGTGCCTAGGCGAGGTGGCCGTGACCTCACAAGTAGTGGCCTACCTCCGGCGCTTACCGTCCGGCGAGGTGCTCGACCAGGTGCCGCTCGACCTCCCCGAGCACACTCTGACGACTCGTTCCGTTTGGTACACCGTGACCGACGACCTGCTCACCGGCCACGCCCACCTGACTCCGGGCGACATCCCGGGCGCCCTGCACGCAGCCGAACACGCGGCGATCGGCCTGCTTCCGCTGTTCGCAACCTGCGACCGCTGGGACATCGGAGGAGTGTCCACCGCTCAACACCCGGACACGGGTCGGGCGACCGTCTTCGTCCATGACGGACACCCGGGTGGCGCCGGGTTCGCCGATCGCGGCCACGCTGCCCTGCTCCCCTGGCTCACCGCGACACGCAAGGCGATCAGTGCGTGTGAGTGCCCGGCGGGGTGTCCGTCCTGTGTGCAGTCGCCCAAGTGCGGCAACGGAAACGAGCCCCTGGACAAGTCGGGGGCCGTCGCAGTGCTGTCAACGGTCCTGACTGGCCTTCGGCAACCAACTGCCTGACCCACAGGTCCGCTTGCTGCGAACTCCGACTGGATCGGGGTGGACTGCCCATTGAATGCGGCAGGCGCCGGGGGGCGCCGGTGTTGAAACCGGCGCGCATCCCCGGCGCGCTGCATGCCGCCGAGCGTGCGACTGGCCTACAACCGCTGTCCGCTGCGGACTCCGGGACCGTCGGCGGGGTGCACTCGCGCTGCGCTCGACACGTTGGGAGGCGTCAGTGTCGGGCAAGGCGGTTCATCCCTGGGCGGGGTTACGCCGACTGCGGCGGGCGGTGCCGCAGGTCCACGGTTCACGGGCGGTGCGGGAGGCTGTCGCCTCTGGGTACTGCTCGGCTGGCTGCCGGTCCGACGCCCCGCCGAGGGCGGGAGTGGCGGGGAGACATCGGACTGGCATAGCAGGTGGCCTCAGGCGGAATGGGCGGTCGGGAGCCCGTCGGCCACAGTGGTCTGTTCGGTCTGGCTAGTCGGCGCCGACGAGCTGGCTGACCAGTCGGTCCTGCGTCGGCCCCTGCAACGCGTCCAGGAGTGCGTCTTGCACGGTGTGGGAGTGCGGGATCTCCCACCCGCACACCTCGGGCTTGACCCGCCAGTGGACGACGCCGTGCTGGTAGGGGCTCGGCGGCAAGCTGATCCAGCTTCCCGCGCCGTGCAGCTTGATGCTCGGGTCGGCGGCGAGGTCGCGGTGCAGCGCGGCGCCCGTCAGGGTCAGGAAATACCAGCGTCGCTCCGGGGTCGCGATGATCGGCACCGGGATGCCGACCGACCGCAGCACACCCGCGGCGCGCCTGCCGAGGTCGTCATCGACCTCGATCGCGTCGTACACGCGGCCGGTGGCCAGCAGCAGGGTGTAGGGGCGGCCGGTCCACCAGGTCGCCACCTGCTCGGCCTTGGTGCCGATGCGCTGTTCCCAGTCGCGGTGGACCGGGACCGGGCCGGTGTCCTCGACGCCGTCACGGCCTGCCCAGTGCGCACCCGTCGGGTAGGTGCCCGGCAGAACCGGCCAACCGCGGAACGCGAGGCCGATCGCCTCCGCTCGCAGCTCGACCTTGAAAGCTCTCCGCCAGCTATCCGACCTCTCGGTTGCCAACATGTGGGGTGGTGCCTCCTCGCCGTGCGGACTCCGGGGTCGGCGTCCTACACAAGACTCAACGCCATTCGACGTGCGATACGTAACTTGCAGTCGACAACTGGTCGCTTTCAAGAGGTGAGTGAATGTTGACGGAACGGGGCGACCGAACATCACAGAACCGGTCACCGTCGCTTAGTCGCTCACTCTGACGGGTTGCGGGACCCACGCCTTAACGTGCATCTCACACGGCCGCACAACCGGTCTGAGCAGCGGAAATATTGATCGACACGGTGCGCTACCAGGCCCGCAAGCCGCCAGTCGGGCGACTGGTGTGATGCCGTTCACCGTTCGGGGTCGACCGTTGGACCGTTACCAACCGGTCCGGCGCGGGCGGCCGCCATCGCTGGACCGAACGCCGCGCCCGCGCCAGGCGGCACCCCGGCGACCTTGACTGTGACCTCCCAGCCACGCAGACCGCATTCGACGAGTTCCACCGCCATCCGGCCCGTCACCCATCGCGCGTGCTCGCACGCGACCGCCTCCCCTTCAACCGCGTGAACGGCACCCGCCAGGGCTGCCAGGTCCGCCGCGCTCGCCGCGTGGTGCCGGGCGACCACGACCGAGACCAGGCAGAGGAGAAGAGACATCAGCGTCGCCAGCACGGCGATCACTCCCGCGGCCCAGACTGTGGCGAATCCACTTTCCGATCTGACCAGTCGATTCATGGGCCACCGGCATCCGGCTCGGCCACAGCGAACGCCGCGGCGCTCAGATGGATGCCCGGTACGAGCCCCGCCACCGGATCGGCGTGCACCTCGACCGAGATCGCGTCACCGTCCAGGTCGATCCGTACGTCGGCGCCGCGGGGCGCGAGTTCCCGCGCGATCGCCCGGGCGCGCTCTGGTTCGCCTCTTGCCGTCAGCCGTGCCGCCTCCCGAGCGGCGTCGACGCAACGGATGTAGTCCGCGGCACCCGCGATGACACCGAGCGAGAAGGTCAGGACCAGCACCAATACGGGCATGACCAAGGCCGTCTCGACCGTGACCGCGCCATGGTCGGATCGGCTGGTCATGCGCTGTTCAAGGCGCGCTGGATCAACGAATTCAGACTCTCGGCTACGCCGGGGCTGTTGACGACGGCCAGGAGTACGGCGACCAACGCCGCGCCCACAAGGATCGTGAGGGCCCATTCGCTGCTCACGGTGCCTTCGTCGGACTTGAGGAAGTCGTTCATGGGGGTTCCTTTCACAGTTGGTTGGACAGGACGTCCGCCATCCCGAGCACGACCGGGGCGATCCCGAGACAGAGGAAGGCTGGGAGGAAACAGAGCGCCAGTGGTCCGTTGACCAGCACCGCCGCGCGCTGTGCCCGCGCCTCGGCGTCGTCGGCGGCACGTGCGCGCACGTCGGCGGCGAGGTCGCGCGCCACGCCCGCCAGCGCGGCACCGGACCTGGCGGTTCGGCGGGCGCCTCTGGCCAGCGCGGCGGTCTCGGGACAGTCGAGTGCGGTCGCCCACGCATCGATCGGGTCGGCGCCGAGTGCGAGCAGGTCTGCCACATTCCGGAGCGTGCGACCTGGCTGCCCAGGAAGATCCGCGGCGACGGCACGGATCGACCCGGGTACTGGCATGCCAGCGGTGAGGCAGGCCGCGAACAGGTCCCAGGTGGCGGCCATGGACGCGCTGTCGACTCTGGGCGGTTTGCCGCGGGCGAGTCTGGCGATCGCCCAGCCGGCGACCACGGCCGCGACGACGCACGCCACGAAGCCGAGCGTCAGGTAGGTGAGTGCACCTGCGGACAGCGCGGCCAGAAGTACGCGTCGCCACGGTGGGCTTGAGGCGTCAGGCGGCGCGTGATCGTTCGGCGCGGGGCCAGGGACGCTCCACCCCGATGAGCCGCGGGCGATCCACCGCAAGCGTTTGCTCCTGGGCTGCGCTGCCCGTCTGCTCGGTGGGACGTGGGCGAACAGGCGCGCGAGGCGAGCCGGTGCCGATCGGTGGGGAAAGCCGATGAGCACCGCAAGGGCCAGGAGTAGTGCGGTCATCTTTTCGCCTTTCCGGTCAGGCGGGCGGTCCAGGTGACACCTGCGCACGCGAGCGCGACGCCGATGACCAAGAGGGTTTGGCCTGCGGTGGAGCCGATCAGGACGGCGATCGGGGCGGCACCCATCGACTCGCCGAGGAGGAGCGCGAGGACGGGAAGCACTGCCAGCATCACTGCGCTGGCCCGGGGACCCGCCATCCGGGCGTCGACCTGCCTGGCGAAGCGGACTCGGTGGTCGAGGTCGACCCGGACCGCCTCGATGACCTCCGCCAGAGCGAGACCGTGGCGGGTGGCGAGGCGCCACGCGCGGAGAAGCGAACGGATCGCGCCGTCGTCGGGGCTTGAGGCACCTGAAACGGGTGGACCAACAGTGGGACGGACGCACCCGAGGGCGGAGGCGTTACGGGCGACGAGGTACCACGCGCGAGCAACCAAGGCGGGCCGCAGGCTCTCGCCTGGATTGCGGGCGACGAAGTGCCACGCGCGAGCAGCCGGGGCGTGCCGCAGATCCTCGCCTGGGGCCGACAAACGATGCGCGTGTCCTTCTGATGAGCCAACGCGCTGTCGTCCCCGATACGCCTCTAGTCCGGCACCCGTCGAAGGCGGGAGGAGCCGAGGGGGGACTTGGGTACTGACACGCTGCCGCGCGCTCTCCGGCACATGAGACCGGAAGGTCGGCACCGGATCCAGCTCGGAGGAGTGGCCTGCCAGGGCTGGTGAGCGGCGAGGACGCACGCGAACTCGGGCATAAAGGGTGGGCGCGGACGTCGGCACCGGATCCGACTCGGAGGAGTGGCCTGCCAGGGCTGGTGAGCGGTGAGGACGCATGCGAACTCGGGCATGAAGGGTGGGCGCGGATCGCCTGGCCAGGAAGCGGATCTCGCGGTGACCGGCGGTCGATTCGGAGCGGTCGGGACTTGTGTCGATACGGGGCGGCCGCGAGTTGAGCGATGGAGTCCTCACCGCGGTGGGGAACGCGGTGTCGGGGTCCTCACCGTGGCGGAGGGCGGTCGCGGCGGTTCGGAGGGTGGTCGCGGCGGCGGGGTGGGCGTCCAGTGCGGCGGATTCCGCGGCTTGGGCTGGGTGAGCGCCTGCTCGTAGTTCCGCCACGAGGGAGCGGAGGGCCTCGGCCAAGCCTTCTGTGGTGGCCAGGGAGTCGCGGGCTCGTCGTCGGTCGTGGAGTTGTCGCCACGTAGTGATCGCGATCAGCGTGGCGGCGATGGCGCCTGCCAGGTCCGCCGTCAGCCAGCCGATAGCGGCGGCGCAGGCCATGACCAACGCGGTTGTGTGCCTGGGTCGGGTGAAACGGATCTTTCGGCGCTCGGTCAGTGCGCGCAGGCGGCGGGCCGGAGTATCGGGCCAGATCCACAAAGCCGATGCGAGCAGTAGCAGGGTCAGCATCGGACCAGCCCGATCTCGTGCGCCTCGGGGACTCGGTCACCATCTGTCCATATTGGACTGACCCGGAGGCCGCCGTCGGCCCGTTCGACCCTGGCGATTTCGGACAGCCTGCGCGCGCCCGCCGTCGACCGTCGCATGTGGAGGATCACGCGGATGGCCGCGGCGGCCTGGCTGTGCAGGGCGTCGCGGGTCAGGCCGCCCAGGGCGGCGAGGGCCTCGAGGCGGGCCGGGACCTCGGCGGGCGAGTTCGCGTGGACGGTTCCCGCCCCGCCGTCGTGGCCGGTGTTCATAGCGGCGAGGAGGTCGCAGACCTCGGCGCCGCGGACTTCGCCGATGACGATTCGGTCGGGGCGCATGCGCAGGGCTTGGCGGACGAGGTCGCGTGGGGTGATCTCGCCCGCGCCCTCGATGTTCGGGGGGCGGGTGACCAGCCGGACGAACTGAGGGTGGTCGGGCTGCAGCTCGCCGGCGTCCTCCACGCAGACGACGCGTTCGGTTGGCGGGACGGCTGCCAGCAGTGCGGACAACAGCGTTGTCTTGCCGCTGCCTGTGCCTCCTGAGACGAGGAAGGCGATCCTGGCCTCGACGATGGCGGTGAGCAGTTGGCGGGTCCGCTGATCGAACGTGCCGAGGCGTTGCAGGTCGACCAGGCCGTGGGCGGCCGGGCGCAGGACGCGTAGCGACAGGCAGGTGCCCGCTTCGGCGACCGGTGGAAGGACAGCGTGCATCCGGACCCGGCCGCCCGCCGCGTCGGGGACCCAGCCGTCGACGTAGGGCTGGGCGTCGTCGAGTCGGCGGCCGGCCGCCATCGCGAGGCGTTGGGCGAGTCGGCGTACCGCGTCGTCGTCGGGGAACTCGACGGCGGTCCGGCGCAGGCCGTCGGGGCCGTCCACCCACACCTGGTCGGGCGCGGTGACGAGGACGTCGGTCGTGGACGGGTCGCGCAGCAGCGGGTCGAGCGGGCCCGCGCCGACGAACTCCTGCCGCACGAGGCGTAGTGCCGAGAGGACGTCGTCGTGGCCGACCAGCCCACCCGCCTCGGCGCGAACTGCCCGCGCGACGGCCGCCGAGGTGATCTCGGACGATCCGGCGAGCCGCCGTCGGACGCGGTCGATGAGTTCGAAGGTTGGCTGGGGCATCAGTTCCTCCTCACTGGACGGTGTCTTGTGGACTGGTCAGGCGCAGAGCGGCGCGGGCGGCCTGCGCGAGTGAGGTCCTCGGACTGACCCGGAATCCGTTGGTGTCCAAGGAACGCGGCAGCGCCGGGTCGCTTCTCACGGTCGCGATCAGCGGGAGGCCGAGGACCTCGGCGATCCGCCTCGGGCGCAGGCCCAGGTCAGGTGAGGTCCGGACAACCGTCCCGATGCGAATGCCTTGACCAACGATCCTGGCCGCGACGTGTTGGGCGGCGGCGCAGGCCCGTAGTTCGGCGGGAACGACGACGACCGCGAGATCGGCGCGGTCGAGCACGGCTTGGGCAGCGCCTGTCGGTGCGCGGGGCAGGTCGCAGATCACCATGTCGCCTGCGCGCCTGCCCGCGTCGAGAACGGCGGCCACGGCGTCCGGGCTGGGCTCCTCCCCCTCCCTCGCACCCGACAGCAGGCTCAGCCTGGCGTCGCCCTTGACCCGACTCGGCAGCGCCGCCCGCAGACCCGCGGCGGGTACGCGACCTGACGTCAGACGCAGGTCAGGCCACCGCATTCCCTCACTGCGCTCGGCGCCGAGGAGCAAGTCCAGGCCGCCACCGAGCGGGTCGCAGTCGACGAGCAGCGCGTCGCGGCCGACTTCCAGGGCGGTCAACGCCATCGCGGCGGCGAACACCGATGCCCCGGCACCGCCTCTGCCGCCGATGACGGCGACCGTGTGCCCCGCCTGCCGGGCAGGGCGCTCGGTGGCGTCGGCGAACGCGTCGGCCAGGCGGGCCTCGTCGTCGGGCAGCATGACGACGTGGTGCGCGCCGAGCGCGAGGGCGTCCGGCCACAGTGTGGGCGGCGGGGCACCCGCGCTCACGACGACCACGCTTTCCCTGCGCGGCAACGCGAACGCCAGGCTCGCTGCGACGGTGTCGGCGTCGATGACGACCATCGGCGCGTCGTGCCAGTGGGCTCGCAGGTCGGCGGCGTCGGCGACGCGGTCGAGCGCGCATCCCGCGGCGGCGGCCACGCGCAGCACCTCGTCGAGCAGTGCGTCGCCGTCGACGCAGACAACCGGTCGGCTCATCCCGGGGCTCCTATCGGATCTGGCGGCGCTGGGCGGCCGCTGTGATCACGATCTTCCGAAGCCCTGTCGGCGGCAATCCCCCCTGGTCAGCCTGTGGATGAATCCGGGGCACTGTGGACAGTTCGGGAAATGGAGCGGCGAACTGTCGGTGGCCTCGGGCAAGCTGGGAGGGGGAGCCTCTTGCCTGGGAAATAGGA
>DATLIA010000068.1:0-10711 GCA_035540215.1 Actinokineospora sp. | reverse complement strand
ACCGTGTGGAGTATGGCGAGCCGGACGACGACCTCCAAGACCGCGGGCAAGGGCAAGGCGCCCGCGCGCAAGCAGACGGCCAAACGCCCGCCCGCCCGCAAGCCCGCGGCCCGGAAACCGGCGGCCAGGCAGAACGTGCTGGTGGCGTTGATCGCAGGCGGCTGGGGACTGCTGGGCAAGGGCGCCGGATCGCTGGCCAGGGCCGTCGGCCGCACCAAGGAACTCGACCCGGGACACCGCCGCGACGGCGTCGGCTTCGGCCTGATCGCGCTCGGCGTCGTGCTCGGGGCGGCGGTGTGGTGGCGTGCGGCGGGCCCGGTCGGCCGCGGCATGGAGATCGGCGTGCGCACCGTGATGGGCGCGCTGACCGTGGCGCTGCCGCTGATGCTGCTCGTGGCCGGGATCGTCCTCATGCGCTCGGACGCGCAGCCGGAGAAGCGGCCCCGGCTCGTCGTCGGCACCCTGCTGGTGATCCTGGCGCTGCTGGGGATCCTGCACGTGTTCAGCGACATGCCCACCGACAACGCGGGCCGCATGTTCGCGGGCGGCGCGCTCGGCTACGTCTCCGGCGGGCTGCTGGCCAAGGGTGTCACCGCCTGGGTCGCGCTGCCGGTGCTGGTCCTGGCGCTGGGCTTCGGCGTGCTGGTGTTCACCGGCACCCGGATCAAGGACATCCCGAACCGCCTGCGGGAGCTGGGCATGGACCCGGCCGACCGCGAGGACGCCGTTCCGGTCGAAGAACCCGAGCCGGAGCCGGTCAAGCTGCGCAGGCCGTCGCGGCGCAGGCAGGCCGCCGTCGCCGAGGACCAGCAGCCCGAGCTCCCGCTCGACGAGCCGATGCCGCCGCGGGTGCGCCCGGAGCAGGTCAAGGAGAACAAGCCCGCCGAGGCGAAGAAGCCCAAGGACGCGATCACCGTCACCCGGGTGGTCGACGGCGACTACACGCTGCCCGACCCGTCGATCCTGGCCGACGGCGACGTGCCCAAGACCCGCAGCAAGGCCAACGACCTGATGATCGAGGCCATCAGCGGGGTGCTCGACCAGTTCGCCATCGACGCGCAGGTCACCGGCTTCACCCGCGGCCCGACGGTCACCCGCTACGAGGTCGAGCTCGGCCCCGGCGTGAAGGTCGAGAAGATCACCGCGCTGACCAAGAACATCGCCTACGCCGTGGCCACCGACAACGTGCGCCTGCTCGCGCCCATCCCGGGCAAGTCGGCGGTCGGCATCGAGGTGCCCAACAGCGACCGCGAGATGGTCCGCCTCGGCGACGTGCTGCGCAGCGCGACCGCCGTCAAGGACACCCATCCGATGGTGGTCGGTCTCGGCAAGGACATCGAGGGCCACATGGTCACCGCGAACCTGGCCAAGATGCCCCACCTGCTGTGCGCGGGCTCCACCGGTTCCGGCAAGTCGAGCTTCGTCAACTCGATGCTGGTCTCGTTGTTGGCCAGGGCCACCCCGGACGAGGTCAGGATGATCCTGATCGACCCGAAGATGGTCGAGCTGACCCCGTACGAGGGCATCCCGCACCTGATCACGCCCATCATCACCCAGCCGAAGAAGGCAGCCGCCGCGCTGACCTGGCTGGTCGAGGAGATGGAGCAGCGCTACCAGGACATGCAGGTCAACAAGGTCCGCCACGTCGACGACTTCAACAAGAAGGTGAAGTCCGGCGAGATCACCGCCCCGCCCGGCAGCGAGCGCGTCTACCGCCCGTACCCGTACATCCTGGCGATCGTCGACGAGCTGGCCGACCTGATGATGACCGCGCCCCGCGACGTCGAGGACGCGATCGTCCGGATCACGCAGAAGGCGCGTGCGGCGGGCATCCACCTGGTCCTGGCGACGCAGCGCCCGTCGGTCGACGTCGTCACCGGTCTGATCAAGACCAACGTGCCGTCGCGGCTGGCGTTCGCCACGTCGTCGCTCACCGACTCGCGGGTCATCCTCGACCAGCCGGGCGCGGAGAAGCTGATCGGCATGGGCGACGCCCTCTACCTGCCGATGGGCGCATCCAAGCCGGTGCGCATCCAGGGCGCCTACGTCAGCGACGAGGAGATCTCGGCGATCGTCTCGTTCACCAAGGAGCAGGCGCAGCCGGACTACACCGACGGCGTCACCGCGGCCAAGGCGGGCGAGAAGAAGGAGATCGACGCCGACATCGGCGACGACCTGGAACTGCTCGTCCAGGCCACCGAGCTGATCGTGACCTCGCAGTTCGGCTCCACGTCGATGCTGCAGCGCAAGCTGCGGGTCGGCTTCGCCAAGGCGGGCAGGCTCATGGACCTGCTGGAGACGCGCGGGGTCGTCGGCCCGTCGGAGGGCTCCAAGGCCCGCGAGGTGCTGATCAAGCCGGACGAGCTCGAAGGCTTCCTGTGGATGATCCGCGGCGGCGGGCCCACCGACAGCGACGACGACGAAGAAGACTGATCGCACCGGCGAGCAACCTGGTGGGCCGCGAGTTCCGTCTCAGCGGTGACTGAGAGGGATCCGCATGCGCACAGGTTTACTCGTCGCCGTGTCGTCGCTGGCCGTGCTGGCCGCCTGCACCTCGACGCCGACCACCACGGCGACGTCGAGCAGCACGACGACGCCCACCCCGGTGACCTCGACGACTTCGGCTCCCGTCACGACCACGCCGACCACCCCGCCTCCGACGACCACGGTGCCGCCGAAGGTGCCGACTACGGTGCCGTCGCCGACGGCGAAGCTCGGCGAGGCGTTCACGCTCAGCCGCGGCCAGTCGATCGCGGTGGCCACCGCGGGCTTCAAGGTCGGCTACGAGAAGCTCGTCGACGACAGCCGGTGCAAGCCGGGCAACGTCTGCGTCTGGGAGGGCGACGCCACCCTGAAAGTGTCGGTGGCGGGTGGCTCGGTCGAACTGCACACTTCCAAGCAATCAGTCCGCTCCACCGTCGTCAGCGGCTACACCGTCGCACTGATGGAGTTGGACACCGCGGGCACGGTGGCGACCTTCCAGGTCACCAAGGCATAAGGAATGACCATGCTGAACAGCGTTGTCCGGGTGGTCGCGATCGCGGCCATGCTCATGGCGACCGCGTGCGCGCAGGCGGGCGGAACAGGTAATGGTGGAGACATGACGACGCCGACCACGCCCCCCGGACCCGCGCTGGGTGCCGACTTCCCCGTCGACAAGGGCGCCAAGGTGCGGCTCGCCGAGCCCGACGTCACCGTCGGGTACCAGGAACTGGTCGAGGACAGCCGGTGCAAGCCGGGCACCGTGTGTGTCTGGGAGGGCGACGCCAAGGTGAAGGTGGCGGTCACCGTGGCCAAGGCCGCCCCGCAGGTGCTGGAGCTGCACTCGAACCCGAAGTTCGCCACGGCGGGGAACGCGGGCGCCTACCGCGTCGAGGTGGTCGACCTTGATGTCGACGGCAAGGTGCTCACGCTGAAGGTGACCCAGGCGGGGTAGCCCCCGCCCGGGTCGGCGCACTCAGGAACCGCCGCCGAAGGTGCGGACGGCCGCGTAGTACACGTCGGCGGTGCGGTTGCAGGCCCAGTTGCCCGCGCAGATCGTGTACAGGTCCTTCTTGAAGTTGTTGTCGATGCTCAGCCGGGTGGTCTCGTTGAACCGGCCCTGCTTCTTGTAGTTGCGGTAGCCGAAGTCGTGCCGGTAGCACGCCTTGATGAAGTTGAAGCCGAACGGGTTGTCGGGGGAGTTCGAGCAGCCGTCGGAGGACCAGTCGAGCTGGCTCGCGTAGGGGCGCGCGGCCCGGGTGTTCTGGAACGTGTTCAGCGACTGGGTGAACAGGTACGTGTCGGTCGTCGTGCGCAGCTGGGTCGGGCTCAGGTCGGCGGACGCGGTGCCCGCGCCGAGGATGAGCGCGAACGTGGCGACAACGGCGGCGAGGGCGCCGCGCGTGGTGCGTCGCAGGGTTGACGTGGCCACGGATCTCCCTGGGGACAGTCGGTCCACCCGCTGTGGACCGGCTGGGCCAATTACGCCCTGTCCCAACTGGATTCGGCACCACCGTTCGGGCTAGGTCACCTCAAGGATGGGTGACCGGCGCGTGAAAACGCGGCCACGGTCGGCTTTCCGGCCGCAGACGTAGGTCGTGGCGACCCTTACCCGGTCCGAAGTCAACCCCAGAAGCCCCAGCAACTCGCGGTCGGCACCCCCTCCGAGCAGGTATCCGGCCAGCCCTCTGTCGGCCACCCGCAACGCCAGCGATTGGGCCGCCGCGCCTGCCTCCACCAGTCCGAATCGCCCCGCGCGGGGCCCGTACTTGGCGAACTGCGCGGCGTCGTCGAGTACCAGGACGACCACCAGTTGTGGCGCGTCACCGACGGTGCCGATCAACCGGGACAGTTCACTCCATTGAGGACACTCAGTCAGGTCTTGCAGCGTGTGTCCGGCGGGGTCGTAGCGCGTCACGCGGCCGGTCAGCTCATGGTCGACGTCGACCAGGATCGGGTACGCGCGCACCACGTTGAGCCCGCCCGCCGACGGGTAGGCGCGTCGACCGGACTCGGTCTCGGCCAGTGCGCCAAGAACGTTCCCCAGATCGCGCGTCGACCGTGGCCCCGCGCCGAACTCGCGCTCGCTGCGGCGCGCGCCGAACAGTCGCGACAGGCGGTCCTTCGGTCTGCGCAGTGCGACCGGCGGGCTGGGAAGAACGAACGGGTCCAGCGCGGTCGGCGCGGTGCGGTGGTCGGCCAATCGGTCGGCGAACGCGCGCTGGGTGAGCGTGGTGAGGCTGGTCTCGGTCCAGAAGTCGTCGAACGTCATCGGCTCAGCCCAACGGGTGCGGGTGCGGGGACGGGAACGCGGTGTGCGGCGACAGGTGCGGGTACCGCCAGGACAGTTCCGCCGCCCGGCCGCCGAGGTGGGGCCAGCGGTGGTCAGGGTGCAGCGGGGTGAGGTCGGGGGAGAGCGCGCGGACGCAGTGCAGGCCGACAGCGGCCAGTTCCGGTGTGGTCAGGTCGCGGTAGGCGAGTCGGACATCCGCGTCGGTCAGGGCGTCGACCAGGGCGGACAGGGTCGGGTCGGCGGCGTCGGCCGGTGGGTCCCCGGCCGGACCGCGCCACAGCGGGAGGTCGGCCCACTCGTCCAAGGCGTGCGCGTAGTAGACGGCGTGCTTGTCGAAGTCGGTGACTGCGTCGGCCGCAGCGGCCCGGTGTCGCCGAGCCGGACCCGGATGAACACGGTGCCCTGACACCACTCGACCCACGCCTTGTCCATCGCCTCGGCCCAGGTCGTCTTGCAGGCCACGCCCAGCGTCGGGCGCGGAACACCTGCCACGGGCAGTGTTCCGGCGACCGCGATGACCGGGAACGGGCTGTACGCCGGGGTCAGGTCGAACGCGGTGATCTCGCCGCCGAGGGCGGTGACGGGGTCGGTGAGCCGGTCCGGGATCGGGATCCGTGTCGGGGCGAGGCCGTGCAGCCAGACCGTGGTGAGGGCGTCGCGCTCGACGAGTTCGCTGATGGCGGCGGTCAGCGCGGCGGTGGCCGACGGGCCCGCGGCGAGCCCGGATGACGTCGACGGCAGGCCGTGGCGGGCGTCGAGCGAGAGTAGCCCCGCGGGCACCTGGACCGGCTCGTTGTCCGGCAGCGTCCACGCGTTCGTGTACACCGGATTCAGGTATCCAGGGAATGGAAAGTCATCGGCGGCGCGCTGGGCGGGCGTGTGCAGGCTGAAGTCGTCGATCGGCCAGCGCGAGCCGTCGGCATCGATTGTCTCAAGTGGACAGCGGGTGGCGGCGTGCCGTTCGAGCGCCTCGGCGATGGCGGCGAGCCGGGCCGTCTCGGCGTCGAAGCCGACCCCGCCGGAGGTGCCGCCGGTGGTCGACGGGTCAGGGATGGCGGCGTACCCAGGGATGTCCACATCGGACTGTGAGCGCGGGGTCTCTTGCAGGCGCGACACCACGCCCTGTCGCCACCCGACCGCGCGGTCCAGCAGCAAGGACGACAGTGGGGGCCTCATCGGTAAGCCTTGATCGCGAAGAAGACGCCTATCCCGGCCAGGATCGGGCCGGCGAATACGTAGACGCCGAACAGCAGGAGCATCGCGCCGATCATGAATTCCAGGCTGAAGAGCAAGGCGAACAGGACGAGGCGGAGCACGGCCCGGTACGGGCGGGTCGATCCGCCGCGTATCGCCACGGCCGCGGTCAGCGCGGACGCGCCGATCAGGCACACGATGATGAGCAGCAGCTCGGCGTCGGCGGGCACGCCGAACGGGCCGAACACGGCGACGAGCAGCGCGGGCCAGACCGCGGCGGCCAGCCACGGCGCGGCCTTGCGGCGCGGCTCGGGCGCCGGGGAATCGCGCACCTCTCGGCGCAGGGCGCCGTGCAGGACGATCGGGGCGGTCAAGGTCGTGGCCAGACAGCAACAGCAGCAGCAACAACAGGTCGGCGTCGCGGCGGTGGCGTCGAGGGCGTCCGGGCTGAACTGGTCGGGCAGGCGTAAGGCGGTCATTCTTGGTCCCATGGCAGGGTGATCCGGCCGGGGTGCGGCCGGGCGCAGGCCGCGCAGTCCGCGCTGGGCAGCACGTCCTCCGCGGTCGTGGTCAGCGTGCGCAGGTCGTAGGCGATGGTCCGCTGCAGTAGCGCCAGTGATCCGTCACCGAGTTCGCGCAGGGCGTGCGCGGCCAGGGTGATCGGGAGATCGGGGTACGCGGCGGCTTTCGGCGCGGGCGGCGGCTTCGGGTCGCCCCACCGCTGACCGGCGCGGCGTGCCAGGCACTCCAGGCACGAACTCGCGCCGGGCACGACCAGCGGCCCCAGTGCGACAGTGTGGTGGAAGGCGAGATCGAGCAGCACGTGGATCTGTCCACTCTGGACCAGACCGGCGCTCAGTCCGACCAGCTCGGCCAGTCGCGCCGTGGTGCGCACGACGACAAGCACGTCCGCCGACGAGACCGGCGGGAACGCCGTGGCCAGCGCGGACAGCAGCTCGGGGGAGGCGTCGCCGAGGACCTGGGTGCCGACGCTCAGCGTCCGCGCGGCCCCGTCGCGGGGCAGCGCCGCCGGTCGGAGCGCGCCGAGGGTCTGCAGCTGGGGCAGGACGGCCCTGGTCGACTCGGGCAGGTCGGCGGGCTCGACGTCGCGGCCGTCGAACAGCGCGGCCAACCGGTGCGCGTCGGCAGTTGGCACATCGGGCACTAGATAGACGAGGTCGGCGCCGGCGAAGACGACGAGTCCCTCGGCGCGGGCCTGGGCGTGCCAGGCCGGGTTGACGGTGAGCGTGGTCATCGACTTTCCCCCGTGTCGGTGTCCTCGGTATTGGCTTCCGTGATGAGCGCGTCGATCTCGGCGTCCAGCGGCTCATCCGGGTAGGCGCGTTCCCCTTCGAGGCGCTCGGCGAGCACCGGGACGGTGTGCCCGGCCCACGTCGGCTGCCCGTCGTCGGGAAGCAGGTCGTGCCTGCGGGCGAACCCCTCGGCCGCGTCGCGGATCGACTCGCGGAGCGCTCCCGCGACGACGCCTTGGGCGGCCTCGGTCAGCTCCACCAGCAGCGCCTTGACCCGGTCGAGCTGGTCGTCGCTCGCCGCGCGGTTGGACACCTCCGGCCACAGGACCCGCTCGAACACGTCGACGAAGTCGGCCGCGATCCGGTCGGTCTGGGTGCGCAGCCGCTCGAACGCCTCGAGGATGTCCGCGGGAGGGATGGTCAGCCGGGTCATCGCGGAACCGATGTCGATGGCCCAGCGGCGGGCGAACGGCCTGCCGCGCTGCCAGCGCACCAGGCCCAGCCGGGTCGCCCGGCGGAGCAACTGCGGACGCAGGTCTCGCGCTGAGACCAGCGTCCGCAGTTCCCGCACACCGATCGGGACCCAGTCGTCCGGGCCACCCGAGCCGGTGAGGCCGAGCACGTCGCCGACGCGAGCCCCCAGGTCTCGCGCGGCGATCAGCTCGGCGATCGCGGGCAGCGAGAAACCCCGCTGCTGCAACCTGTTCACCAGCCCGAGCCGCTCGACATGCGACGCGTCATAGCGGGCCGTACGGCCCTCGCGCCGAGGTGGATGTAGCAGTCCCCTCGTCTGATACATCCGGATGGTGCTGGTCGGCAGTCCGGCCTCAGCGGCCAACTGCTCGACAGTCAGCGCGGTTTCGCGTCGCACAACACGATCCTGTCGGACCGTGACTATTCCAGTCAAGACTCTTCGAGTATTTACTAGAAGAGTTGCCGCTGCGAACCGTCACCTAAGGGGTACCGGGACGGCGGCCGACCAGGGTTCCCGCCTGTCAGCGGCGTGCGCTCGATCGGTGACCGGGCTAAAAATTTCGGGGAGGCGGGACAGTCAGAGCTTGAGCAGCATGCGGGTGTTGCCGAGGGTGTTCGGCTTCACATACGGGAGGTCCAGGAACTCGGCGACGCCCTCGTCCATCGAGCGGCGCATCTCCTGATAGACCTCGGGGCTCACCGGCGTCCCCTCTATCTCGATGAACCCGTGCCGGGCGAAGAACTCCGTCTCGAAAGTCAGCACGAAGATCCGGGCGAGGTCCAACTCGCGCGCCGTCGTCAGCAGCCGGTCGACCAGCGCGTGCCCGACACCCAGCCCGATCGCCGACGGCAGCACCGCGATCGTGCGGATCTCGGCGATGTCCTCCCACAGCACGTGCAGCGCGCCGCAGCCGACCAGTTCGCCGTCGACCTCGGCCACCCAGAACTCCTGCACGTCCTCATAGAGCGTGACGAGTTCCTTGGCCAGCAGTACGCGTCCGACGTAGGTGTCGATGACGGCTTTCATGGTTCGGACATCGGTGGTCCTGGCGCGGCGGACCAGTACGGACGGCTTCACACTGAGGATCTAAACAGGTGGTGGAAGTGGTTTGCGCTCACCAGTGCTGAGCGCGCCGAAGAAGCACAGGAACGACGTCAGACCAGCCAGCGCCGTGTAGTAGGCCGCCGTTCCAGAGAGCACGATCCCGACGAAACAGGCCGCCGACAGCAGCAGCCAGCCAAGGGGATGTGCCCAGCGCAGTAACCACGCCCGCGCGCCGGTCGCGTCCTCCCTCGGATGGATGAACGCGAACACGGCGGCGGGCACGAGTGCCGCGCCGCCCAGCAGCCATAGCGGTATTCCGACGAAGGTCACCCCTCCACCATCACCCGGCCGCGCCCGCCGGGCATCGGGGTCCGTCCCCGAGTTTTCCCTGATGGTGTGGGGTGGTCAGGCGCGTTCGGCATCCGGGCAGAATGGCGCCATGCGCGATGCCGTGATCTGTGAGCCCGTCCGCACCGCCGTCGGCCGCTTCGGCGGGGTGTTCAAGAACGTCCCGGTGACGACCCTGGCCGCCACCGTCATCCAGGAGCTGCTGCGGCGCACGGGGATCGCGCCCGGGGTGATCGAGGACGTCGTGTTCGGCCAGTGCTACCCCAACGGCGACGCGCCCGCGCTGGGCCGGGTCGCCGCGCTGGACGCGGGCCTGCCGGTCACGGTGCCCGGCCTGCAACTCGACCGGCGCTGCGGCTCCGGGCTGCAGGCGGTGATCTATGCGACGATGCAGGTCGCGACTGGCGGCAGCGACATCGTCATCG
Source organism: Actinokineospora sp. (assembly GCA_035540215.1). Classification (GTDB taxonomy): domain Bacteria; phylum Actinomycetota; class Actinomycetes; order Mycobacteriales; family Pseudonocardiaceae; genus Actinokineospora. Next base: position 1,198 of record DATLIA010000068.1, on the reverse strand, counting down.
CCGGCGGCGCGGAATCGATGAGCAACGCACCCTTTTACACCACCGGATCGCGCTGGGGGATCAAGGGCGATTCGCTGCGCTTCGACGACGCGCTCGCCCGCGGCCGCGTGACGGCGGGGGGACGCAACTTTCCGGTCGCCGGCGGCATGATCGAGACGGCGGAAAATCTGCGACGCGACCACGCCATCGGGCGCGAGGAGCAAGATGCCTTCGCGGTCGAATCGCACCTGCGCGCCGTCGCGGCGCAGCAGAACGGCACCTTTGCGGAGGAGATCGTTCCCGTCACGGTCAAGAGCCGCAAGGGCGATACCGTCTTCGACAGCGATGAGCATCCCCGCCCGGGTACCACGATCGAGGATCTGGCGCGCCTGCCCCCGATTTTGGCGGCGCAGGATCCCGAGGCGACCGTCACGGCGGGCAATGCCAGTGGCCAGAATGACGGCGCGGCGGCCACGATCGTCGCAACGCCGGAGGCCGCCGCGCGGCACGGCCTGCGCCCCTTCGCGCGCCTCGCCAGTTGGGCGGTGGCCGGGGTCGAGCCGGCCCGCATGGGCATCGGCCCCGTCCCGGCGACGGCGCGGGCGCTCGACCGCGCCGGCCTCACTCTCGCCGACATCGATCTCATCGAGCTCAACGAGGCGTTTGCCGCCCAGGTTCTCGCCTGCACGCGCGAATGGGGCTTCGGCGCCAGTGATTTCGCGCGGCTCAACGTCAACGGCTCGGGCATTTCGCTCGGCCATCCGGTCGGCGCGACCGGCGGACGCATTCTCGCGACCTTGCTGCGCGAGATGGCCCGCCGCGAGGCCCGCTACGGCCTGGAGACCATGTGCATCGGCGGCGGCCAGGGGCTCGCCGCGATTTTCGAGCGCGTCGGCTGAACGACGCAAATAGAGCAAACTCTTTAAAGCAGGAGACAGTGATGCTTCGGACCCGCGTGACAGAGATGCTCGGCATCGAACACCCGATCGTGCAAGGCGGCATGATGTGGGTCGGACGCGCCGAGCTGGCTGCGGCCGTTTCGAACGCCGGCGGGCTCGGCCTGCTGACCGCTCTCACCCAGCCAACCCCCGACGATCTGCGGCGCGAAATCAACCGCTGCCGGACGATGACCGACAAGCCGTTCGGCGTGAACCTCACCATCTTGCCGTCGATGAACGCACCCGATTATCCCGGCTATCGCCGCGCGATCATCGAGAGC
>DATLIA010000067.1:0-10968 GCA_035540215.1 Actinokineospora sp. | reverse complement strand
GACCAGCATCATCGCGAGGATCGCGATCCAGGCGCCGTGCGTGAACTTCGTGGCCAGGACGATCACGAGGACCGTCCCCGTCATGGCCAGGCCGACGGTGTTGATGACCCGTGAGCGCTTCATCTGCGCGCGCCGCGACGGGTTCGGCTCGGTGCGCAGGGCCCGCGTCCAGTGCCGCACCATGCCCGTCTGGCTGACCGTGAACGACACGAAGACACCGACGATGTAGAGCTGGATGAGGCGGGTGACCTCGGCGTCGAACGCCCAGATGAGCGCGATCGCGGCGGCGGCGAGGGTGACGATGCCGTTGGAGAACGCGAGCCGGTCGCCGCGCGTGTGCAGCTGCCGCGGCAGGTAGCCGTCCTTGGCGAGGATCGAGCCGAGCACCGGGAAGCCGTTGAACGCGGTGTTCGCGGCGAGCACGAGGATCAGCGCGGTGACGATCGTGATGAAGTAGAAGCCCGCCGGGAAGTCGGAGAACACCGCGTGGGCGACCTGGGCGACCATCGTCTTCTGCTCATAGCCCTCGGGGGCGTTGACCAACTGGGTCGCCGGGTCCTCCGCCATCTTCACGTCGGTGAGCTGGGCCAGGGCGATCAGGCCCATCAGCATGACCACCGAGATCAGGCCCATGAGCAGCAGCGTCGTCGCCGCGTTCTTCGACTTGGGCTTGCGGAAGGCGGGCACGCCGTTGCTGATCGCCTCGACACCGGTCAGCGCCGCGCAGCCCGACGAGAAGGCGCGCAGGATGAGGAAGACCAGGGCAAGGCCCATCAGCTCGCCGTGCTCGGCGTTGATCGTCAGGTTCGCGCTCTCGGCGGGCATCTCCTCGTCGAGGATCAGCCCGCGATACAGGCCGAAGCCGATCATCACCATGATGCCGACCATGAACGCGTAGGTCGGGATCGCGAACGCGGCACCCGACTCGCGGATGCCGCGCAGGTTGATCGCGGTGAGCACGACGATGGCCGCCACGGCGAACCACGTCTTGTGCTCGCCGACGTAGGGGATGGCCGAGCCGATGTTGGCCATGGCCGACGCGATGGACACCGCGACGGTGAGCACGTAGTCGACCAGCAGGGCGCTGGCCACGGTCAGGCCCGCCCTTCGGCCCAGGTTCACCGTGGCGACCTCGTAGTCACCGCCGCCGGACGGATAGGCGCGCACGTTCTGGCGGTAGCTCGCCACCACCGTGAGCATCACCAGCACGACCACGAGCCCCACCCATGGCGCGTAGACGTAGGCCGACAGGCCCGCCACCGACAGCATCAGGAAGATCTCTTCCGGCGCGTACGCCACCGACGACATCGCGTCGGAGGCGAACACCGGGAGGGCGATGCGCTTCGGGAGCAGGGTGTGCGCCAGGCGGTCACTACGGAACGGCCGTCCGACGAGCAGCCGCTTGGCCGCCGTTGAGAACTTGGACACGGGTGCACAGCGTAGGCGGTCGCGTCACCGTTTCGGAGCAGGCACCGGTAGGTTCAACGGTGTCGCTCGCCGTGCTTCCCGGCAAGGAAGCAGCGGGTGTCCGTTTCGCGTGAATACAGCCAGCGAGGAGGCTGCTCGTGCACGTGGTGATCATGGGCTGTGGGCGCGTGGGGGCCTCGATGGCCCACGCCCTGGAGCGCCTGGACCACACCGTCGCCGTGATCGACAAGGACGCGCAGGCATTCCGCCGCCTCGGCGCGGACTTCCACGGCCAGCAGGTCGTCGGTCCCGGGTTCGACCGCCAGGTGATGATCGAGGCCGGGATCGAGCGCGCCGGGGCCTTCGCGGCCGTGTCCAGCGGCGACAACTCCAACATCATCTCCGCCCGCGTGGCCCGCGAGACCTTCGGCGTCGGCCATGTCGTGGCGCGGATCTACGACCCCAAGCGGGCCGAGGTCTACGAGCGGCTGGGCATCCCGACCGTGGCGACGGTGCCGTGGACGACGGACCGCCTGCTGAGGACGCTGCTGCCCGATGGCGTGGCCTCGGCGTGGCGGGACCCGTCGGGCAAGGTCGCGCTGCTGCAGGTGCCGGTGCACGAGGACTGGGTCGGCCACACGGTCAACGAGTTCCAGTCGACCACCGGCTGCCGCGTCGCGTTCATCATGCGCTTCGGCACCGGCGTCCTCGCCGAGTCGAAGACCGTCATCCAGGCCGACGACCAGGTCTACGTCGCGGCCCTGTCCGGCACGGTCACCGAGGTCACGACGGCCGCCGCCCAGGCGCCGGAGGAGGGTCACTGATGCGTGTCGCGATCGCCGGGGCAGGCGCGGTGGGCCGCTCCATCGCCGCGGAGCTGGTGGGCGGCGACCACCAGGTGATGCTCATCGAGCGTGAGGCCAAGCAGTTCGAGCCGCACACCGTCGAGCAAGCCGAGTGGGTCCTCGCCGACGCCTGCGAGCTGGCGTCGCTGGAGGACGCGGGCATCCAGCTGTGCGACTGCGTCATCGCCGCGACGGGTGACGACAAGGTCAACCTTGTGGTGTCGCTGCTGGCCAAGACGGTCTTCGCCGTCCGCCGCGTCGTCGCCCGGGTGAACGACCCGTCCAACGAATGGCTGTTCACCGAGGCGTGGGGTGTGGACGTCGCCGTGTCGACCCCGCGGGTACTCGCGGCGATGGTCGAGGAGGCGGTGAGCGTCGGCGGGCTGGTGCAGCTGCTGACGCTGCGACAGGGCCAGGCGAACCTGGTGGAGATGACGCTGCCGCACGACACCCCGTGGGCGGGACGGCCGGTGCGTGAGGTCAAACTGCCCCGGGACGCCGCCCTGGTGACGATCCTGCGCGGCGGCCGGGTGATCGTGCCGCAGGCCGACGACCCGCTGGAGGGTGGCGACGAGCTGCTGTTCGTGGCGTCGGCGGACGTGGAGAACGAGATCCGCAAGGCCCTGGGCCACTAGACGTCGAGCCAGTCCAACGGGTCACGGTGCCTGCTCAAACCGACGGCGTCGAACTCATCCTGGCGCCTGCCCGCGATAACCCCGAGCGCGCGCAGGGCCTGCGAGATGGGCGAGCCGTCAGCTGGGTGCGGTTCACCGATCCCCACGCGCAGAGGACCGAGCACCACGCGTCCGTCGGCCCAGACCTGCGCGGCCTGACACCCGACGCCGCCCGTGTAATCGGCTTCGACATAGGCGACGGTCCCGTGTGTGGAACAAGCCGCCAAAGGCCGGTCAAAACCGGCAGGCAGTTTCCAGAACGCGTTCACCCTGGTCGCGTCCGCGACCACGACCGAGTCATGGAACTCGTCGGTCATCAGCAGTAGCGACAGGTTCTGGCCGAGCGGCACGATGTGCGCGTGCTTGGCCAGCACCCTCAGTACATGTTCGGCGGCGATGACAGCCTCTATCCGATAGCCCACGGCGCCACTCTGCCGGACGACGAGAGCCCGGCCCCAGGATTATCCGGGGCCGGGCTCTCGAACGAAACGATCTACTTGGCCAGAGCCTTCTCGACGCGCAGCTTCTCGATGCGCTGGTCGGTGGGCCAGCGGACGTTGCTCGCCCAGCCCAGCTTCTCGAAGATCCAGATCAACCTGGCCGAGATGTCGACCTGGCCGCGCAGCACGCCGTGGCGGGCCGAGGTCGGGTCGGCGTGGTGCAGGTTGTGCCACGACTCGCCGAAGCTGACGATCGCCAGGGGCCAGACGTTGGCGGCCTTGTCGCGGGACTTGAAGGGGCGGTCACCCATCATGTGGCAGACGGAGTTGACCGACCACGTGACGTGGTGCAGCAGCGCGATGCGGACCAGGCCTGCCCAGAAGAACGCGGTGAGCATGCCCCACCACGACCAGGTCAGCAGGCCGCCCAGCAGCGCGGGGACGGTCAGCGACGCCACGGTCAGCGGGATGAAGATCTTGTCGACGGCGCGCAGGTCGGCGTCGGCGGCCAGGTCGGGGGCGAAGCGGTCGATCGTGGTGCAGTCGCGGTCGAACAGCCACCCGATGTGGGAGTGGTAGAAGCCCTTGGCCACAGCCATCGGGCCGGTGCCGAACAGCCACGGGGAGTGCGGGTCGCCTTCCTTGTCGGAGAAGGCGTGGTGGCGGCGGTGGTCGGCGACCCACTCGATGACCGAGCCCTGGGCGGACAGGCCACCGGCGACGGCCAGCGCGATCTTGAGGCCGCGCTTGGCGCGGAAGGAGCCGTGGGTGAACAGGCGGTGGTAGCCGACGGTCACGCCAAGGCCGCTGATCATGTAGAAGGCCAGCGCGATGCCCACGTCGACCCAGCCGAGGCCCCAGCCCCAGGCGAACGGCACGGCGGCGCCGACGGCCAGCAGGGGGAGCACCACGAAGGCATAGACGCCTGCCTGCTCGGCACCGCTGCGGCGGCGGTCGGTCAGCGGTTTCGACCCAGGGGCAAGCTCGGCCTCGAGAGTTGTCGTCACAGTGCGGCTACCTCGGATTCCCGGCGTCTCCCCCAAGACGACCTACGGTTACGTAACCGTAAGCGTACGCGAGCACGGTGAGTGCTCAGTGAGGGAGAGACGAACATCTCCGGACATGCGGAAGCCCACCATCCAGGACGGATGGTGGGCTTCCGATGCAAGATCAGGAGGTTTCGCCGTACTTGGCCCGTAGCCTGGCCTCGACGTCCTCATCGCTCTCCACGAGCGCTTCGCGATCGGCTTGGCGGTGCTTGGCCTTGCGCACGGCCCAGACGGTGACCGCGAGCGCGACGATGAACAGCGGGTAACCCATGGCTAGGCGGGCCACGGCCAGCCAACCGGTCTGGTCCTCGTCGTAGAGCCACTTCTGCACGACGTAGCGCGCGGCGAAGACCGCGACGAACGTCAGCGTGGCCAGGTCGTAGGCGCGGACCGAGACCTTATCCTTGCGCCAGTCCTGGCCAAGGCCGTTGAGCAGCGACCAGATCACCCCGACCAGCGGCCTCCGCGCCAGCACCGACAGCAGGAAGACGCCGCCATAGACGAGGCTGGTCCAGATGCCGAGCAGGAAGAAGCCCTTCGCGGACCCGGTCTGGTAGGCGATGAACGCCGCGACCGCCACCCCGAAGAACCCGGAGATCGCGGGCTGCAGCGGCTCCTTGCGCACCACGCGCAGGACCGTGATCAGCACCGCGCACCCGACGGCGCTCCAGATGCCGACGGTGAGCCCGAAGATCAGGTTGGCGAGCACGAACACGACCACCGGGACAGACGAGTAGATCAGTCCGCTGACCCCGCCCATCTGTTCAAGGAGGGTCGGCTCGGGCGCGGGCTGGGACTCGTCGTTCTCGTTGACCTCGGCGGTCGGTTTCGTCATGTGGTTGTCTGCAACTCGTAGTAGGGGTTGTAGAGGACCTTGCGTCCGTCGCGGACCGCGATCCGGCCCTGCGCCTTGACGGTGCGGCCCGGCTCGATTCCCGGGATCCGGCGACGACCGAGCCAGACTAGTGTCACGCCCTCGGTCCCGTCGAACAGTTCGGCCTCCAGCGTGGCCACCGCGTCGCGCGGACACAGCTCGACGGTGCGTAAGCGACCGAGCACCGTGACCTCGTCGCCCGATCGACAGTCACAGGCCCGCTTCGCCCCTTGGGCCTCGGCCTGTTCGGATAGGTCGTCCGCGTCAAGCTGCGCGACATCGGTCGTCAGCCGTTTGACGAGACGGTGCCAATATCCGTCCCCCTTGGTGCCCATGTTGTCCCGCTCCTGTGGTGGGGGTCGGCCCCGACGAACGACCCATGCACAATCAGGTTAACCGCGCCAGGTAACCGAAGGACAGCGAACAAGGGGTGAGTGTGACCCAGCCGGACACCGCCGTGCGCACGGCCGTGCTGCTGCCAGGCACGGCGTCGGACGACGTCTTCGTCCGGTCGGTGTTCGAGGTGCCGCTCGCCGCCGTCGGGATCACCGCGGTGACGCCCGCGCCAGTGCCTGGACCAGGGCATTTGTCGGCGTACGTCGCCGCGATGGACGCCGCGGCCGAAGTCGGGCCGATCATCGTTGGCGGGATCTCGCTAGGTGCGCACCTCGCCGTCGAGTGGGCGCTGAAGAACCGCGACCGGTGCGCGGGCCTGTTGCTCGCGCTCCCCGGTTGGACGGGCACCCCCGACGGGGCGCCCGCGGCCGTCGCCGCGAGGTACAGCGCGGCCGCCGTCCGGGAACTGGGCGCCGCCGCCGCGACCGAGGCCGCGGTCGCCGGGCTCGACCCGTGGCTGGCGGCCGAGCTGACCCGGGCGTGGTCGGGCTACGGCGACCACCTTGCCGAGGCGCTCGACATCGCCGCCGACCACATCGCCCCCACGCTCGACGACTTGGCCACCCTGGACGTCCCCTGCGGCGTCGCCGCCTTCACCGACGACGCGGTCCACCCGCCGGAGGTGGCCGCCGCGTGGGCCAAGGCCCTCCCCCAAGCCGAGCTGTGCACGACGCGCTTGCAGATCGTCGGCGTCGATCCGGAGGCCCTCGGCCGCGCCGCGGTCCTGGCCTGGCTGCGAGCCGTCACCCCATGACCACCTACGTGATGATCGCCCGCGTGCCCGAGCACGGACTGGCGGCCTTCGACGCCTACGAGGCCGCCGTGCTGCCCCTGCTCGCCGACCACGGCGGGCGGCTGGAACGGCGGCTCCGCTCGGCCGACGGCACCGAGATCCACCTCGTGTCCTTCACCGACTCGCGCGGCCTGGACTCCTACCGGGCCGACCCGCGCCGGGTGGCCGCCGCCCACCTGCTGGCCGAGTCGGGCGCCGCCGTCGAGCTGCTGCAAGTGGACGACATCGGCTGAAGGCTTCGTGAAGGCGCCCTGAAACTGGGTCGGCGCAGAGTTGCGCCGTGACCACAATGACGACATCGGAGACCCGCGACATCGCGCGGGACAGTGTGGACCTGGCCGTGCGGACGCACGAGCTGGTCAAGGTCTTCGGCGACAACCGCGCCGTCGACGGCGTCGACCTCGAGGTCCGCCAGGGCGAGATCTTCGGCGTGCTCGGCCCCAACGGCGCGGGCAAGACGACCATGCTGCGGATGCTGGCGACCCTGCTGGAGATCGACGGCGGCCACGCGGAGATCTTCGGCGTCGACGTGGCCAAGCACCCGCACGTCGTCCGCCAGCTCGTCGGCGTGACCGGCCAGTACGCCTCCGTCGACGAGAACCTCACCGCCACCGAGAACCTGTGGATGTTCGGCCGCCTGCAGGGCCTGCCGTCGGCCAAGGCCAAGCAGGTCACCGCCGACCTGTTGGGCCAGTTCGGTCTGGAGGCCGCGGCCAACCGGCCGCTGAAGCAGTTCTCCGGCGGCATGCGGCGCAGGCTCGACCTGGCGGCCAGCCTGATCACCCGCCCGCCGCTGATCTTCCTCGACGAGCCCACCACCGGGCTCGACCCGCGCACCCGCGGGCAGATGTGGGACACCATCCGCGCGCTGGTCTCCGACGGCTGCACCGTGCTGCTGACCACCCAGTACCTGGACGAGGCCGACCAGCTCGCCGGCCGTATCGCGGTGATCGACCGCGGCCGCAAGGTCGCCGAGGGCACCCCGGACCAGCTCAAGAGCCAGGTCGGCAACTCCACCCTGCAGATCCTGCTGACCGACCCGGCCGACCTGGCCGCCGCGTCCGACACCATCCGCCGCGTGCTGCGGGAGGAGCCGGTCCTCACCCCGGAGCACGGCCGGATCAACGTGCCGCTCGACCGCGCCGACCAGGCCGCCGACGTGCTCATCGCGCTGCGCACCGCGTCGGTGTCGGTGGCGTCGGTGAGCGTGCAGAAGCCCAGCCTCGACGAGGTGTTCCTGGCCCTGACCGGGCACGACACCTCCGACTCCGAGAACTCCGTCAACCCTGACGACGACATCAAGGACAACCGATGACGGCCATGACCCTGTCCCCCACCATGCACCCGGCCGTCGCCGCGGCGCGGCCGCGCGTCAGCATGGCCGAGACGTTCAGCCAGACGATGACGCTGGCCTGGCGGGCGTTGAAGAAGATGCGCCGAAATCCGGAGCAGTTCTTCGACGTGACCATCCAGCCGATCCTGTTCACGGCGATGTTCGCCTACATCTTCGGCGGCGCGATCTCGGGCAACGTCGCGGCGTACCTGCCGCTGATGATCCCCGGCATCATCGCCCAGACCACCCTCACCGCCTGCATGGCGACCGGGGTCCAGCTCCGCGAGGACATGGAGAAGGGCGTCTTCGACCGGTTCAAGTCCCTGCCCATCGCCCGGATCGCGCCGCTGGCCGGGCCGATGATCGCCGACCTGATCCGCTACGGCGTCGCCGCGGGCCTCACCTTCGCCATGGGTGTCCTGATGGGCTACCGCCCCGGCGGCGGGTTCGTCGGCGTGTTCGCGGGCTGGCTGCTCGCCGTGGTCGCGGGCTGGTCGCTAGCCTGGCTGTTCACCTGGTTCGGCACCGTCGCCCGCAGCGCCCAGGGCGTGCAGGGCATCTCGCTGATGGTGATGTTCCCGCTGACCTTCATGTCCAACGCGTTCGTCCCGGTCGAGTCGCTGCCGGGCTGGCTGGCCGCGTTCGTCCGGGTCAACCCGGTCTCGCACGTGGTCTCGGCGATCCGCGACCTGGCCAACACCGGCACGGTCACCGCGGAGGTCGGCTGGGCGCTGCTCGGCTGCGCCGCGCTGGTCGCGATCTTCGCGCCGCTGTCGGTGCGCAGCTTCCGCCGCCGCATGTGAGCTCAGGTGAACAGGCGATCGACGACGGACCGCGCTTCATCGTGGAGCTGCGGTCCGCGTCGGTCGCCATAGTGGTCCAGCCACCGCTGGACCTCTCCGGGCGCCGCGCGCTCGGCGATCGCGCTGACCGCGTGCCAGGCCATCGTCGGGTAGTTCCGGTTGTAGCCGAACCGGTCGGCCAGGGCGACCAGGCGGGCCGCGTCCCCCGACGGGAGCGTGTCGCGCAGCATCCCCCACACCGCGAGCCCGACGAGGACACTGCCGATCACCGGGTGGTCCAGGTGAGGCCGGTCGGGGTCGAGCGCGGCACGCACCTTGCCACCCAGCGCGGCTTGCAGGTCATCGCCCTCCGGCCCCTCGGCGAACTGCGCGTGCGCGCTCACCGCCGCGGCCTCACCGAACAGGGTCCACGGCTCGAAGCCGGTCGGATCACCGAAACCGGGGAACCTCAGCTCCCTCATCTGAGTGACGACATCGCGGTAGGCCCGCAGACCCTCGGCGTGTTTGCCCTGGATCAGGGCCAGCTCGGCCTCGGCGACCAGGCGTACCAGCCCACCGCCGAAGTTCCACTGCGATCCCTCGACGCCCGCGATCTCATCGATCCAGCTCCGCGCCTCGCCGAAATGGCCCGCGCTCATCGCCACCACGGCGAGCAGCGCGCGCAGCTGGCAGGCGTCGTCGACCGCGTTCAGCCGGTCGAGCACCGGCAGCGCCGCGACGGCGTGCGGGCGGGCCTGTTCCAGCAGGCCGAGCTGGGCGTGCAGGTCGGCGAGCTGGGTGTGCAGCATCGCCCGGTGCCACGGCCCGTCGTCGCCGGGCGCCAAGGCAAGAGCGCGCGCCGCGTGCTCGACAGCGCCCTCGGGGTCACCCTGGTTCTCCAGCGCGTGGGCGTACCACTGCTGCGCGAGGCAGGCGGTGCGCACGTCCGGGTGCTCACACAACGCCGCCAGCTCGGCGGTCCGCCCACCTGGGTTGGTGTGGTCCAGCGACAGCACTACCGACACGTGCGCGCGAATCACCGGCGACGCCGCGCCCGGCCCCAGCGCGCGTAGCAGCCCCATGGCCTCGGTCGTATCGATGCCTTGCACGGCTACCGCGTTGCTGATGAGCACCGAGAGGCAGGTGCGGGCGTTGTCGGCGATCTCCGGCTTGGGCGACCAACCGCTCAGCGCCTGTTCGAGTGCCTCGCCGAGCGCCATCACGCGCGGGTGCTCGCCGCGCACCATCCAGTACGGGCCCAGTGCCGACAGCATGACCACCGCGGTATCCACATCGGAGCTGGCGAGCGCCTGGCGCAGCACGTCGGCGAGGTTGGTCTCCTCCAGCAGGACCTCGTCCATCAGTTCTATCTGCGCGTCGGTGAACAGCTTGGCCATGACCATCTGCGCGAACCGGTGCGCCCACGCCCAGTGCGCCAGCCGCGCGTCGTCGGACTCGCCCGCGTCGGCGAGCCGGTCGCGGCCGAACTCGCGGACGGTCTCCAGCATCCGGTAGCGGACCCGGCCCGCGGCTTCGAACACGCTCAGCAGGGACTGGTCGACCAGGGACTCAACGATGTCGATCGCGGCGGGGCCGATCAGCTGCTCGGCGGCGGACAGGGTGAATCCGTCGTGGAAGACCGACAGCCAGCGCAGACCGCGCCGCTCGCGGTCGGCGAGCAGGTTCCACGACCAGTCGATGACGGCAAGGAGCGTCTGGTGCCGGTCGGGCGCGGTGCGGTCGCCGCCACGAAGCAGCGCGAACCGGTCCTCCAGGCGCCGGGCGATGTCCTCGACCGACATGACCCGCACGCGCGCGGCGGCCAGCTCGATGGCCAGCGGCAGCCCGTCGAGCCGGGTGACGATGTCGGCGACGACGGTCTCGTCGAGGGCCACCCGGGGCCGCGCGGCCCGCGCGCGCCTGCCGAACAGCTCGACCGCGTCCCCGATGCCGAGCTGGCCCAGCGGATAGACGCGCTCGGCGGAGATGTTGAGCGGGGAGCGGCTCGTGGTGACCACGCGCAGGTCACGGACGGCGGAGACGAGGAAGGCGACCAGGTCGGCCACCGCGTCGATCACGTGCTCGCAGTTGTCCAGGATCAGCAGGGCGGGCGACACGTCCAGCTGCTGGGCGATCCGGGCCCGCACGTCGGCCCGCTGGACCGGGGTCAGCGCCCGCCGACCGGCCACCGAGTCACGCACGCCCAGCGCCGAACCGACCTCGCCGACGACGTCCTCGGCCGCCACGACACCGACCAGCTCGACGAAGTGCACCACCGGCTGGACCGCGTCACGGCCGAGGACGTGCGCGATCCGGGTCTTGCCGAGACCGCCGGGCCCGAGGACGGAGACCACCCGGGAGGTGCCGAGCAGGGC